>NZ_JBPUGH010000089.1:0-14037 GCF_051548005.1 Curtobacterium flaccumfaciens | reverse complement strand
CTGCTGCGGGGTCGCCGCCGGCGCTGCCGCCTGCGGGGCCGCACCGGCGGTGCCGCTCAGGCCGAGCTTCGCGGAGCACGCGGGCCATGCACCCCAACCCTGGGATGCGAGGACGCGCTCGGCGACGGCGATCTGCGCCGACCGGCTCGCGGAGGCCGGGTTGCCCGAGCCACCGTTCGCTTGCCAGGTGCCGAGGTTGAACTGGAGGCCGCCGTAGTAGCCGTTGCCGGTGTTGATCGCCCAGTTGCCGCCGGACTCGCACTGTGCGAGCGCGTCCCAGGTCGAACCGGACGCTGCGTTCGCGGGCGCCGCCGCGAGACCGACACCCGTCGCAGCGATGCCTGCGAAGGCGAGGCCACCGACGATGGTGCGGGTACGGGAAAGCTTCTTCATGTGATTGCTCCACCGGGGTCACGCGCCGGGAGATCCGGCTGTCCACTGCCCACCCCGACCGTCCGCGGTCACGTTGTGGGGTGCGCCACCGGGGGCAGTGGTCTCGCGCCGGTGGCACCTCGGTGGGCCACCATAGGAAACTCCGCACCGTTATCAAACCGAGACAATGGGTTCTACCCGATGATGCTATGTACCCCGCGGTACTTCCTGTACGTGACGATCGCCGTCCTACCGCAGGAAGCCATGTCCCCCACACGGCCCACTTGGCAATTCCCTGGGAAAACCGGCCTGGAGGCTCGGATCACCGCCGCGAGAGCAGGGTCACCGCTTCGAGGTGGCCGGTCTGCGGGAACATGTCGAGCACCCGGACGCGCCCGAGCCGGAGGGACGGCATGCGGGCCAGGTCCTTCGCCAGGGTGACCGGGTTGCAGCTCGAGTACACGACGTGGCCGACGGTCGACGCCTCGAGCCAGTCGGCGAGCGTCGCACCGATGCCCCGACGCGGCGGGTTGACCACCACGAGTTCCGGCACCGCGCTCGAACGTGCGCGCAGGGCGTGCTCGGTGGCGTCGTCGGCGGCGAACCGGACGTCCGTCAGCCCGGCCTCGCGAGCGGACTGACCCGCTGAACGGACGGCCTCGCGGCTGGTCTCGATGCCCGTCACCGTGCGCCCGGGACGCGCCGCGTGGAGGGCGAACCCTCCGACGCCGCAGTACAGGTCCCAGAGGCTCGCGGGCGACACCTCGTCGATCCACGCCGTCGCCTGGGCGTAGAGCTGTGCGGCGACGACGGTGTTCGTCTGGAAGAAGCTCTGCGGGCGGAGGTGCATCGTGACCGGGCCCGTCCGCATGGACAGCGTCTCCTGCGCGGTCAGCACCACCTCGCGATCGCCCTCGGTCACGGCCTTGTGCTCGGGGAGCAGGTTCGCGGTGACGACCACCGCCTCCGGCAGCACGGTGCGCAGCGCGTCGAGGTGCTCGCGCAACCGCGGCAGCTGCCCCTCGGAGCGCAGCACGAACCGGACCATGAGCTCGCCGTCGGGCGACTCCGTCACGAGCACGAACTTGAGCTCACCGCGCCGGGCGGCCACGTCGTACGGGATCAGCCCCGCGTCGGCGATGAACTGCGCGAGGACCGGCAGCGCCCGCTGGATGCCCGGCGTGCAGATGCCGCAGTGCCGGAGGTCCACGCCGCGCTGCCGGTGGTCGAGGATGCCGACCGTGGGGTGCTGGACCGATCCCCCGACGACCATCTTCGCCTTGTTCCGGTAGCCGGACTCCGGACTGGTGATCGCCGGCAGCCACTCCACCACCCCCGGCCCGCCCGCTGCCTCGACCGCGTCGTGGAGCAGCTCGCGCGTCCGGATCTCCTTGTCGAGGACCTGGTCGGCGTAGGGCTGACCCATGAGCGTGCACGATCGGCACACCCCGCGGTCGAAGTAGTCGCACTGCATGGCCGGCTCAGGATACGGCAGCGACCGGGCCCCGGGTCCGGGGGTCGCGCGCCTGCTCGGCCAGCGCACGCTCGTACGCGTCGCAGACCCGGCGCCACGTGTAGTGCTCCCGCGCCCGCTCGCGGACCGCATCCCGGAGACGCCCCTGCTCGGGCCGGTCCGCCAGCAGCGCGAGGACCGCGTCCGCGATCGCGTCGGCTTCCGGCTGCACGAACGCGGTGCCGGTGCCGGCGAGCACCTCGCGGTTGTAGACGGTGTCCCGTGCGACGGTGGGGGCGCCGAGGTGCATGGCCTGCACGAGGGCGGGGTTCGTCCCGCCGACGCTGTGCCCGTGGAAGTACGCGCCGGCGTGCTGCCACAGGGCGAACAGCCGTTCGTCGTCGGCGACGTGGCCGAGCCAGTGCACGTTCGGGTGCGCGTCGGCGAGCAGTCGGGCGTGCTGGTCGAGCTCGCCGCCGTACCCGGTGGAGCCGACGATCACCACGGGGTGGTGCTCCGCGATCCGTTCGGCGGCGAGCAGGAACTCGGGGACGGTGTTCTCCGGCACGAACCGGGCGACGACGAGCGCGTACGGCGTGCCGGCGAGGTGCTCGTCCTCCGGTCGGAGCGGCAGCGCCGGGGCCTCGGTCCCGCCGTAGGGGATCACGACGCCGTCCCGCTCGAACATCCGGCGCCAGTAGGTGCCGATGGCGTCGGCGTCGAACACGAGACGATCAGCGGTCCACGCGGTGAAGCGGGCGCCGGTCTTGAAGACCGCCTTCGCGAACCGCCCCCACTTCGCCCGCTCCCACTCGATGCCGTCGACGTTGACCACGGTCGGGATGCCGGCGAGCCGGAGCAACGGCAACCAGTAGCCGTTCGCGCAGTTCATGACGAGGGCGACGTCGGGGCGACGGCGGATCGTGTCGAGGACCGCCGTCAGCCCGTAGGTCAGCGTGGAGAGCGATCGGGACTCGAGGCCCCTGGTGGTCCGACGGGTGATGCGCGGGTCGAGTGCCGGGTCGTCCGTGCGCTCCTGACCCGGGCGCCCGTACACCGTGACGTCCCATCCGGCGTCGGCGAGTGCCGGTGCGACCTGTCGGACCGCGGTCTCGAACCCGCCGTAGTAGGACGGGTACCCCCTGGTACCGATGATCGCCACGTGCTTCGTCACGGGTGCTCCCTCGTTCGACTGACGACTGCAATGATATTCTACACAGCAGTATCAGTCAGCGGAAGCTGCTCAGTGCGCGGCGGCGTCCCCCACAGCGGTCCGCACCCGGTAGATCGACGTCGTGGCGGTGAGGAACAGGTCGCTCCCGTCGTCCCCGCCGAAGCAGAGGTTCGACACCACCTCGGGCACGGGGATCGTCCCGAGCCGCTCGCCGGCCGGGTCGAACACGACCACGCCCTGGTGCGACGAGGACCAGACGTTGCCGTGCACGTCGACGCGGATGCCGTCGGGGATGCCCTCGTCCGCCCCGAGCCGTCCGAAGTCGCGCCCGTTCTTCACGCGGACACCGACGTCGTCGACGTCCACGTCGTACGCGCGGATCACCGGGAGGTCGCCCGAGGAACTCGCGACGTACAGCACCCGCTCGTCCGGTGAGAACGCGAGGCCGTTCGGCTCGTCGACGTCGGTGACGACCGGACGGAGGCCCGAGCCGTCCGGCCCGCAGCGGAACACCCAGTGGTCGCCGTACTCGCGGACCCCGGGGTACCCCTCGCGGGGCTGGGTGATGCCGTAGGCCGGGTCCGTGAACCACACGCTGCCGTCCCGCGCGACGACGACGTCGTTCGGCGAGTTCAGCCGGACGCCGCCCCAGGCGTCGACGACCGGCGTCACGACCCCGTCCCGGTCGCGCTCGACCCGGCGGAGCCCGTGGGAGCACTGCACCACCGAGCCGTCGCGGTCGAGGAACCGTCCGTTCGTGAACTCGACCGCCTCGGCGTACGTGTCGACCTCCCCGGTGTCCGCGTGCCACTGCAGGATGCGGTCGCCCGGGATGTCCGACCACCGCAGGGTCCTGGTCGCGGGGACCCAGCACGGCCCCTCGGCCCAGGTGCTCCCGGTGGCGATCCGCTCGACGGCGGTCGGGTCGGGGACGAGCTCGGTGAACTCCATGACGCTCCTTCGCGTGGGTGGTACGGCCAGCATCGCACCGGCCGCGTGGTCACGTCCGGTCGACGATCTCCTGCATCGCCGACCGGGCCGCCGTGGGGTCGCCGTCGGCGACGGCGCGGGCCAGTGCGACGTGCAGGCGCACGTCGTGCGCGTCGGGTCCGATCCCGGCGCGCTCGTCGAGTGCGCGCTCGACGACGCCGTGCAGGCGTCGGAAGAGCGCGTTGCCGGACCGGTCGAGGACACGACGGTGCAGGTCGCGGTCGGCCTGGAGGAACGTGGCGGCGGCGTCGGGACCCGTGGCGGCGGCGAGACGGTCGGCGGAGGCGAGCAGTGCCTCCAGGCCGGCGACGTCACCGCGGACGGCTGCCGCAGCCGCTGCCGCGGCGGGTTCGACGGCGCGGCGGAGCGCGCGGAGCTCGTCGAGCGCCGCCTGCCGGTCGGGCCCCGTGAGCCGCCACCCGACCACGCGGGGGTCGAGCACGTCCCACTCGTCCGCGGAGAGCGCCACGATGCCGACCCTCCGCCGTGCGCGGAGGAGTCCTGCTCCGACGAGGACGCGGACCGCCTCCCGGACGATGCTGCGGCTCGCGCCGGTCCGGACGACGAGGTCCTCGATGCTCACCGACTCGGTGCCGAACGTGCCGTGCACGACGGCCGACCCGAGCTCGTCGAGGACCCGGTCGTAGATCACCGCTGCGCGACCGGGCTGATGACGAGCTCGTCGACGCGGACGTGCGACGGGGCCTCGAGCACGAAGGACACCGCCCGAGCGACGTCCTCGGGCTGGAGCATGACGGCGCGGGCGGCGGCGTCGGGGACGACCGGACGGCGGTCGAGGAAGTCCGTCGCGACGTCGCCGGGGCAGAGGTGGGTGGCGCGGACGCCGTGCTCTGCGCCCTGCTGGTTGAGCGTCCGGACGACGGAGGCGAGGGCGGTCTTCGACGCCGAGTACGCGACGCCCGCACCGGGTTGGAAGGACCACCCGGCGTACGACGACACCACGACCACCGTGCCACCGGCCGCGCGGAGCGACGGGAGCGCGGCGTCCACGACGGCGACCACGCCGGTCAGGTTCGTGTCGACGATCGCCCGGAAGTCGGCCATCGACTGGTCGTCCCACCGCCGTTCCGGCGCGTTCAGCCCTGCTGCGAGGACGAGTCCGTCGAGCCGGCCGTGCCGGGCGAGCAGCGTGTCCCGAGCGGCCGCGACCGCCTCGACGTCGGCGGTGTCGAGGGGCATCACGTCCGCGCTGCCACCGGCCGCACGCACGTTCTCCGCGACCGTGTCGAGTCGGTCGGACCGGCGTCCGCTCAGGACCACCGTCCACCCGTCCCGCGCCGCGCGCTCCGCCACCGCGGCCCCCATGCCGCTCCCGCCGCCGGTGATCCAGAGCACCCGTGCATCCGTCATGGGTGAATAGTATGCCTATTGGGAACCGACGATGGGAGCGACGATGCACCTCGACCTGACCGACCGCGTGGTGGTGGTGACCGGAGCCGCGCGCGGCATCGGCGCCGTGATCGCCGCGCGCTTCGCCACCGAAGGGTGCCGCGTGGTCGCGCTCGACCTCGGGTTCGACCCGGCAGCCCGCCCCGGTCGCGGCGTCACCGAGGTCGTCTGCGACGTCACCGACCCGGAGTCCGTCCGGACGGCGGTCGACGCCGTCGTCGAGCAGCACGGGACGATCGACGTGCTCGTCAACAACGCGGGCATCAACGTCGAGGGACTCGTCGCCGACCTGGACTGGGATGCCTGGCGGCGCTGCATGGACGTGAACGTCGGTGGCACGTTCCTCGTGAGCCAGGCGGTCGCCCCGGTGATGAGAGCCGCCGGACGCGGTCGGATCCTCAACGCGGCGTCGTTCGCGGCGATCGTGCCGAGCGTCGGGAGCGCTGCCTACGCGGCGTCGAAGGCGGCCGTGGTGCAGTTCACCCGGGTGCTCGCGTCGGAGCTCGGACCGTGGGGCATCACCGTGAACGCCTACGCGCCGGGGATGGTGCCGACGGCGATGAACGGGTTCGCCGAGATGCCGGCGGAGCAGCAGGACCGGCTGCTCGACACGCTCTCGCTCCGGCGGTGGGAGAGGCCCGACGACGTCGCCGACCTGCTCGTGTTCCTCGCGAGCGACGCGGCGGCCTACATCACCGGGACGCTCGTCGACGTGTCCGGCGGCAAGCTCGCGACGCAGATCCCGGCCCGGGCGCACGGGCGCTGACCGGACGACCCCGTCGGCACGCGAGCAGAGTGGTGCCGTGACCGGCACGTGGGACCGCGCACGCTGTCCGGGCACACAGGTTCTGCCCATCCGACGCTTCGTAAGCTGTGAGCATCCAGTGAGCCGGACTGCAGCCCGACCCCGAGGAGGTGCCCCATGGTCACCGTCCTCGTCGCGTTCGCGGCACTCGCCCTCGTCGTCCCGGCACTCGCACCCTGGCTCGGCCGCCGGGTGTTCCTCGTCGCCGCGCTCGCTCCTGCTGCCGCCGCGGTCCTGACGATCGGCCAGACGCCGCGCGCGCTCGGCCCCGGGGTCCGGGAGCGGTTCACCTGGGTGCCACAGCTCGACCTCGCGATCGGCCTGCGGGTCGACGCCCTGTCGTGGGTACTCGCGCTCGTCGTGACCGTCGTCGGCGCCCTGGTGCTCGTCTACTGCGCGTCGTACTTCGAGGAGCGCGAGGTCGGGCTCGGGCGCTTCGCGGGCGTGCTGACCGCGTTCGCCGGGTCGATGTACGGGCTCGTCATCGCCGACGACGTCATCGTGCTCTTCATCCTGTGGGAGGCCACGACGGTCTTCTCCTACCTGCTCATCGGCCACGACGCCGTGAAGCGGGCCAGCCGAGCCGCGGCGATGCAGGCGCTCGTGGTGACCACGGCGGGCGGTCTCGCGATGCTCGCGGGGCTCGTCCTCCTCTCCGTCCGTGCCGGCACGACCTCGCTCAGCGCGATCGTCACCGACGGCCCGACGATGGCGGCCTCCGGCGGCGCGCTCGTCCCGGTGGCGGTGGCCCTCGTCCTGCTCGGCGCCCTGACGAAGTCCGCGATCGTCCCCTTCCACTTCTGGCTCCCCGCCGCCATGGCCGCGCCGACCCCGGTGAGCGCGTACCTCCACGCCGCCGCGATGGTGAAGGCCGGCATCTACCTCGTCGCCCGACTCGCCCCGGCGTTCGCGCTCGTCGACGGCTGGCGGGAGACCGTCACGGTGCTCGGTGTCCTCGGCATGGTGGTCGGCGGCTACCGCGCACTCCGACAGACCGACCTCAAGCTGCTGCTCGCGTACGGGACCGTCGCCCAGCTCGGGTTCCTCGTCCTCGCCGTCGGGTGGGGCGAGCCGGCGATCGCCCTCGGCGGGGTCGCGCTCCTCGTGGCGCACGCGACGTTCAAGTCGACGCTGTTCCTCGTCGTCGGGGCGATCGACCACGCAACCGGCACCCGCGACCTCACCCGCCTGAGCGGCCTCGGACGCCGGATGCCCTGGCTCGTGGTCGTCACGGTCCTCGCGCTCGCCTCGATGGCCGGGCTTCCGCCGACGATGGGCTTCGTCGCGAAGGAGGCGGTGCTCACGGGCTTCGTCGAGACCCTGCACGATGACGGCAGCGGTTGGACGTGGTTCGCGCTCGTCGGCGTCACGGTCGGTTCGGTGCTCACGGTGGCGTACTCGCTGCGCTTCCTGTGGGGCGCGTTCGCCCGCAAGCCCGGCGTGGCCCAGACCGAACCGCACGGTCTGCACGGCCTCGGCGCCGTACCCTCGGTGCTCGGCGTCGCCGGTCTCGCGCTCGGCGTGCTCACCCCGCTCGTGGCGAAGGGCATCGAGCCGGCTGCGACGGCCGCGTCGACCGGCTCCGCACCGGTCCCGCACCTCGCACTCTGGCACGGGCTCGAACCGGCGCTCGGGATCTCCGCGGTCACGCTCGTCGGTGGTGTCGCCCTGTTCCTCGTGCGGCGCCCGGTCGAGGCGCTGCAGCACCGGCTCGCGGGTGCCCCGAGCGCCGCCGGCGCCTACCGTCAGGTGATGCGCGGACTCGACCGGGCCGCGACCGGGCTCACCGCCGCGCTCCAGCGCGGCTCGCTCCCCTACTACCTGACGGTCATCCTGTCGGTGTTCGTCGCCGGGGCGATCCTGAACCTCGTCCTCGGCGGACCGTGGGCGTTCTCGGTCCGGTTCGCGGACTCGTGGGGACAGGTCCCCGTGGTGGTCGTGATGAGCATCGCCGCGATCGCCGTGCTCACCGCGAAGACCCGCTTCGCCGCCGCGGTGCTCGTCGGGGTCACCGGGTACGGCATGTCGGTCCTGTTCGTGCTGCACGGTGCGGTCGACCTCGCGCTCACGCAGCTCGTGGTCGAGACGGTGACGCTCATCGCGTTCGTCCTCGTCCTCCGTCGCCTGCCTCCGCGGATCACGACGGCGAACCCCTCCCGCTTCCGGATCGTGCGGGCGCTCTTCGCCGGGCTGGCCGGACTCACCCTCGCGGTCGTGGTCGTCGTCGCCGCGTCGTCCCGGACGGCCGAGCCGCTGTGGCCCGACCTGCCAGCGCTGACGAGCTCGTTCGGGCACGGCCTCAACGTGGTGAACGTCGCCCTCGTCGACCTCCGTGGCTGGGACACCCTCGGCGAGCTGACCGTGGTGGTCGCCGCGGCCACCGGCGTCGCAAGCCTGATATTCGTGAACTCACGGGAGGACACGCTGCCGCGGCTCCGGGACCTCCCCTCGAGCATCACGAGCGACAAGCACCGGCCCGACGGCGAACCCCGAGCCTGGCTGCCGACGAGCGCGGCGATCCCGACCGGTCGCTCGGCGCTCCTCGACGTGGTCGTCCGGCTCCTCTTCCACGGCCTCATCGTGCTGTCGGTGTACCTGCTGTTCGCCGGGCACAACGCGGCCGGTGGCGGGTTCGCCGGCGGGCTCGTCGCCGGCATCGCGCTCGCCGCCCGGTACCTCGCGGGCGGCCCGGCCGAGCTCGGGGCGGCCGCTCCGGTGCGCGCGGGTCGACTGCTCGGACTGGGTGTCGCGACCGCGGCCGTCACGGCGCTCGTCCCACTGTTCTTCGGGCGGGAGGCCCTGTACTCGGAGTTCGTCGAGGCCACCGTCCCGGTCCTCGGACACGTCGAGTTCGTCACGGCGACGTTCTTCGACATCGGCGTCTACCTCGTGGTCGTCGGCCTCGTGCTCGACGTCCTCCGCAGCCTCGGCGCCGAGGTCGACCGCCAGCGCCTCGAGGACTCCCGCGCGCCGATCGCCGACACGACGGAGTCCGACCCCGCGCACAACGCCGCCGCCGCCACCCCGGAAGGGAGCGCCACGTGACCGTCACCCTCGTCCTCGTCATCGCCATGGCGGTGCTGTTCTCCTGCGGCGTCTACCTGCTGCTCGAGCGCTCCCTCACGCGCATGCTGCTCGGGTTCCTGCTCCTCGGCAACGCCCTCAACCTGCTCCTGCTCGTGATGTCCGGCGCGGCCGGCAAGCCGCCGATCGGGAAGTCCGCAGAGGGCATCACCGACCCGCTCCCGCAGGCGTTCGCCCTCACGGCGATCGTCATCACCTTCGCCGTGAGCGCCTTCCTCCTCGCGCTGATCCACCGCTCGTGGAAGCTGTCCCGCGCGGACGAGGTCGAGGTCGACGAGGCGGACGTCGCCATCGGCCGGGACCGTGACGACGGCGACCCCGGCGACGACGACCCCGAGCTCGACACCGACCCCGAGGCCGCCCAGCAGGAGGAGCACACCCGATGACCTGGCTCGTCCCCCTCCTCGTGCTCGTCCCGCTGCTCGGTGCGGCGGCGGCGCTCGGCCTCGTCCGTCACCAGAAGACGCAGCGGGCGATCACGGTCGGCGTGCTCGTGGTCGCCGTGGTGGTCGCCGCGACGCTCATGGTGCTCGTCGACCGGCACGGCACGATCGTGGTGCAGGTCGGCGGGTGGCAGGCACCGTACGGCATCTCGCTCGTGGTCGACCGGCTGAGCGCGCTGCTCCTCACCGTGAGCGCGAGCGTGCTCCTGCTCGTCCTGCTGTTCTCGATCGGGCAGGGGCTGGCCGACGACGACGAGGACGCGCCCGTCACGATCTTCTACCCGACGTACCTCGTGCTCGCCGCGGGCGTGCTCGACTCCTTCATCGCCGGCGACCTCTTCAACCTCTACGTGGCCTTCGAGATGCTGCTCGTGGCCTCGTACGTGCTCATCACCGTCGGTGGCAGTGAGCAGCGGGTCCGTGCGGGCACGACGTACATCGTGACGAGCCTCATCGCGTCCGCGATCTTCCTCGCCGCCATCGGGCTCGTGTACGGCGCGACCGGCACGGTGAACATCGCCCAGATCTCCGAGCGCGTCGCCGACCTGCCCGAGCACGTGCAGCTCCTGCTCCACACCATGCTGCTCATCGGGTTCGGCATCAAGGCCGCGGTGTTCCCGCTGGCGTTCTGGTTGCCCGACTCGTACCCGACCGCGCCGGCGCCGGTCACCGCGGTCTTCGCCGGACTCCTCACGAAGGTCGGCATCTACGCGATCATCCGGCTCGAGACGATCATCTTCCCGAGGCCGCAGCTCAACACGGTGCTCCTCGTGGTGGCGATCCTCACCATGGTCGTCGGCGTGCTGGGCGCGGTGTCGCAGACGGACGTGAAACGGCTGCTCTCCTTCACGCTCATCAGCCACATCGGCTTCATGGTGATGGGCATCGGGCTCGGGTCGGTCGTCGGCACGGCCGCCGCGGTGTTCTACACGGTCCACCACATCGTCGTGCAGACCACGCTGTTCCTGGTCTCGGGGTTGATGGAACGCGTCGGCGGGACGACCTCGACACGGTCGCTCGGCGGGCTCCTCAAGGCCGCGCCGTTGCTCGCCGCCCTGTACCTCGTGCCGGCGTTCAACCTCGGCGGGATCCCGCCGTTCTCCGGGTTCATCGGCAAGCTCGGCCTGTTCCGCGCCGCCGCCGAGGACGGCTCCCCCTTCGCGTACGCCACCATCGCCGCGGGGGTCGTGACGAGCCTCCTGACCCTGTACGCGCTCATGCGCGTCTGGGACGCCGCCTTCTGGCGGCCGAAGCCGGCCGCCGAGGCAGCCGCCCCGCACGCTGCGACGGCCGAACCGCAGGCGCACCTGCGGGCGCCGGAACCGGCGCCCCTGACGGTGTCCGAGGAGACCGGCGAGGCTTACCACCCTGGAGGCTCGGCGACCGTCACCGACGCGGCGCACGTGGGCACCGCCTCTCCCATCCGGCACGGCCGTGACGCCGCTGGCGCGTCGCCGCGGAACCGACGGCCGGGGCCCAGTCCGGACACCCGCTCGACGGCCACCGCGGGCGAGGCGCCGGAACATCCGCGCCTGCCCCGGATGCTCGTCGGCGTCACGACCGTCGCGGTCCTCGGGTCGGTCGCCCTCACCGTCGTGGCGGGGCCGCTCTACGGCTACGCGACGCGGGCGGCCGAGTCGCTCGAGTCCCCGGACCGATACGTGCAGGCCGTGCTCGGGGGTGACCGGTGAGCGACACCCGACGCATCACGAACGCGCGGCGGATCGCTGTCGCGTGGCGCTACGACGTCCCGCTCGTCGCCGGGCTGACCGTGCTGTGGGCGCTGCTCTGGGGGTCGTGGACGCCACTCACGCTGCTCTGCGGACTGGTGGTGGCACTCCTCGTCACCCAACTGCTGCCGCTGCCGCCGGTCCCATTGTCGGCGCGGTTCTCCGTCCCGTCCGCGCTCTGGTTCCTCCTGGTCTGGAGCGGCTTCGTCGTCGCGGCGTCGTTCCGGGTCGCCTGGGCGGCGTTCCGACCCCGCGGGGTGCGGCGGAGCTCGATCCTGCTCGTCCAGCTGCACACCACGTCCGAGATGACCTTCACCCTCGCGACCATCGCGATCTCGCTCGTGCCCGGGTCGTACGTCGCCGACGTCGACCTGCGACACCGACGGATCCTGCTGCACGTGCTCGACACCGAGCGGACCCAGCAGGTCGAGGCCGAACGCCGGACCGCGCTCCGGATCGAGGCGATGGTCATCCGCGCACTCGGGTCGAAGCAGGACGTCTCGGAGCTGTCCGAACCCCTGCCCGAGGTGGTCCGGTGAGCGCCGCGGTGGTCGTCATGGCGGTGTGCATCGCCCTCGTCCTGTTGCTGCTCGGCGTCGCGCTCGCGCTCGCAGTGGGGCGCATCGTCCGGGGCCCCACGATCCTCGACCGGATGATCGGCTCGGACATGGTGCTGACGACCGTCCTGCTGGTCATCGCCGCCGCGATGGTGCTGCGGCGCGACCTCACCGCGGTCCCCGTGCTCGTGGTCATCGCGGCGACGAGCGTGTTCGCCACGATCGCGGTCGCGCGTGCGGTCACCCCGTCGTCCGACCCGTCCGACGACGGGGCCGACGTCACGACGCCGGAGCACGCGATCGAGGAGGAGACGTAAGTGATCGAGCTCATCGAGACCTTCCTCGACGAGGCCGGGGTCCGGGCCTGGATCGCCGTCGCCCTGCTGCTGCTCGGCTCGGTGCTGTCGCTCGGCGCGGCGGTGGGCATCGTCCGCTTCCCCGACCCGCTCGTCCGGCTCCACGCCATGGCGAAGCCGCAGGTCCTCGGGTTGGCGTTCGCACTCGCGGCGGTCGTCGTCGCGGTGTGGACGTGGACGGCGCTGTGGCTCGTGCTGCCGATCATGGTGTTCCAGCTCGCCCTGGTGCCGGTGTCGACGCACATGATCGCGCGGGCCGGACTCCGGTCGGGCGACTACCGCCACGAGGCGCTGCTGCACGACGACACCGAGTAGGCAGACCGCCGTGGCGGCCCGTCCGTCAGGCCCGGTGCGCAGGTCGCGACAGCACGAGGTTCCCCACCGCCGCGACCACCACCACGGCCGCTGCCACCGCGGGCAGCACCATCGCCCCCGCGGCTCCGGCACGTTCGGCGACCTCGCCCGTGACCGCCGATGCGAGCGACTGCCCGACGATCACGGCCGACCCGAGGATCGTCATGGTGGTCGCCGAGCGTCCGACCGGGGAGCGGTCGGACCCGAGCGAGTACTGCGTCACGAGCGTCGGGCCGATGCCGATCCCCATCACGCCGAGCACGATCGCGACCCCGAGCACGGAGTCCGCCTGCGAGAACGCCACCGCACCGGCGAGCAGGACCACGCCGAACACGAGCCACCGCCACCCGAGTCCGAACCGCCGTGGGAACGCCGCCGACCCGAGCGCGAGCCCGGCCGACCCGATGCCCATCACGCCGTAGAGGAGCCCCGCGCGCGACGCCCCGCCGTGCGACTCCATGAACGCGGTCAGCGAGGTGAGGGTGGCCCCGAAGAACAGCCCGATGCCGAGGATCCCGAGCACCACGACGACGAGACGCGGCCGCAGGAGCTCGCGCGCCGGCGCCTGCGCGACGGCGCCGGACGCCGCGACGACGAGTTTGCCGGTCGGGTGCAGCGCGAACGCGGTCACGAACACGAACGTCAGCACGGCCGCACCCGCGACGGCGACCCACGGGGCGATCGCGCTCGCGAGCACCCCGACGAGGAACGGGCCGATGATGAAGACGGTCTCGTCCGCGGCCGACTCGTACGCCATCGTGCCGCTGAGGACCTTCTCGTGCCGGTCCTTCGCCATCCGCTGCCGGATGATCGCCACCAGTCGGGTCCGGGACATCGGCGCGACCTGCGGCGCGGACGCACCGATGAGGAACGACATCGCGAGGACGGCGAGGTCGGGCGCGGCGCTCGACACCACGAAGGGCAGCGCCCCGAGGAGCGCCCCGTTCACGATGCCGACCGGGACGAGCACCCGGCGCTGGCCGAACCGGTCGGCAGCCGCGCCGACCATCGGGCCGAAGATCGCGGAGCCGATGCCGACGGACGCCGAGTTGACCCCGCCGAGCGCCACCGAGTCGCGGGCGGCGACGACGAGCGTCAGGACACCGACGACCATCATCGCGAAGGGCAGTCGCGCGATGAACGCGATCGGGAAGTACCAGCGACCGGCGTGGCCGATCAGCGAGGTGGGTCGTGATTGGAGCATGGGGGTGTGCCTTCTCGGCCCGGCCGGACAGGGAGCGGGCCCATCGGGTGCCGCCGCTGTCCGTCGGCCCCCGCGCGGGGCGGCCGACGGCCGGTAGATACACAC
>NZ_JBPUGH010000088.1:0-14079 GCF_051548005.1 Curtobacterium flaccumfaciens | reverse complement strand
GTCGACGCCCAGCACCGAGGCCTTCACCGGCGTCGCGTACGCCACGACGCCTCCCCGCACGACCGCACTGGCACCGGGCACCCCCACGAGGGTCGCGACCACGAGCCCACCGGTCAGTGACTCCGCGACCGCGACGGTCTCGCCACGCGCGGTCAGCTCCGTGACGACCGCCCGCGCCGCCTGCGCCGCACCGGCTCCGGCAGGACCGCCCGCAGCCGCCGTCACGCCGCGGTCCGGTTGTGCTTCCACGCCTGGTAGAGGTAGTCGATCCCGCTGAGCACGGTCGCGAGGAAGGCCGCGGTCATCAGGATGCCGTTCACCCAGTGCGCCCAGTCACCGACGACCTGCCACCACGGGAACAGGGCGAGCGTGATCGCCACGGCCTGCAGGACGGTCTTGATCTTCCCGCCGCGGCTGGCCGGGATCACGCGGTCGGACAGCACCGCGAACCGGAACACCGTGATCCCGATCTCGCGCACCATGATGAGGACCGTCACGTACCAGGGCAGCTCACCGAGGATCGAGAGCGCGACGAGTGCCCCGCCGATGAGCACCTTGTCGGCGATCGGGTCGACGAGCTTCCCGAAGTCGGTGACGAGATTCTGTCGCCGGGCGATGATGCCGTCCGCGCTGTCGGTGACGATCGCCACGACGAAGAGGACCGCCGCCCAGATCCGGACGGAGGTGTCCTGCCCGCCGTCCGCGAGGAGCAGGACGAAGAACAGCGGTGCCATGAGGATGCGCACGACCGTGATGATGTTCGCCACGTTCGCCGTGGACGCGGGGCCGTCGCCCTTCCGGAGGAGCCGTCCACGCCAGGGGAACTGCGCCGCGCTGTGCGTCCGATCGGTGCTCGTCATCGCACTCACTCCCTGCCGGTCAGTCCCCACGCGTCCTCGTCCGGTCCGTCGTCCTCTTCAGGGTACCCGCGCGTCATGTCCGCCACCGGGTCGTCGCCGTAGCGGTCGTCGTCGGCCTCGACCGCGGAGCCGATGACGGCGCCACCCGCCACGGCGGCGCCCGCGGACGCTCCGCCGGGGGACGCCGGACCCGTCGGCGACGCAGCGGGAGCGGCGGCAGCCGGTGGTTCCTCACCGCGGAGCTTCGCGAGGACGCCCGGCAGCTGGTCCGGCGTGACGAGCACGTCACGGGCCTTCGACCCCTCGGACGGCCCGACGATGTCACGCGACTCCATGAGGTCCATGAGGCGCCCGGCCTTGGCGAAGCCGACCCGGAGCTTGCGCTGCAGCATCGACGTCGAGCCGAACTGCGTCGAGACGACCTGCTCCACGGCCGCGAGCAGCAGCTCGAGGTCGTCGCCGATGTCCGCGTCGATCTCCTTGCGCTCGACGACGGCCTGGACGTCCTGCCGGTACTCGGGTCGGGCCTGCCGGGTGACGTGCTGGACGACCTCGGCGACCTCGCTCTCCTGCACCCAGGCGCCCTGCACGCGGAGGGCCTTCGACGAGCCCATCGGCAGGAAGAGCGCGTCGCCCTGACCGATGAGCTTGTCGGCACCGGGCTGGTCGAGGATGACCCGGGAGTCGGTGACGCTCGTCACGGCGAACGCCACGCGGGACGGCACGTTCGCCTTGATCAGGCCGGTGATGACGTCGACGGAGGGTCGCTGCGTCGCGAGCACGAGGTGGATGCCGGCGGCACGGGCGAGCTGGGTGATCCGGACGATCGACTCCTCGACGTCACGGGGAGCGACGAGCATGAGGTCGGCGAGCTCGTCGACGACGACGAGCAGGTACGGGTACTTCTTGAGCTTCCGCTCGCTGCCGGCCGGCAGGATGATCTCGTTGTTCTCGATCGCCTTGTTGAAGTCGTCGACGTGCCGGAACCCGAACGACGCGAGGTCGTCGTACCGCATGTCCATCTCCTTCACGACCCACTGCAGCGCCTCGGCCGCCTTCTTCGGGTTCGTGATGATGGGCGTGATGAGGTGCGGGACCCCGGCGTAGATCGACAGTTCGACGCGCTTCGGGTCGACGAGGACCATGCGGACCTCGGACGGCTTCGCGCGCATCAGCAGCGAGGTGATCATCGAGTTGATGAACACCGACTTGCCGGAACCGGTGGAGCCCGCGACGAGCAGGTGCGGCATCTTCGCGAGGTTCGCGACGACGAAACCACCCTCGACGTCCTTGCCGACGCCGATCGTCATCGGGTGCTTCGACTTGCGCGCGGCGTTCGACCGGAGGACGTCGCCGAGCGAGACGGTCTCGCGGTCGGTGTTCGGGATCTCGACGCCGATCGCGCTCTTGCCCGGGATCGGCGAGAGGATGCGGACCTCGTTCGACGCGACCGCGTACGACAGGTTCTTCGACAGCGCCGTCACGCGCTCGACCTTCACGCCGGGGCCGAGCTCGATCTCGTAGCGCGTGACCGTCGGCCCGCGGGAGAACCCGGTGACCTTCGCGTCGACCTTGAACTCGGTGAGGACGCCCGTGATCGCCGCGACGATGTCGTCGTTCGCCTGGCTCCGCGCGACCGACGGGGTCCCCGCGCTGAGTGTCGTCGCCGCCGGCAGACGGTACGGCTTGTCCGGGTCTTCGTCGTCGGCGGTCGCCGACAGGCCGTCGGCCGCGTCGGTCGCTCCGGTCACGTCGTCCACGGGGTCCTCGGCCGGGAGGCTCGGGGAGACCACCGGGGACACGTCGGCATCCGGACGGGTCGCCTCGCCCACCGTCGGCGCGGCCACGGGCGCGGGTGCGGCGGGCACCTCGGCGCCGAAGTCGCGGAGCGCCCGTTCGGCCTGCTCGAGGTCCTGCTCGACTGAGTCGTTGAGGTTCACGGACCCCGGCTCGGACGGCGTGTGGTCGATGAGCCCTGCGGCCGCACCGGCGTTCGGCGAGACCGCCGGCGGTGCCGTGGGAGCCGCCCGGGTCGCCGCAGCGGGCAGCACGGGACTGTCGAAGGCCGGGTCTTCCTCACGCCCGGACTTGTTCCGCCGCCACCACGGAACGGTCTCGACGGCTTCGTCGGTGGGAGCGCCGTCCTCGCCGAAGCCGAGGTCGTCGAACAGCTGGAACTCCTGCGAGTCCTTCTTCCCCTTGCCGCGCGGCTTCCTCACGGCCGGCTCGGGAGTGGCCTCGACGGCCTCGTCGACCGGTGCCGGTGCTCCGAAGAGGTACGCGTAGAGCTCGTGCAGCCGTCGCCCGGTCTTGTTCGGCGGCGTCTTCGTGATGATGAAGAGCGACAGCACCAGGAGCACCACGGCCACGGGCACGGCGACCCACGCGGTCGCGATCGTGACGAGCCACCCGATGACCACCCAGCCGAGCACGCCGCCGGCGGCCGCGAGGGCCGGCATGCCGTCGGCCGCGCTCGGGGTCCCGCCGAAGACGTGGCACAGCGACGAGATCGACACGAGCAGGATGCCGAGGCCGATCCCGATGCGGGTGTTGTCGTGGACCGACGCGGGGTGCCGGAAGAGCCACCCGGCGAACACGACCATGATGACCGGCAGGGCGAACGCGAGTCGCCCGAACAGCCCGCCGAACGTGTAGGCGTCGAGGTTCACCGACACCGCACTCGTCGGGTTGAGCCACTCGACGACCGCGCCGGCGATCGCGAGCAGGACGAGCAGGAACGGGAAGCCGTCGCGGCGCTGGTCCTTCTCGAGGGACTCCTTGCCGAGCACGCGGAAGAGCGCGCCCACGCCGTGCGCCATGGCGAGCCAGGCGGTCACGAGCGGGTTCTGCTCGCGGAACACCGGCGGCTGCGTGGCCGGCGGGAGCTTCTTCGTCGTGGCCTGGGTGCGCGACGTCCCACGCGTCGTGCTCGTGCGCGACGACGAGGACGCGCGTGAGCGCGTGGTCGACTTGGTGCCTCCGGCCATGGGCAAGACCCTAATCCCGCCCGGGGACAAACGAGCGGAGGCCCGCCGCAGCGTCCGTGACGGACGTGTGACGGGCCTCCAGGCCGATGGCGCACGGGCGGACAGCGCGTGCGGGCGCGCGAGCGACCGCTACGCCTCGATGACCACCGGGACGATCATCGGGCGACGGCGGTGCTTCGAGTTGACCCAGCGTCCCACCGTGCGCCGGACCACCTGGCTGAACGCGTGCGCGTCCCGCGTGCCGTTGGCCGCTGCCTCGGCGAGCGCCTTCGCGATCTGCGGACGGACGTCGTCGAAGACGGACTCGTCCTCGGCGAAGCCGCGCGACTGGATCTCCGGGCCGACCACGCACTGGCCGGTGGTGAAGTCCACCGCGGCGAAGATCGAGATGAAGCCCTCCTCTGCCAGGACCCGACGGTCCTTGAGGTCGGCGTCGGTGATCTCGCCCACGGTCGAACCGTCGACGTAGACGTAGCCGATGTCGAGCTGGCCGGCGACCCGGACCTCGCCGTCCTTCAGGTCGACGACGATGCCGTCCTGCCCCAGGATGACGTTCCGCGGCGGGACACCCGTCTGGATCGCGAGGTCGGCGCTGGCGTACAGGTGACGGTGCTCGCCGTGCACGGGGAGCACGTTCTTCGGCCGCAGGATGTTGTAGCAGTAGAGCAGCTCGCCGGCGCTGGCGTGTCCGGAGACGTGCACCTTCGCGTTGCCCTTGTGCACGACCTTCGCGCCGAGCTTCGTCAGCCCGTCGATCACCCGGTAGACGGCGTTCTCGTTCCCGGGGATGAGCGAGGAGGCGAGGATGACGGTGTCGCCCTCGCCGATCTCGATCTGGTGCTCGAGGTTCGCCATGCGCGCGAGGACGGCCATCGGCTCGCCCTGCGACCCGGTCGACATGTAGACGATCTGGTCGTCCGGGACGTTCTTCGCCTTCTTCGTGTCGATCAGGACGTCGTCCGGTACCCGGAGGTAGCCGAGCTCGGCGGCGATCGTCATGTTCCGGATCATCGAGCGCCCCATGAACGCGACCTTGCGGTTCGCGGCCGCCGCGGCGTCGAGGACCTGCTGCACGCGGTGCACGTGCGACGAGAAGCTCGCGACGACGACCTTCTTGCGGGCGCGCGTGATGATGTTCTCGAGGACCGGTCCGATGTCGCGCTCGGGGGCGGTGAAGCCCGGGACGTCGGCGTTCGTCGAGTCCGGCAGGAACAGGTCGACACCCTGCTCGCCGAGGCGGGCGAAGGCGCGGAGGTCCGTGATGCGGTCGTCCAGCGGGAGCTGGTCCATCTTGAAGTCGCCGGTGTGCAGCACACGCCCCGCGGGGGTCGTGATCGCGACGGCGAGGGCGTCCGGGATGGAGTGGTTCACGGCGACGAACTCGAGGTGGAACGGGCCGAGCTGCTCGGTCTGGTCCTCCTGCACGACGAGCGTGTAGGGCTTGATCCGGTGCTCCTTGAGCTTCGCCTCGACGAGCGCGAGGGTCAGTGTGGAGCCGATCAGGGGGATGTCGCCCTTGAGCTTCAGCAGGTACGGGACGGCGCCGATGTGGTCCTCGTGGCCGTGCGTGAGCACGACGCCGAGGACGTCGTCGAGGCGGTCCCGGATGGGCGCGAAGTCGGGCAGGATGAGGTCGACACCGGGCTGGTGCTCCTCCGGGAACAGCACGCCCGCGTCGACCACGAGGAGCTTGCCCTCGTACTCGTACACGGTCATGTTGCGACCGATCTCGCCGAGGCCCCCGATGGGGACGACGCGGAGGGTGCCGGCTTCGAGCGGCTGCGGTGTGGAGATCTGGGTGGGCATTCGGTCCTGACTGTCGTGCGACGCGCTACCGCTGCGCCGCGGTCTTTCCTAACGTGTGGTGCCTGGCACCTTCGGCAGTGCGCCGCCGGCCGCTGCGTTGCGGTCGGGGCGGAAGTTCGAGAAGTCGGCACCCGGGATGTCCCGGACCGCTTCGAGGGAGGTCTCGATGGCGTAGGCCTCGGTGTCCTCGGGGCCGACGAGCGGGAGCCGGACGCGCGGGCTGCCGATGCGGCCGAGCCCGTGCAGCACGTACTTCGCCGCGACGGTGCCGGGGACGTGGGTCATGATCGCACGGACCAGGGGTTCGACGCGCTTGTGCTCGGCGGTGGCGGTCGCGAGGTCGCCGCGGTTCACGGCGTCGACGATGGTGCGGTACGGCGTGCTCGTGATGTTCGCCGTGACGCCGATGAGCCCCGTGGCGCCGATCGACAGGTGCGGGAGCACGTTCGTGTCGTCGCCCGAGAAGTACATGAGGTCGGTGTTGTTGAGCACCCGGGAGACCTCGGCGAAGTCGCCCTTGGCGTCCTTCACGGCGAGGATGTTCGGGTGGTGCGACGCCCGCACGATGGTCTCGTAGGTGATCGGGATGCCCGTGCGGCCGGGGATGTCGTAGAGGATCACGGGCAGGTCGGTCGCGTCGGCGATCATCCGGAAGTGCGTGAGGACGCCGGCCTGGGTCGGCTTGTTGTAGTACGGCGTGACGATCATGACGCCGTCGGCGCCGGCCTTCTCGCTCTGCTTGTAGAGGTGGATGGCGTGCGCAGTCTCGTTCGAGCCACCGCCCGTGATGATCTTCGCGCGTCCGGCGGCCACGGACTTGCCGACCTCGACGAGCCGAAGCTTCTCGGGGTCTGTGAGCGTGGACGTCTCGCCGGTCGTCCCCGTCACGACGATGCCGTCCGCACCCGCGGTGATGCAGTCGTCGATGTGCTGCTCGACGCCGGGCCAGTCGACCTCGCCGTCGGCGGTGAACGGGGTCACGAGGGCGACGAGGACCTGACCGAAGGGATTCTCACGCGTGGACACGGGGACCAGCGTACCGGGGTCAGGCGTCCGGCCCGCAGTCCGCCCGGACGGTGCGGCCTGGAGGCGCGGCCCGGCCCCGGCGGGTGAGCGCCGTTGGAACCACGGTTGCGACATCGAACCAGATGGAGCGCCCGGTTCGACGTCGCTTTCGTGGTTCGACACGGCCACCATGGTGCGCGCGGCGCGGCGCGCCGCGCGCGACACGCGCTACGGGCGCGTGCGCTCCGCGCGACGCCACTCCAGGAAGCGGAAGCGCGTGCCGTCGACGCGGGACTCCTGCCACGGGCCCTCGTCGACGAGCGTCCAGCCCTCGCCGAGCTCCGGCGCGACCGTGTCCCCCGGGACCTCGACGTCGATGACGGTCTCGGACACCCGGTCGGCGAAGGCGAGCCCGGCCGCGTACACCTGGCCGCCGCCCATGATCCAGACGGGCTCGTCGGTGTCGAGCGCGGTCGCGAGGTCGTGCACGACCTCGGCGCCGGCAGCGGCTTCGGTCGACGCCCACGACGCATCGCGGGTGAGCACCACGTTCCGCCGCCCAGGCAGCGGCCGGAACCGCGGCGGCAGCGACTCTCACGTCCGCCGGCCCATGACCACGGTGGCGTCACCCGTGACCTGCCGGAAGTGCGCGAGGTCCTCCGGGACGTGCCACGGCATCCCGCCGTCGGCACCGATGACCCCGGACCGCGACCGCGCCCAGACCATCCCGACGCCGTGCACTGGCTCGGTCCAGCCGTCGGACGCGGCAGCGGAGGACATCAGACCGCGACCGCCGCCGTGATGGCGGGGTGGTGGTGGTAGCCGACGACCTCGAGGTCCTCGTACACGTAGTCGTCGATCGAGTCACGCGGCGCGAGGCGCAGCGTCGGCATCGGGTACGGCGTCCGGGTGAGCTGCTCGCGGACCTGCTCGACGTGGTTGTCGTAGACGTGGCAGTCGCCGCCGGTCCACACGAAGTCGCCGACCTCGAGCCCGGTCTGCGCCGCGATCATGTGCGTGAGGAGCGCGTACGAGGCGATGTTGAAGGGCACGCCGAGGAACATGTCCGCGCTCCGCTGGTAGAGCTGGCACGAGAGCTTGCCGTCCACGACGTAGAACTGGAAGAACGCGTGGCACGGTGCGAGGGCCATGTCCGGCACGTCGGCGACGTTCCACGCTGACACGATGAGCCGGCGCGAGTCCGGGTTCGTCCGGATCTGCTCGATGACCTGGGCGATCTGGTCGACGTGCTCACCCGACGGGGTCGGCCACGACCGCCACTGCACGCCGTACACCGGGCCGAGGTCGCCGTCCTCGCCCGCCCACTCGTTCCAGATCCGGACGCCGTGCTCCTGGAGCCAGCGCGCGTTGCCGTCGCCACGGAGGAACCAGAGCAGCTCGTACGCGACGGACTTGAAGTGCACCCGCTTGGTCGAGACGAGCGGGAAGCCCTTCGACAGGTCGTAGCGGAGCTGCGCGCCGAAGATGCTCCGTGTGCCGGTGCCGGTGCGGTCGCCCTTCGGGGTGCCCTCCTCGAGCACGCGACGCAGCAGGTCCTCGTAGGGGGTGGGGACGGTGGGATCGGGCTGCACGGTCTCGTCGGTCACGGCAGCGAGCCTAGACGCGACCACCCACATCGGCGACCTCACAGGCGGGCACAGGTCGCGCCTCCCGGCCGCTGAGTAGCGTTGTCCGCATGGCCGACACGACCCCCCAGCCGCTCTCGATCCTCGTCGCCGGCGCGTCCGGCTTCATCGGCACGCCACTCGTCCGCGCGCTCCGCGAAGCGGGTCACCACGTCTCCACGCTCGTCCGACGCGAGCCGCGCTCCCCCGCCGAGTTCCGCTGGGCACCGGGGTCCCGGCCGCTCGACCCCGCGATCCTCGACGGTGCGGACGTCGTGATCAACCTCGCCGGCGCGAACATCGGCAAGCTGCCGTGGACCGCCGCCTACAAGCAGGAGATCCTCCGCTCCCGGGTGTCCGCCACCGAGACGCTGGTCGAGGCGATGCGGCACGCCACGAACCCGCCGGCGCTGTTCCTCTCCGGCTCGGCGTCCGGCGTGTACGGCGACCGGCCGGTGGACGTCCTCGACGACGACGCCCCGGCCGGCTCCGGCTTCCTCGCCGAGGTGTGCACGGCATGGGAGGCCGCCGCGAACGCCGCACCCGAGGGCGTCCGGGTGGTCACGCTCCGCACCGGCATCGTCGTCGGGCAGGGCGGTGGCGCGCTGGCACCGCTCGTCCCGCTCACGAAGGCGGGACTCGGCAGCAAGCTCGGCACCGGCGGACAGTACTGGCCGTGGATCGCGCTCGACGACGAGGTCGGTGCGATCGTGCACCTCGCCACGAGCCCCGACGCCGCAGGGGTGTCCGGTCCGGTGAACCTCGCGGGGCCGGAGCCGGCGGTCTCGGACCGGATCACGCACCGCGTGGCCGACGACCTCCACCGCCCGTACCTCTTCGGCGTGCCGGCGTTCGCCCTCCGACTGCTCCTGCGCGAAGCCGCGGACGAGATGCTCCTGTCGAGCCAGCAGATGGTCCCGACGAAGCTCCTCGAGTCCGGCTACGCGTTCCGGTACACGCGCGCCGAGGACGCGGTCGACGCCGCGTTCTGAACGCGACCAGCAGACGGCCTGGAGGCACGGGGCGGGCCCGCCCCGTGCCTCCCTCGCAGGATCGGTCGGCGCGGCTCGCGTGACGGTGGCGCGGCTCGCGTGACGGTGGCGCGGCACCGCTGAGCGAGCCGCGCCCGGCCGTCGTCAGCGTGCCCTGGTGAGCGCTTCGCGCATCGCCGCCCGCGCCCGTTTGCGGTCACCGGCGGCGTCGTAGACGACGCCGAGGCGGTACCAGCCCCGCCAGTCCGACGGGTCCTGCTCGACCGCCGCCTTGTAGCGCGGGAAGAGCTCGTCCGCGGCCTCGCGGGTCGGCCGACCGGAGGGGCGCACCTCCACGACGTCGTCGGGGGCACCGCCCTCGGCCTCGAGCCGAGCGCCGAGCCGCGTGATGCGGAAGCCGAAGCGCAGTTCGAGGACGAGCAGGAGGGCGCCGATCACCGCGACGACGAACAGCGCGACGCCGATGCCGATGCCGACCGGGACACCCGTGGCGATGAACGCGACGGCACGCTGCCCGACGAGCACGATGTAGAGCACGAGGAGCACCGCCATGAGCGCGGCGCCCCAGAACGGTGACCGCAGGACCGAACGCACGGACCCGACCTCAGCCGATCCCGAGCACGCTGCCGAGCCCCACCGTGAGGCCCCGCATCGAACCGACGGCGGAGAGCGCGGCACGGATCCCGGACAGGTACGCGACGTCGTCGTTCGTGTCGTGCCGGATGGTCAGGGTCTCCCCGGGGCCGCTGAGCAGGACGTCCTGCACGGCCTTCACCCCCGGCAGACGCAGGGAGTGGATCGGGATGCTCGCGACCTGCTGCCCGCGGGCGCGCTGGTCGACGTGGGGGGCATCGACCGGGCCGACCTCGCGGCGGGCGTCGGCGATGAGCTCCGCGGTGCGGACGGCGGTGCCGGACGGCGAGTCCACCTTGCCGGCGTGGTGGGTCTCGACGATCTCGACCGACGGGAACCACGGCGCGGCGATCGTCGCGAGGTGGGTACCGAGCACCGAGCCGATCGAGAAGTTCGGGACGACCAGGACACCCTGGTCGGGTCGGGCCTCGAGGCCGGTCCGGAGCTTCGCGAGCCGCGCCTCGGACCACCCCGAGGTCCCGACGAGCACGTTCGCTCCGCCGGCGAGCGCGTTCTCGACGATCGCCGGGCTGAGCGCGGGGACGGTCACGTCGACGACGAGCTCGGCGCCCGCGAACACCGACGGTGGGGCCTCGTGGGCGCCGTCCTTCGACGAGAGTCTCGCGACGAGCTCGAAGCCGGGCAGTTCCTCGACCACCGAGGCCACGAGGGCCCCGAGCCGACCGGTGGCGCCGACGACGGCGACGGGAGTGACCATGCGCTCCATCCTAGGATCGGGGCATGCCGCTCGACGTCAGGACCGTGCCGGCCGACCTGCCGGAGGTGGACGCGCTGCTCGACGCGTACCTCGACGAGCGCGAGCAGACGTTCCCGACCGCACAGGGGACGTACTCGCGGAAGCGGACGCCGGCGGCGGAGTTCGTGCCGCCGAACGGGGTCTTCGTGGTGGCCTACGACGACGGGGTGCCGGTCGGGTGCGGCGGACTGCGACGCATCGCGGACAGCGTGCTCGACGACGCCGACACGGCGGGCAGCGCGGCCTCCGCCGTCAGCGCCGTCGACGTCCGCTTCGAGGTGAAGCACGTCTTCGTCGCGCCGGACGGCCGCGGCCGCGGGGTCGCGACCGCGGTCATGGACGCCCTGGAGCAGCAGGCCGCGATGCTCGGCGCGACCAGCATCGTGCTGGACACGAACGACTCGCTCGCGGCAGCCGGCGCGATGTACCGCGGTCGCGGCTACCAGCGAACCGAGCCCTTCAACGAGAACCCGAACGCGACCGCCTGGTACCGCAAGCCGGTGCGCTGACCCGACCCGTGCCTCCAGGCCGGCGGTCCGGCGCGACGGACGCGCGACGCTCTGCCGTCGTACCCGCGCGACGCGACGCGCTCAGACGGGCTGGTCGACCGGCAGCCCGGTCCGGAACTCGACCGGGAGGTGCGCCGTGTCGTTCAGCGTGACGACCTCGGCCGGCTTCGCCGAGCGGATGCGGATGATCGTGAGGGCCGTGTGCGCCACGTTGGTGCCCATCCACCGCCACTCGGGCGCCTGGAAGGCCTCCCGGACGAACCAGCCGATCACGGCGTTGTGCGTGATGAGGAGGTCGTGCCGGTCCTCGCGTGCCGGGGTGAACCACTCGGCCACGGCGTCGCCCATCTGGGCCTGTCCGGCGACGATCTCCTCCTCCGTGATGCCGCCGTACCAGCCCTGGTACGCGTGCGGCATGTCCGGGGTGGGGCCGGAGGGGATGCAGTCGAAGAGGAGCGTCGACGGCTCGGGCTGGATCGACGGCAGGCGCTGCGCGATGAACGCCGCGGTCTCGCTCGGCGCCTCGAGCGGCGAGTGGTACACGCCGTCGAACGGCACGCCCCCGAGACGGTCGGCGACGAGGGTCGCCTGTCGCTTGCCGCGCTCCGACAGCTTGCCGTCGCGGAGTCCGTGCTCGGCGTCTTGGTGTTCGCCGTGCCGGACCAGGTACAGGTAGTGCGACATGTCGATGCTCAACCCCCGGTGCTGATCGCCGTCTCGAGGTCCTCCTGGCGCACGGCACCGACGACCGAGGTGATCATCGGCCGGGTCAGCAGGTCAGCCGCGAGCTCCTGCACGTCGGAGCGGGTCACGCGGTCGACGCGTTCGAGCGCGGTCGCGAGGTCGGTGTACTCCCCCGTGCCGAGCTCGGAGCGCCCGAGTCGGGTCATGCGCGCGTCGGAGTCCTCGAGCGAGAGCGTGAGCGCCCCCTCGATCTGCCCCTTCGCGCGACGGAGCTCGTCGTCGGTGATGCCGTCCGACACCATGCGGGCGAACTCCTGGTCGACGATCTCGACGACGCCCGTGACGTTGTCGGGCGCGCAGCCCGCGTAGACGCCGAACGCTCCGTTGTCGAGGTAGGCCGGCGCGAAGGACGACACCGCGTACGCGAGGCCGCGGCGCTCGCGCACCTCCTGGAAGAGCCGAGAGCTCATGCCGCCTCCGAGCACGGCGTTGAGCACGCTGAGCGTCGGGCGGCGTTCGTCGCGCAGGTCGAGGCCCTGCGAGCCCCGGAGCATGCTCACCTGCTCGGTCGGGCGGTGCACGACGGAGAGCTTCGGGACGGCCGGGTCGGCGACGGGCTGCGGTGTGCGGCGTGCGAGCGGGGTGGACCGCTCGGCATGCCGGAACACCGAGGCCACGAGGTCGCGGAAGCGGTCGTGGTCGACGGCCCCGGCAGCGGTCACGACGATCCCGTTCGGTGCGTAGTGCTCGCGGTAGTGGGCGAGGACCTCGTCGCGCTGCACCGCACGGATGCTGTCCGGCGTGCCCCCGATCGGCCGTCCGAGGGGGTGCCCGTCGAAGGCCGCGGCGAAGAAGGCCTCGCCCGCGACGTCGGCCGGGTCGTCCGCGGCCATCGCGAGCTCCTCGAGGATGACGCCGCGCTCGATGTCGAACGCCTCGGGGTCGAGGACTGACCCGGTGACCATGTCGCCGATCACCTGCACGGCCATCGGGACGTCGGCGTCCCGGACCCGTGCGTAGTAGCACGTGTACTCCTTGGCCGTCGCGGCGTTGTGCTCGCCGCCGACCGAGTCGAACGCGATCGCGATGTCGAGCGCACTGCGGCCCTCGGTGCCCTTGAAGAGGAGGTGTTCGAGGAAGTGCGTGGAGCCGAACTGCCCCTCGCGCTCGTCACGCGAACCGACCCCGACCCAGAACCCGATGCTCGTCGAGGCGGCTCCCGGCACGGCCTCGGTGAGGACACGGACGCCGGAGGGCAGGACGGATCGGCGGACGAAGGCGCCTCCGGACGTCAGGAACGACGTGTCCGGGGCCTCCAGTGGCAACGGCACAGGGTGACTCATCGGAGACGAGCCTACTGACCGACGAGAGGGTTCCCCCCAGTTTCAGCGTGGTTCACGACGTGCCTCGAACTGGGGTACAGGAATTGCGGACAGACCGACTCGTCTGTCTGTCCTCCTTGTGGTACTGTGCTTCCACCGGATCGAAAGCCCCCCTAGATTCCGATCCGGTGGCTCGGGACATCAGTCCTGCGTGACCGTCTCCCCCCGATCGGTCACGGAGCCGATGAGCCCAAGGAGCCACGCTGTGACGGTCGATTCCCCCCAACCGGCCGTCCAGCGTCTCCTGGGTCCGAGCGATGACCTCGCGTCGCCGGGTGGGTCGAGCGTCCCCCCGGCTCCCCGCACCGGCGGCGCGAAGGTCCGCATCCTCGAGACCGCCACGCGGCTCTTCTACGAGGAGGGCATCCGGAACGTCGGTGTCGACCGCCTCATCTCCGAGGCGAGCGTCACGAAGGCGACGTTCTACAAGCACTACGGGTCGAAGGACAACCTGATCCTCGCCTACATCCGCGCGCAGCACGACGCGGTGGTGGCGAAGTTCGAGACCATCGTCGCCGAGGCCGACTCCCCCGCCGACGCGATCCGCGCCTGGGTCGCAGCCGTCTCCGCGCAGGTGGACCACGTCGACTTCCGCGGCTGCGCGTTCCTGAACGCCGCCGCCGAGTACCACGACCCTCGCGACCCCGTGCGCGAGGTCGTCGCCATGCACCGCGACTGGTACACGGACCGGCTCGCCAGCCTGCTGCAGGCCGCCGGGCACCCGCTCGCCGGCGACGGCGCGGACGAACTGATGCTCGCGCGGGACGGCGCGATGGCCGGTGCGTACGCGGGCGACGCGATCGCCGCCACGGCGGCGCTCGGACGCGTGGTCGAGCGGG
>NZ_JBPUGH010000087.1:0-14168 GCF_051548005.1 Curtobacterium flaccumfaciens | reverse complement strand
CCCACCAGCCGTGGTCGAGCACGGCGCGCACCACGTCGCCGACGCGGGGACGGAGGAGGCCGCCGAGCGGCTGCAGCAGCCAGCCCGCCAGGACGTCGACGACGGGTGGTGGTGTCGTCGCGGTGTCCCGGCGCTCCGCGGTGCTCGCGACGACCACCTGCGCCGTCGCCCCGAGCACCGCTGCGAGCGTCGCCGGCAGGGGGCGCAGGCCCGACCGCGATGCGGAGTGCGCACGGTGGCGGGACCGGCCCGCGCGCCGTCGCGTCGGTGACCAGCCGAGGAGGAGCAACGGCAGGAACAGCACGGTCAGCGGTTCGGTGAGCACCACGGCGAGGGTCACGAAGGCGAGCCCGGTCGAGCCCCACCAGCTGCGCGGCCGGTACGCGAGGAGCCACGGTGCGAGCGCGAGGAGGAACCAGTGGAGGTTCGCCGCGTTCCCCGCGATCTCGTGGGGCGCGAGCGGGAGGACCGCCGGCACCGCGGCGAGCAGGAACCGGACCGGCCAGGGGCCGACGACGTCGCGAGCGAGCACGGTGACGAGGGCCGCCGCTCCCCCGACGACGAGGCACGAGCCGAGCGACAGGGCGACCGCGTAGTGCTCGACGGGCAGCGCCCACGCAGCGCCGACGACGACCCGGGGCACGAGGTGCAGGTACCCGGCGTACGGGCGCAGCAGGTCCCACGGCTGCTCGAGGTGCTCGCGGAGGAACACCCCGCCGTCCTCGGCCCAGACCGTCCGGGCGGCGACGGGACCGAGGCGCCACCAGCCGACGGACGTCACGACCGCGCCCACGAGCACGGCGGCGAGAGCGGTCCGGGCCGGCTCGCTGCGCGCCATGAGGTGAGCGTACGTCGATATCGCGCATCGTGGATAGAGCGGTCCGGACAGTCCGCGCGTGGACCCGGCCGCGGTACGGGAAGATGGACGGGTGACGGACGGCCGGGTGACGAGACGCGTGCAGGCGCGCCGCTACCTGTCCGCCTGGATCGGCTTCTCCGCGGGCGGCCGGTTCAGCCAGGCGCTCACGACCGTGATCGTCCTCTTCGCGTTCGGCGAGCCCACCGTCACCGCGATCGTCGGCGCGGCGGGCACCTGGGCGGTGCTCGTCACGCTCGTGGTGCTCGCCGGGCTCAGCCTGCTCGGACAGCGGTACCGGATCGAGTGGCACGGCGTCCTGCCGCTCTCGCTCCTGGCGTTCGTCGGGTACTGCGCCCTGAGCGTCCTCTGGAGCCAGTACTCGTGGGTGGCCCTCCGCGGTCTGACCGCCACCGTGTGCTTCGTCGGCCTCGGCCTCTACCTCGCGCTCGGCCGCGACCTCGTGCAGGTCATCCGCGCGTCCGGTGACGCGTTCCGCATCCTGCTCGTCGCCGCACTCGGCCTCGAGGTGCTGTCCGGCCTCGTCCTCGACGTGCCGCTCCCGGCGTTCGGGATCCGCGGCGACATCGCCTACGGCGGCCCGATCCAGGGCATCGGCGGGACCCGCAACTTCATGGGCTTCATCGCTGCGATGGCCCTCGTCACGTTCGTCGTGGAGTTCCTCACCCGGTCGGTCACCGTCTGGCGGGCGGTCGCGTCGACCGCGCTGGCGGTGATCGCCCTGATGCTCGTCCAGTCCCCCATCACCGGACTCGCGATGATCGCCCTCGCCGTCGCGGCGCTGGCCCTGTGGGCGTTGCGACACGCCCGACCGAGCGCGCGACCGGTCGTGAACGCGGTCCTCGGGGCCGCCGTCCTCGCGATGATCGTCGTGGGCGTCATCGGTCGGCACCGCGTGCTCGCCGAGATCGGTGCCGCCGGCGGGACCGCGACGCGGCTCGACCTCTGGGCGCAGATCCGCACCCTCACGACCCAGTACCCGATCCAGGGCTGGGGCTGGGTGGGCACGTGGCCGCAGGAGGCCGTGGTGCCGTACGTCACGCTCATCGACCCGGCCGGGCAGCGGTTCACCTCCGCGCTCAACGCGTTCGTCGACGCCTGGCTGCAGATCGGCCTCGCGGGGACGATCCTCCTCGGCATCACCGCGCTGCTCGCGTTCGCGCGGGCGTGGGTGACCGCGACCACGTTCCCCGGCGTCGCCTACGTGTGGCCGGCGGCCGTCCTGGTGCTGCTCGCCGTGACGAGCACGGCGGAGAGCTACCTCCTGCACGGTGCGGGGCTGATGTTCTTCGTGACCGTGCTCGTGGTCGCGGCACGTCGGCGCTCGTGGCGCCGGCACCTGCCGCGCGCCTGAGCGCGCTCCCGGTCGGCGCCACGGCACTTCCGTGCCCCGCGCCCACGCTCGCGTGCGCGCTGTTCCTCGCCCGCGCACGCTGCGCTCCTCGCCCGCGCACGCGTGCGCGCCGCGCTCGGGCGACCTGCCTGGAGGCGCGACCCGCCCCCGCGACGCAGGCCGCGCCTCCGGGCGGTCACCTCCCGGCTCCCCGCGCGTTGCATCCTGCACCTAGACTGCGGGAGGCCGTCAGGGGGACGGCCGCCCGACCGAGGGAGCCCCATGCGCCTGCGTCGCCGCATCGCACTCGTCCTGACCGCCGTCGTCGTCGCCTCCGGGCTCGCAGTGGTCGCACCGGCCGCCGTCGCCCAGGCCGCGGCCCCGACCACCGGCCGCTACACGCCGATCGACACGACCCGGGTCTGGTCCGGTGGCCTCAGCACGACACCGACGGTGGTCAAGATCACCGGGAGCGCCGTCCCGTCGGACGCCACGGCCGTCGTCGTGAACGTCGAGGTCGCCAAGCCGACGGCCGCCGGGTACGTCCGCGTGACCCCGGCCGGCAAGGACGCCACCGTCGCCACCCAGGACTTCGCCGCCGGGCAGACCATCGCGAACCTCGTCACCGTCCGACTCGTCGACGGGTCCGTGCAGGCGAAGCTGTCGAAGGGCACCGCGAACGGGTACTTCGACGTCGCCGGCTACTACGCCGACGGATCCGGCGCCACCTACACACCCCTCGACGCCACCCGGGTGTTCGGCGGCACGGTCGGCACCACGCCGACCGTCGTGCCGCTCGCCGGAGTCGGCGGGGTACCGGCGGACGCCACCGCCGTCGCCGTGAACGTGCAGGTCAGCAGCCCGAGCGCCGCCGGGTACGTGCGGCTCACCACGGCCGGGCAGGACCCGTCCGTCGTGACGCAGCTGTTCGGGAAGGGGCAGGCGCTGGCGAACCTCGCCATCGTGAAGCTCTCCGCCGACGGGGCCGCGCAGGTCCGGCTCAACACCGGCTCCGCGACCGTCCACCTCGACGTCTCCGGCTACTACTCGGCGTCGTCGAGCGGCTCCGTGTTCGTCCCGCTCGACACCACCCGTGCCTACGGCGGCACCATCGGCAGCACCACGCAGACCGTCCGTCTGTCCGGCACCGCCGGGGTCCCCGGGACCGCCACGGCCGTCGTCGCCAACGCCGAGGTCACCGGCCCGACGAAGGCGGCGTACCTCCGGGTCACACCGGCCGGGGCGGACGCGCAGGTCGCCACGCAGGTGTTCACGCCGGGGCAGTCCGTCGCCAACCTCGTCATGTCGAAGGTCACCGGCTCGACGGTCACTGGCTCGACGGTGGACCGCCGCGTGCAGGTCAAGGCGTCGACGGGGTCCGCGGTGCTGCACCTCGACGTCGCGGGGTACTTCCTGGACGGGTCGAGCGGGTCCGGATTCGGGGCGGACGTCTCGTGGCCGCAGGGATCGTCGGCGTCTGCCTACCCCTCGGACCAGGCGTTCGGGATCGTCGGGGTGAACGGTTCGCTCCCCAACCAGACGAACGCCTCCCTGTCGCCGCAGCTCGCCTGGGCCGCGGACTCGGTCGGCGGGACGTCACAGCCCGACACGCAGCTCTACGTGCTCGCGGCGAACCCGGGCAAGGCCGCGTCGGTGTGGCCGTCCTCGAACGCCTACCCCGCGGGCGTCACGGTCGCGAACCCGTACGGAACGTGCGTGGCCAAGGCGTACGACGCCGCCTGCTCGTACATGTACGGGTACGCCCGCGCCTGGGACGACACGCACTCCCGGGGCGTCCCCACCCCCACCGCGTTCCGCTGGTGGATCGACGTCGAGACGAGCCTCTCCTGGCTCGACGCAGCCGACGCGTCCGACCACCAGAAGCAGAACCGCGCCGACCTCGAGGGCATGGTCGCCGCGCTGCAGGCCTCCGGTGTGACGGCCGTCGGGCTCTACTCGACGAAGTCCCAGTTCACGCAGATCGCGGGACCGGTGACCTCGTCGTCGCCGCTGTACCGGCTGCCGAGCTGGATCGCGGTCGGGAACGACGGGGTCGCGGCGGCGCAGCAGGCGTGCGGGGCCGGGGGCCTCACCGCGGGCAGCCAGGTGCGGATGACGCAGTTCGTCGCCGCCGCCCAGGACCACGACGTCAGCTGCGTCTGAACCGGCGGCGGCCGAGCCGGCAGGCGGCGGCCCTCCTGCCCACGGCGTGAGCGGTGGGCAGGAGGGACCGCGCGTCGCTACGCGCGGGACGGCCGCCGACGGCCGAAGCGACGCTGGAAGCCCCACTGCGTGACGCGGAGCATGGCCTCGACCACGATGCCGCCGCTCATCTTCGACACGCCGTACAGACGGTCGCGGAAGCGGATCGGCACCTCGACGATCCGACCGCCCTGGGCGTCCACCCGGAGCGTCATGTCGACCTGGAAGCAGTAGCCCTTCGAGTCGATCGCGTCGAGGTCCATCGCCGCGATCGCCTCGGCACGGTACACCCGGAAGCCCGCCGTGACGTCGTGCACCCGGATGCCGAGCACGAGCCGAGCGTAGGTGTTCGCGCCCCGGCTCAGGACCTCGCGCCGGAGCGGCCAGTCCACCACGGAACCCCCGCGGACCCAGCGCGACCCGATCGCGAGGAGCACGTCGGCGTCCGACCGGACGGCGTCGATCATCGCCGGCAGGCGGTCGGCGGGGTGGGAGCCGTCGGCGTCCATCTCGACGAGCAGCGGGTACCCGCGCTCGAGTCCCCAGCGGAAGCCGGTGACGTACGCGGAGCCGAGGCCGAGCTTGCCCGAGCGCTGGAGCAGGTGCACCCGGTCGTCCTCCGCCCCGATCGCGCGGACGATGTCCCCGGTGCCGTCGGGGCTGCCGTCGTCGACGACGAGCACGTGGGCGTCCGGCACCGCGCCGAGCACGGCGTCGATGATCGTGCGGATGTTCTCGGCCTCGTCGTAGGTCGGGATGACGACGAGGGCGCTGGCGTCCTGCCGGCTCAACGGTTCTGCAGCCGACGCTTGATCTTGCCCGCGACGCTCCGCGGGCCCTCGGTGCGGAAGTAGTGCACCGCGCGGCCGAGGTCGTGCCGCACCCCGTAGAGCTTCTTGCGGTCGGGCACACGGACACGCATCTCGTGCGGGACGACCGCCGAGCCGGTGTCGCGCACGGACTTGTCCGCGGCCCGGATCGGGTTGCGGCAGAACTCGACGAGCGGGGCGAGGACGTTCTCCCAGGTGAACTGCTCGCGCACACGGTCGACGTTGCCGATGAACTCCGCGCGGGCCTTCTTGTCGAAGAGCGCGGTCTCGAGCGCGTCGGCGAGTCCGGTGACGTCCTGCTCGTGCACGGCGATGCCGAGCTTCTCCGCGGCCACGAGGTCGCCGAAGGAGTCGCCCGCGGTCGTCACGATCGGCAGCCGCGCCCACAGGTAGTCGAGGATGCGGGTGCGGAACGAGAAGGTCGTCTCGAGGTGCTCGTAGTGCGTGGAGACACCCGCGTCCGCCTCGAGCAGGTACGCGCCGCGCTCCTCGTACGGGATCCACGTCTCGTTGAAGAACACGTGCTTCCCGGTGAGCCCCAGGGCGTCGGCCTCGGCCCGGACCTTCGCGACGATGTCCATCTCGGGGACGTCGGGGTTCGGGTGCTGCACGCCCATGAACAGGAGCTTCACGCTCGGCTTCCGCGCCGCCAGTTCGCCCATCGCCCGGACGAGCGTGATCGGGTCGAACCAGTCGTAGATGCCGCCGCCCCAGACGACGAGCTTGTCGTTCTTGCCGATACCGGGAACGACGCCCTTCACCCGCTGCACGTCGTGCACGGGCGGGGTCGACGACAGGCCGAACGGGACGACGCCGATGAGCGACCGGAGGTCGGGGTCACGGGAGTACGTGCGGGCGTTCACCCGGCCGGACCCGGCCAGCTGACCGAGCCAGAACATGCGCTGGCGTTCGGATGCGCAGATGAAGTAGTCGCCGAGCTCGAGCTGGTGGTTCAGCGTGTCCGACGCGTCGAGGATCTGACGGTTCCACTGGTCGACGTCGTCACTGCGCCCCTGCTCGAGCTGCTCGAGGTGCAGCGGGTCGTAGACGTCCACGACGAGGATCTTGCGCGTCGACTCGAGCACCGGGAACAGGCGGAGTGCGTGGCCCTGCACGACGATGACGTCGGCCCAGCCCTCGTGCTCGACCATCTGGCGCGGGTGACGGTGCGGGACCGTGACGACCTCGTACGAGGGATCGATCTCCTCGGAACGGGTGAGGCTCACGACGCGGACGTCGTGCTCCTTGGCGAGCTCCTTCGCCATCCGGGTCGCTCGGATCGCCGGGCCGGCCATCTTCTCGCCGATCGCGTCGCCCGTGATGATGAGCACGCGGCGGCGGGTGCCGACCTCGAGGACCCCGAGGGAGTGGACGATCTTGTCGTACCCGGCGAGGTAGTCCTCGATCGGGTACGCCGGCTCGTCGCGGTTGCCGAAGAGGCGGAGGAGCTCGCGGTCGCTCCGGACGCGGGTCGCCTGGATCTGTCGACGCGACTCGGTCATCGACGGGAGCTGCTCGACGAACTGGTCGACCCCGTAGATGCCGGCCATGCTCGTCTTCGGCACCGGGATGGTCGGGACGCTGTCATCACCGGGGTTGCGCAGGTCGAGCTCGGTCGAGTCGAGCTCACCGCGGCCGACCGCACGGCGGACGGCGAGGGCGAGCGACCCGGGGAGCGCTGCGGCGAGCTGTTCGTCGCCGAGGTTCTTGTAGAGGGTGAAGAGCGCGTTCCGCTCGAGCAGGTAGGTCTCGCGGAAGTCGCCGAACTTGTTCATCGACGCGTGGTGCTTGTGGAAGGCCACCGACTTCGGCTGGTAGCGGAACCGCCAGCCGAGCAGGTTGAGCCGCCACCCGAGGTCGACGTCCTCGTAGAACATGAAGTAGCGGTCGTCGAAGCCGCCGAGCTGCTCGAAGAGCTCCGCGCGGACGAACATCGCCGCCCCGGTGCCGAACAGGACGTCGGTCTCGCTCTCCCAGCGGCCGGTGTCCGGCGAGCCGGCGAAGGGCTTGTAGCCCATGCCGTACCAGGTCATCGCGGCCTCGGTGAAGTCGACGTTGACGCCCTCCCAGTCGAGGACCTTCGACGCGACGGCGCCGATGTCCGCACCGGACGCGAACGTCGCCATCGCCTCGCGCACCCAGCCGACGCCGGGTCGGGCGTCGTTGTTGAGGAACGCGACGACCTCGCCGGAGGACTTCGCGACGCCGAGGTTGCACCCACCCGTGAAGCCGAGGTTCGCGCCCGCGTCGACCAGTGTGAAGTCGAGGTCGGACGCCTTGAGCCGGCCGAGGTGCTCCGGCCCGGAGCCGTTCTCGACGACGATGACCTCGAGCTTGTCTTGCGGCCAGTCCTGCTTCCGGAGCTCCGCGATGCTCGTGAGGGTGTCGTCCGTGCCCTTGTAGTTGACCAGGACGACGGAGACGACTCCGGCCTTTCGCTCGCTCACGCGGTTCCTCCAGCAGCTCGCACGCGTGCACGCGTGGTGGTTCGGTGGCCGGGCACCAGCGTGCCGTCGGCCGAGGACACCCTACAAGGCCGAGCGCGCCCTTCGCCGTCCGCGCCCCGGGCGTCGTGCAGAATGACACGATGCCCACCCCGCACATCCCCACCGACCCCGCCCGCTCGCCGCTCGAGGCCGAGTACACCGAGATCGCGGCCGGAACGCGTGCCGAGGGACCGCGCGGCACCGTGCGCTTCGCGGTGTCGACGGCCGACGTCACCGCCGGCAAGGGCGACCTCTTCGTGGCACTCGGGCTCGCGCGCGCCCTGCACGCGGACGGGTGGGGTGTGGCGCTCTGGCCGATCGAGCGCTGGACCGAGGAGGTCCCCGCGGACACCGCCGTCCTGGTCAGCATGATCGAGTCGTTCGTCCCGGGCCTGGTCCCGGCGGGCACGGCGCTCGTGGCGTGGGTGCGCAACTGGACCGCGCAGTGGGCTTCCCTGCCGTACCTCGACGAGTTCGACTCGGTGTGGACGTCCTCGACGATCGCGCGCGACGCCGTCGCCGAGCACCGGTCCGGTCCGGTCGAGGTCGTGCCCATCGCCGCGGACACCGACCTCTTCACGGCGGACGACGACGGCCCCCGCTCGGACCGCGCCGTCACCACGGTGAACTTCTGGGGCGTCCGGCGGCGCGTGCAGGACGTGCTCGAGGCCGTGCGTCCGCCGCAGCCGATCCTGTGGTTCGCCGCGAACGCCGGCCACGTCGACCCCTCCCCCGGCGTGGAGCTCCGCGACGCCGTCTCCTACTTCGCGTTGCCCGAGGTGTACCGCGCGGCGGCGTTCGTGGTCGACGACGTGATCGCGCCCGCGGCCGAGTTCGGCACGCTCAACTCCCGACTGTTCGAGTCCCTCGCCGCCGGTGCGCTGCCGGTGACCGACTGCGCACTCGGCCTCGACGAACTCGGGCTGGGCGACGTGCCCGTGTACGCGGACGCGCCGTCGCTCGAACGTGCCCTGTCGCTGCCCGAGGGCGAGCGTTCCGCACTCGTCGGACGCCTGCGTGCCGTGGTGCTCGACCGGCACACCTTCCGCGCGCGGGCCGCACAGGTCGGGCCCGTCCTCGACGGCGTGGTCGCCGCGGCCCGTGGTCGCACCGGTCCGCGGTCGCCGATGCTCCGCTGGGTGACCGCGCTCCGCGAGGAGCTCCGCGCGACCGCCGCGGAGCGCGACGTGCACCGTGCCGGGGTCGAGGCCATCAACGAGCGGCTCATCGCGTCGGAGACGGCCGCTGCCGGCTTCGACCGCGGCCGTCGTACGGCCGAGGAGGAACGCGACGCCATCGCCCAGCGGTACGACGCCCTCACGCGGTCCTTCGAGTACCGCGCCCTGCACACGGCGACGCAGGTCGCACGGCGCGCGTTGCGTCGCTGACGCGACCCGTGGACGGACGGGAGGCACGGTGCCGGCTGGCACCGTGCCTCCCGTCCGTCAGGGGGTCGTGCGCACTCAGCGCACGGTGACGCTCCGGCAGACGGAGGTGTTGCCCCCGGCGCCCTGGTTGATCGCGTAGGCGCACATCTGCACGGTGCTGCCGCTCGGCTGACCGCTCAGCACGGTGCTGAAGGCGTGCTGCGTCCCGAAGCCGGCGTAGGTGGCACCGAGCGACTTCGTCTGGTCGGCAGCGATGTTCGCCCGGCCGACGCCGTCCACGTACAGGTGCACGCGGATCGAGGCCGCGGTGTCGGGATCGATCGCCCAGCCGCGGACCTTCACCTGCCCGGCCGCCGGCGAGGACACCTCGTCGAGCAGCAGGGTCGGGTCGCCCGACGCCGCCGTGACGCTCGAGCAGGTCTGCGCGTCCGACCCGCCGCCGACGTTCTTCGCGACGGCGCACACCGTGTGCTTCCCGGGTCCGATGCCGACCAGCGTCGTGGTGTACCCGTGCGCGTTGCCGTAGCCCGGATGGCCGCTCCCGAACGAGGTCTCCGAGACGTTCGCGGTGCCGGTCGCGACCTGCTTGCCGTCGACGGTGTAGCGCATCGACAGCGACGCCGTCGTGTCCGGGTCGTACGCGGTCCCGGCGACGCTGACCTTGCCGAGGCCCGCGGACACCGCCGAGTCGACCGTCACCTTCGGCGGGCCCGTGGGCGTCGAGAACGGCTTGCAGATGCTCGCGTTCGAGGACCCCGGACCCTGGTTGATCGCGATGATGCACAGGTTGTGCTTGCCGGCCGTGATGCCGGTCTGCTCGAGTCGGTACGCGTGCTGGTCGCCGAAGCCCGGCTTCGCCGTGTCCAGGCCGGGCTTGTACTGGTCCGCCCACGGCGATGCGATGCCCGCACCGTCGAGGTAGAAGGCCATCCGCACCGGACCGGTGGTGTCGGGGTCGATCGCCCAGCCACGCACGAGGAGCTGCCCGGGTGCCTTCGACGACACCTCGTCCACGGCGAGCCACGGGTACCCGGTCGGCTGCTGGACCGACTTCGACGCCACCTGCACCCACTTGCCGGTCGAGAGGTCCTTCGCGTGGACGGTCACGGTGTTCGTGCCCGCCGGGAAGCCCTTCACGGTGCCGGAGTAGCCGTGCTCGTCGCCGTAGCCCGGCTTCGCCGCGTCGAGACCGTTCTTCTGCTGGTCGGCGTCCATCGTCCCGAGGACCTTGCCGCCGACGCGGACCTGGACCTGCGTCGCCGAGGCGGTGTCGCGGTCGATGGCCCAGCCGCGGATCGTGAGCGTCCCGGCGACCGCGGTCGCGGCGTCGATCACGCCCGTGGGGCTCCCACCGAGGACGTTCACGTCGTTGCAGGCGAGCAGGACGTTCGATCCGGGCCCGGTGTTGATGCCGTAGACGCAGACGTTGTGCTTGCCGGACGAGAGCCCGGTGATCGTCGAGGAGAACCCGTGCGCGGTGTTGTTCGCACCGAGCTGGGAGGCGAGGTCCGGGCGCTGCACGTTCGCGGTGAGCGAGGCCTTCCCCACGCCGTCGACGTAGACGTTCGCCCGGATCGGCGCCGTGGTGTCCGGGTCGGCGGCCCAGCCGCGGAGCACGATGCGTCCGAAGCCGCCCGTCACCCCGTCGACGCTGCCGATCGGCGACGAACCGCCCGTGGGCGAGCCGAACCAGTCGGTGTACATCCGCCAGAAGTTGCGGTTGCCGTACGCCGAGCAGCTGTCGCCGGAGCCGTAGAGGTTGTTCATCGCGGCGGTGTTCGGGGTGTACGGCGTGTAGATGTACAGCCCGGCGGTCGCCTGGTTCTTGATGTAGACGGTCTTCCGTCCGCACGCGGCGTTCGGGTTGTAGAGGATCGAGTTGTTGCGGCCGGCCTGGTACGCCCACGAGGTCGGCGAGGCCTGGTACCGCTTGAACTGCAGCGCGGCGGCGTACACCTGCTGGCCGAACCCGTAGTACTTCGGGTCGCACGGGGCGGTGTCCGGGCACGCGAACCCGGTGGCGTGCAGGTACATGTAGCTCGTCGGGCTGTTCGTCGCGACGATCCCCTGCTCCTTCTGGAGGAGCACGAGCAGGACCTTCTGGCTGATGCCGCACGCGGCGCCGACCTGGGCGATGACCGTCGCCGCGGACTTCACGCCACCACCGATCGCGGAGCACCGGCCGGACACGGCGGCGATGCCGCTCATGTTCTGCGAGAAGTTCTTCAAGCACGCCGGGCCGCCGGACGCCTGCCGGCAGTTCGGCGCGACGCTGTTGAGGAACGACTGCACCGACGACGCACTCATCGCGGAACCGTTGTAGAAGTTCGCGTCGCTGATGATGTACCCGGGGTCGAACGCCCCGGCCGTCGCGGCCGAGGCGGACCGGGTCGTCGCCTGCTCGGCGGCGATAGTGCCGAAGGTCAGGCCGGTCACGGCGACGGCGAGGGCTGCGACGAGCGCGAGCGCGGACCGCAGCGGTCGAGGCCCCCGCCCGTGGTCTCGGATGGACAGCATCACGGCACCTCCGCCGTCATCGGGTCGGACGTGGTCGACTTCGACCCCACCGAGTACGTGAGTGTGATCGACCAGGTGCCGGTGGACACCTGGGCGGACGGGAACGAGACCTGCGCGCAGTTGACCGCGCTCGGGCTGGCTTCGGCGGAGCTGGTGGCGGTGCGGGTCGTGCCGCCCTTCTTCGCGGTGAAGGTGCACCTGCCGGACGTGTCCGTCGTGCCGGAGACGAGTCCGCCGGCCTGGAGCGTCCGGCTGCCGGTGTCCCACCCGGCGAACGTGACGACGGCGGTGGCCGGGAAACCGGCGGGGTCGGGGTCCGGCTGCGCGGTCTGGCCCGAGCCCGGGAAGGCGCCGGGGGTGTCGTCGTCCGTCGGCGTCCCGTCGTCGGGCGCGCTCGACGTCGGGTCGCTCGGCGTCGCCGCCGGTGCCGATGCGGTCGGCGTGGCCGTGGCCGAGGCGGATCTCGAGGGAGTGCGCGACGCGGTCGGATCGGAGCCGCCGTCGCCGGAGGAGCACCCGGCCGCGAGGAGACTGAGCGCGCCGACCACCGCGAACGCAGCGATCGGCCGTGATGCGAGGGGCATGCTGACGGGCCGTCCTGTGGTTGTTGACAAGGGTCCGGGTTGCGTCAACGGTAACCCCAAAGTGAAGGTTGAGGGTTGATATCGCCGATATTCACCCCCGCACGGGGGTGCGCGACGGCTGTCGTCCAGTCCGCCGGGCGCGCCCCGCCCCGCAGGACCGCCGAGTATGCTGTCCCGGTCCCGCCCCACGAACGAAGAGACACATGGTCGATCAAGCCCGCATGGCCGCGCTCGCGGAGGAGCCCCTGGTCGTGGTCGGCGCTCCGACGAGTGCCATCCGCGGAACCTGGCGCGAACTCCGCGACGTCTTCCGGCAGCGCGAGATGCTCGGCATGCTCGTTCGCCGCGACCTCAAGGCGCGCTACAAGGACTCGGCGCTCGGGTTCGTGTGGACCCTGGTCCGCCCGCTGACACAGCTGCTCATCTACTACTTCGTCATGGGCCAGATCCTCGGCGCGGCCAAGGGCATCGACAACTTCGCGATCTACGTCTTCACCGGACTCAGCGCGTACACGCTGTTCAGCGAGATCGTCGCGGGGTCCACCGGCTCGATCGTCGGCAACAGCGGGCTGATCAAGAAGGTCTACGTCCCGCGCGAGGTGTTCCCGCTCGCCAGCGTCGGCGCAGCGCTGGTCAACTACGTGATCCAGTTCGCGATCCTCATCGCGGCCACCCTCGTGATCGGGGTGTTCCCCCTCCACGAAGGACTCGTCTACCTCATCCCGTCGGTGCTCGTGATCCTGGTCTACGGCGCAGCGATCGGTCTCGTCCTCTCGGCGCTCAACGTGTACCTGCGCGACGTGCAGTTCGTCATCGACGTCGGCCTGATGGTGCTCCTCTGGGCGTCGCCGATCGTCTACTCGTACGCGATGGTCGTCGACCGGCTCAAGGTCGACTGGATCCTCGCCGTCTACACGAACAACCCCCTGACCCTGTCGGTCCTCGGGATGCAGAACGCGATCTGGTTGCACGACCCGAAGGACGTCGTCTACCCCGAGCACCTCATGCTCCGACTCGGCATCGCGTTCGTGATCGGCCTGTTCTGCCTGATCGGCGCGCAGCGCGTGTTCTCGCGGCTGCAGGGCAACTTCGCGCAGGAGCTCTAGACCATGGCCATCAGCACCCCCGTCGCACCCTCGACGCAGCCGCGGTCGGACGCACGCCCCGACGTGATCGTGATCGACCGGGTCCGCAAGCGGTTCACCGTCCGCAAGGACAACACCATCCGCGAGCGCATCGTCACGCTCGGTCGGGCCGGCCGCAAGCACCGGCAGGACTTCTGGGCGCTCGACGACGTCAGCGTCCGGATCCAGGCGGGCACGACCGTCGGGCTCATCGGGCAGAACGGCTCCGGCAAGTCGACGCTGCTCAAGGCGATCGGCGGCATCATCCAGCCGACGTCCGGCACGGTCTCGCGCCGCGGACGCCTGGCGGCCCTGCTCGAGCTCGGCGCCGGCTTCCACCCGGACCTCTCGGGCCGCGAGAACGTCTTCCTCAACGCGGCGCTGCTCGGCCTGAGCCGTAAGGAGACCGAAGAGCGGTTCGACGACATCCTCGCGTTCTCCGGCATCGGCGACTTCATCGACACCCAGGTGAAGTTCTACAGCTCGGGCATGTACGTCCGACTCGCCTTCGCGGTGGCCGTGCACACCGACCCGGACGTGCTCCTCGTCGACGAGGTCCTGGCGGTCGGCGACGAGGCCTTCCAACGCAAGTGCCTCGACCGCATCCGCTCGTTCCAGGAGCAGGGCAAGACGATCATCATCGTCACGCACTCGCTCAGCCAGGTGCAGGAGATGTGCGACCGCGTCGTGCTGCTCAACAAGGGCAAGGTCCTGCACGACGGCGACGCCGTGCAGGCGGTGAGCAAGTTCCGCGACGTGCTCGAGGAGCGCCGGTCCGGCGAGCTGAGCGCCGACGTCGCCGTGGGGCGCGGCACGGTCCTCGGGGC
>NZ_JBPUGH010000086.1:0-14183 GCF_051548005.1 Curtobacterium flaccumfaciens | reverse complement strand
CCGCCGCGCGGTGTCAGGCCCGCGCCGCGAGCCGCCCGCCGGCGAAGACGGCGAGCACCGCCACCAGCACGACGTACCCGACGAGCACCCAGAGCGTCGGGAGCACGAGCAGGGCGGCACCGACGGCGACGACCGGGACGGTCAGCCCCGCGTAGGCGATGAGGAACGTCGCCGCGAGCACACCGCCGCGGCGTTCGGGGCCGACGAGCGCTCCCGCGCTCGCGATCGACGCCCGGAACAGCAGTCCGACACCGGCTCCCGCCACGACGCCGCCCCCGATGAAGCCCGCGACCTGCAGGACGACCGCGGACACGGCCAGCACGGCGAGCCCGCCGACCAGCAGCACGACCCCGAGTCGGATCTGCGCCCGCTGGTCCAACCGCGCGAACACGAGCTGGCTCACCGCGCTCGCCGCGAACACCCCGAACGTGGTGGCTCCGGCCGCGAGTCGGTCGGTGACGTGGAAGGTCGTGCCCAGGAACGTCGGTGCGACGGAGGTGAAGAGCCCCTGGACAGCGAGTGCGGCGAAGGCGCCGGTGCCGGCCGCCCAGAACGCGGCTCCCTGCCCCTCCGGAGCCTGCAGGCGCTGTGGTCGGTACGGGACCGGCTCGGTCGGACGGTCGACCGTCTCGGGGGCGGCGAGCACCAGGACGAAGGCGACGGCCAGCGCCACGACGAAGACGACGTAGGGGACCATGAGCGGCTGCCCGACGAACTCGGCGAGCGCCCCGCCGACGAGTGCACCGAGGGAGAGTCCGCCGAGGTTGACCGCGCCGGCCGCGACGCTCGCACCCTTCGCGGCCGACTCGGAACCGGTCGCCCGGACCCGGAGCTCACCGAGGTGCGCCGTGGCCGTGGCCGTGAGGGTGCCGACGCCCAGGCCCGTGACGAGGCGTGCCACGAGCAGCCCGCTCACGTCGTTCCACACCAGGAAGAGCACGGCCGCGACGAGTTCGAGGGCGATCGACACGAGGACGAGCGGCTTCCGGCCGTGCACGTCGCTGAGGTGTCCGGCGAGCCAGAGGGACCCGACGACGCCGACGCCGTAGGCCGCGAAGACCACGGTGGTGACGATGGTCGGGAACCCGTCGCGTGCCTGGTAGATGACGTAGAGCGGCGCCGGGACGGTCGCGAAGGCCATCACCGACAGGAACGCGAACGCGACGGCCCAGAAGCCCGCATCGTGGCGACGGCGGGAGTGCGCCGATCGCCCACGCGGGGCGGGGACGATCTCGGTCGACGGGCGCGGTGTCGCAGGGTGCTCGATGACTGGCATGCTCCGATCCTGCGCCCGGGTGCCCATCGAGTCCAACGGATGCGCTTGATGTCTCCCATCGACGTGATCGATGATCGGGACATGGAGACCCGTCTGCTCGAACAGTTCGTCGCCGTCGCCACGGAGGGGAGCGTCACCCGGGCAGCCGAGCGCCTCTGGGCAGCGCAGTCGACGGTGTCGGCCGGGCTGGCGTCCCTCGAGCGGTCGCTCGGGGTCCGGCTGTTCGAGCGCACCGGCCGCGCCCTCGTGCTGACGACCGCCGGTGAGGAGCTCCTCCCCCACGCTCGCACCGTGCTCGAGGAGCTCGACCGGATGCGCGACCTGGCGACGGTCGACGACGCGGACCTCCGTGGGCGCGTCCGGCTCGGGATCTTCACGAGCATGGACATCGTGGACCTCACCGGGGTGCTCCGCCGATTCCGACGGCGGCACCCCCTCGTCGCGGTCGAGCTCATGACGTCGCCGTCCGGGACCACGGGGCTGGTGCAGGACCTCGTCGCGGGACGGGTCGACCTCGCCTACTCGGGGTTGCCCAGCCCGCCGAGCGGTGTCGTCGTCGAGCCCCTGCGTGAGCTGCCGTTCCGCGTGTTCACCGCGCCGGACCACCCCCTCGCCGGTCGGTCGTCGGTGTCGCTGGCGGAGCTCGCGGACGAGCCGTTCGTCGACACCTCGCACGGGTTCGGCAACCGGGTGATCCTCGACCAGGCGTTCGAGCGGCTCGGCATCCGGCGTCGGATCGTCGCGGAGATGAACGACATGCCGGCCGTCGTCCGGTTCGCCGCCGCCGGGTTGGGGGTCGGGGTCGTGCCGGACTCGGGCGTCCCGCACGAGGGCGCCGTCCTCGAGTTGGAGGACGACGTCCCGCCGCTCCGGATCGGGCTCGCGATGCGGATCGTGCCGGAGCCGAACCGCGCGACGCAGACGCTGGCTCGCGACATCGTCGCGGCACGCGTCGGGTAGGGCAGCACCGACGGACCGGAGGCACGGTGCGCAGGCCGCCCCGCGCCTCCCCACCGACGCGGCCGGTCCGCCGCTGGTGCGTCGGACCGGCCCCGGTGGCGTGGTCCGTCAGTCCCCCCAGATCGTCTCCACCAGCGCCCCCAGCAGGTTGTCGGTCGGGACGTTCACCTGGTCGATCACGATCCACGTCGTGCCACGCACGTACAGCGTGAAGCCCTTCTCCACGTGGTAGTCGTCGAGGATGCTGCGGGACTGGCAGAGCGTCCCCTCGTCATGGTCGACGCACGTGCCGCCGCCGTCGTAGTCGGGGAACCGGCGCACCTCGGCGTCGAGCGCGTCGGGCGTGCCGGTGCCGACCTGGATCGAGATGCCGGAGATGTCCGCCCGCGGGTCGCTCCAGAGGCACGAGAGCTTCGTCGGCCCCAGATCGGTCTCGGGCGAGTCGATCCCCGGGGTCGTCTCGGTCACGGGGATGTCCCCGAACAGGCGGTCGTAGTCGGAAGCGGGCACCATCGAGCGGCAGTCCGTGGGGAAGGTCGGTGCCGTGTCGGACCGTGCCGTGGTGGGGCGCGGTGTCGGGCTCGCGGTGATCGGCGCGGACGTCGGGGTGGTCGCGGACGGAGCCGGCGCGGGCTCCTGCGTCGTGGTCGGAGCGGCGACCGGCCGTTCCTGCTGGGACAGCGACAGGGCGACCGCGCCGGACGCCGTCCCGAGCGCCAGCAGCCCGACGACGCCGATCGCGACGCCCGGACGGACCCGTCGACGTCGGCGACGCGGCGTGGCGCGTTCGAGGACGTTCTGCTTCATCGTCACGAGCATCCGTTGCAGGTCGTCCCCCTCGGGGGGTTCAGTGTTCATCGTGCATCACCACCTTCCGGAGTCGTGCGCGGGATCGTGCGACCCGCTGGGTGACCGCTCCGACGCTCAGGCCGAGCATCTCGGCTGCCTCGGCGTACGAGTGACCGTCGAGGAGGCACAGCTCGCAGATCCGTCGATCGGTCTCGGGCAGGGCCGCGATCGCGTCGCGGACCCATCGCAGACGCTCGGCGGCCTCGGCGTGGTCGTCGGGTGCGGGGAGCTCCTCGGGGAGCTCGACACCGCGGCGTCGCGCCTGCTTGCGTCCGGTGTTCAGCGCGTGGTTCCGGCAGACGACGAGGAGCCAGGGGAGCATCGTGTCCGCCGGGAGCTCGAGGGTCACCGCGCGCTGCCAGAGCGTCAGGAAGGTGTCCTGCACCGCCTCCTCGACGTCGGGACGGCTCTCGACGACCGCCCAGGCGTACCGGGTGAGGGTGGCCGCGTACCGGTCGAACGCCCGGGCGAGCGCTTGCTGGTCGCCGCGCCCGATCGCCCGGACGAGCTGCTCGTCCGTCTCGGTGCCTGTCGTCACATCCACATCCCACCTCCTTCGACCAGGAGTGTCGGGAGGACCCGCGATCATGACAGGACCGTCGCTGGATCGTGATCCCGGGCGTGTCGGAACGGCGTGCGTGGGCTGCGCCCGGCCCGCTCCTCAGTCGTCGAGCAGCGGTGCGATCCCGGCCACCGAGCGGTCGGCGGCGGCCGAGTTGGAGACGAACGCGACCAGGACGATCGCGCAGCCGACGCCCACGACGATCCACCACATCGCGTGCGTCGCCACCGCGAAGGACGGGCCGACGCTCGCGACCGCGCTGGCGCCCGTGACCGTGCCGGCGAGGGCGACGCCGAGCGAGACGCCGGTCTGCCGGCTGGTCGACGCGACCGCGGCCGCCGAACCGGACTGCGCGCGCGGCATGCCGGACACCGCGGTGTTGGTGATGGGAGCGTTCACCATGCCGAACCCGAAGCCGAACAGCACGAACGCCACGACGAGCACCCACATCGGCGTCCGGGCGTCGATGGTGGTGAGGACGGCGCCCGCCCCACCGACGCCGAGGCCCGCGAGGACCAGCGGCGTCCGGGTCCCGACCGATCCGACGAGCCGCCCGGACAGCGGTGACACGAGCATCGTCGCGACGGCCGCGGGCAGGGTCCAGAGTCCGGCCTCGAACGGGGTCATGCCCCGGACCTCCTGCAGGTACAGCGCGTTGAGGAAGAGGAACGCCCCGTTCGCGCCGAACGCGACGATCGCCGTGACGACCGCGGCCGAGAACGGGATGCTCCGGAAGAACCGCACGTCGATGAGCGGTTGCCGACGGCGGCGTTCGACCGCGACGAGCACCACGAGCGCAGCGGCCGCGGCGAGGAAGAGCGCGAGCGCCGCGGGCGACGTCCAGCCGAGCCTCGGCCCCTCGATCAGGCCACCGACGAGGGTGGCGAGCAGGACGATCACGAGGACCTGCCCGGCGGGGTCGAGCCGCCGCGGTTCCGGCGACCTGGACTCGGGCACGAAGAAGAAGGTGAGGACGATCGCGGCGATGCCCACGGGGACGTTGATCCAGAAGATGGCACGCCACCCGACGGAGTCCGTGAGCGCACCCCCGACGAGCGGGCCGAGCCCCATGGAGACCCCGACCACCGCACCCCACACGCCGACGGCGCGTGCGCGCTGCCGGGGGTCGTCGAACGTCGCGGTGATGATCGACATCGCCACGGGGTTCATCATCGACCCGCCGACCGCCTGGACCATGCGGAAGACGACGAGCCACCCGACCCCGGGTGCGAGCGAGCACAGCAGGGAGCCGATCGTGAACAGCGCGAGGCCGATCTGGAACGTCGTCCGCCGACCGATCCGGTCCGCCGTGGACCCGGAGAGGAGGAGCAGGCTCGCCAGGACGAGCGTGTACGCGTCGATGGTCCACTGCAGCCCGGAGATGGAGCTGCGGAGTTCACGGCCGATCGACGGTAGTGCGACGTTCACCACCGTCGCGTCGAGGGACACGATGAACAGGCTCGTACAGCAGACCGCGAGGATCAGCCGCGGGTGGCGGTAGCGCGCCGGCAGGTCGGGCGCACCCTGGAACGGGCGCAGCCGGCTGGTCGTGCGGACGGACCGCTCAGTGGAAGTCGTTGCCGTCCCCCTCGCCCGGGGTCTTGTGACCGCCGAGCATGTCGTTGTCGTCCTGGTCGCTCGTGGACGCGAGCTGCAGCATCGCGAGGACGACGACGACGACGATGAACGCGACGCCGAGGAAGATCACGGCGAGGTGCGGCTCGCGGGTGGAGATGAGGACCACCAGTCCGACGAACACGGCGACGATCGCCGAGATGCCGAGGAGTTCGGCCGGGCGGAGACGGTCGCGGCGGCTGGGGGTGGTCATGCGTGTGGTGCTCCGTCCGGGGCTGCGGCCGGGGCCGCCGTGCCCCACTTGTGCGAGAGTCCGGCGATCACGTGGAAGACCGCCGTGACGGCGAGGTAGGCGCCGAACAGGCCGACGAGGATGATCGGCGCGTCGAGCGTCCCCTGGGCGTCGTCGATGCCGCCGAGCTGCTTCGAGTAGTCCGGCGGGGTGACGAGGAAGGCGACGGCGAGCAGCAGCGTCAGTCCGCCGACGGTCGACCAGTCCCGCGCGAACGGCGAGCGGCCGCGGACCCGGAGTCCCTGGGTGAGCTCGAGGGCGCCGGTGAGGACCGCGAACGCCACCACGATCGTGATGAAGGCGGGGAGCCCGCCGCCCTGGAGCACCAGCGCGGCGACGCCGGCGAGCACGGCGACGACCGCCTGGGCGAGGGTGGTCCGACGGGACCGCACATCACCCTCGAGCCGGCGCGAGCCGATGACGAGCACGATGCCCTCGACCACCGCGTACGCACCGAAGAGCAGCAGCCCGTAGCCCGCAGCGTGGTTCGAGGAGAACGTGATCACGAGTGCCACGATCGCCGCGGGGACCGCGCGGAGCACGGGGACCGGCCAGTAGCGTGCGCGCCGGGTGGCGTCGTCCACGGTGGTGGCGTCGTCCACGGAGTCGGACACGAGACCTCTTTCGGGCGTGCGGATCGTACGGTCGATCCTACCGCCGCCCGGGGTGGACGCCCGACCGCGGGGGCGCCTCCGGACTGAGGAAGCTCCAACCCCCGCGGCCGACCGATCACCGTCGGACGACGTCGGACACCGCGTCCCCGGTGTCGTCGACCGCCCCGTGCCGACGACGCCGGACCGCCCAGCAGGCCGCTGCTCCGGCTGCGGCGAGGACACCGCTGACCGCCGCCGCGAGTCCCAGGTCCTGGACACCGGTGAAGGCGAGGCGGCCAGTCGGCGTGCGCGCTCCCTGCCCGGCCCCCGGGCCGGCACCACCGGGTCCGGCGCCTCCCGGCTCGGCGCGGGGTCCCTCGTCGCGGGGTCCCTCGTCGCGTCCGGGACCGGTGCTCGGTCCGGGGCCGTCCGTGGGCGCCCCGGTCGGCACCGCGGTCGGCCCGCCGTCGCCGCCCTCGACGACGCCGATGGACACACCCGGGGACTCGTCCCCGCCGTCCGGATCGGTCGGCGACGTCGCGGTGGCGACGTTCACGACGTCGGAGCCGTCACCGACGTACGCGGGGTCGAGCACGGCGCGGATCCGGAAGTCGACGGAGCCGCCGGCCGCGAGGGACCGTCCCGATCGGCAGGTGACGACCTGCCCGTCGGCGGTGCAGTCGTCGGGTGAGCCGGCGAAGCGCATCGCTGCCGGGAGCTCGTCGACGGCCCCGACCTCGGCAGCCGCTGCCGGACCCCGGTTGCGGGCGGTGACGAGGTACTCGACCTCGTCGCCGGGGGCGACGCCCTGCGCAGGCGTCACGGACTTGTCGGTCTCGACGTGCGCCACCGTGTCCGCTGCCACGACGGTCGCCGTCGCCACGGAGGTGTTGTCCGATTCGTCGACGTCGGCGAGTGTCGCTTCGGGTGTGATCGTCGCGGTGCTCTCGACGTCACCGGTCGCGTCGGGTCCGAGGCGTCCGGTCACCGTCAGGGTCGCCTCGCCGTCCCGGGGGAGGTCGACCTCGGTCCGGACCGCGCCGGAACCGGAGTCCGCGCCGCACCGGGACCCCGCAGCGGCCGAGCACCGCCACGCGACGTCCCGGAGTCCGTCCGGCACCTCGACGCGGAGGTCGCTCGGGGCGCTGGCGTTCGGGCCGACGTTCCGGGCGGTGACCGTGTACTCGACCTCGCTCCCGGCGACGAGTGAGGCGGGGAGGTCCTGCTCGACGGCGAGGTCCGCCGGCTGCCAGACGCGGAGCCGGTCGATCTCGTGCACGTCCACGTGGCTGCCCGTGGCGCCGGCGAAGCCGAGGCGGAGCGTCCGCGGCAGCGGCGCCTGGCCGTCACCGTGCAGCGGCACGCGGTCGAGGACGGTCCGGAGCGCGCCCCCGGCCTCGAGCCGGACGGTCATCGCGAGCTCGCCCGCCGTGCCGGGCACGAGCGTCACCCGGACCGTCCGCGGGGTGGCGCCGTCGGTGCGCGTGCCGCCCGGCGCGTCCGCGCCGTCGACGTACCGGTAGCCGGTCACGCCGTCGCCGGAGCCGCGGACGACGACGGAGTCCGCCCGGGGGCCGGGCCCGGAACCGTTGATCTCGCCGGAGAAGTTGCCGTAGCGGTCGATCGCGATCCCCGCGAAGCCGCCGGGGACACCGGGGAGGTCGCACGACAGCCCCCCGCCCTGCGTCGCCTCGCGTCGGCAGGAGTACCCGAGGCCGGCGCCGAACGACCCGACGCCCTGCGGGGACGCCCCGTCGGCGAGGAAGAGCACGAGGCCGTCCGCACCCGGGTCGTCCTTCCCGGTGTGCATGGCGTAGGTGAACTCGATCTCGAGCCCGAGGTCCGACGGGAAGGTGTCGTCGGTCGACCAGGCCCCTGCCTGGTTCCGCTCGTCCGTGGTCAGCCGGAGCCGCCCGTCGCGCACCGCCGCGTCACCGTGCAGTGCGCCGCCCGCGGCCGAGGTGAACTCGTTGACGTAGGGGAACGCGAGGTCGTCGGCGGTCGATGCCGAGGGCACGAACGCCGGCGCGGCGAGCACTCCGAGCGCGGTGCACACGGCGGCCGCGCCCGCGAGTCGACGTGCGAGCCAGCTGGAGGGCCGGCGAGCTGGACGGGACCGCGTGGAGCTGGTCCTGGTGGGTGTGGGTTCTGTCATGCACCCGATCGTCGTGAACGACCGCGCCCGAGCAGGGCCCGCGGACCGATCTGTGGACGGAGTCCCGTCGGGCCGTCAGTGTGGAGGAACCTCTCGTCAGACCAGCCAGACCAGCCAGACCGTGGTCAGGCCAGCCAGACCGTGGTCTCTCCCGGGAGCACACCGTCCCCGAGCGGCCCGGACGCCAGCAGTACCGTCCCGGCGGGGATTGCGACGGGCTCGGTGCCGAAGTTCGTCACCGAGCGCCAGCCGTCGTGCCGCTCGAACGCGACGACGGCTGCGCCGGCGTCGATCCACGCGAGGTCCTCGCCGCGCTGCAGCCGCGCGCGCTCGGCCAGGGCCGCCCGGTACAGGTGCAGCGTGGATCCCGGGTCGCCATCCTCGGCCTCGACCGAGCTCGCTCCGAAGTCCGCCGGCTGCGGCAGGTGCGGGCGGGCGGAGCCGAACCCGAACGACGGCCCCGAGGTGGTCCAGGGGATCGGCACGCGGCAACCATCGCGCCCCTTCACGGTGTGCCCGGTCCGGATCCACTTCGGGTCCTGCAGTTCGTCGCGCGGGATCGCCGGCGCCTCGTGCAGTCCGAGCTCCTCACCCTGGTAGACGTACGTCGAACCGGGCAGAGCGAGCAGGAGCACCGTCGCCGCGCGCGCCCGTCGGAGCCCACGCTCCCGGTCGAGCACCGGTGTCGTGCCGTCCGTCATCAACCAGGCGTCGGTGTCCGTCCCGTCGGGCAGGCCGTACCGGGTGGCGTGCCGGACGACGTCGTGGTTCGACAGGACCCACGTCGACGACGCGCCGGACTGCTCGGACGCCGCGAGGTTCCGCTGGATGACCTCGCGGAAGACCGCCGCGTCGAAGGGCGACTCGAGGAGGTCGAAGTTGAACGCCTGCCCGAGTTCCGTGGGACGCGCGTAGAGCACACGACGCGGTGCCGGCGCCCACGCCTCGGCGACGGCGGCGCGGGGCGGGTCGTACTCGTCGAGCACGTGGCGCCACCCCTCGAAGATCTCGTGCACCTCGTCGCGGTCGTACAGCGGGTCGGAGCCGTCGAGCGGCAGCGCCTGCTCGTTCGATGCACGGTAGGGCTCGGAGAGGTCCTTCGCGAGACCGTGCGCGACGTCCACCCGGAAGCCGTCGACCCCGCGGTCGGCCCAGAACCGCAGCGTCTCCTCGAAGTCCCGGCGCACCTCGGGGTTCGACCAGTCGAGGTCCGGCTGCTCCGGCGCGAAGAGGTGGAGGTACCACTGCCCGTCCGGCACGCGGGTCCAGGCGCTGCCGCCGAAGTTCGACACCCAGTCGCTCGGCGGGAGCTCGCCGGACTCGCCCGCGCCCTCGCGGAAGACGTACCGGGCGCGCTCGGGTGAGCCCGGTGCTGCGGCGAGCGCGGCACGGAACCACTCGTGCTGGTCGGAGGTGTGGTTCGGCACGATGTCGACGATGACGCGGAGGTCGTGCTCGTGTGCGGCACGGAGGAACGCGTCGAAGTCGTCGAGTGTGCCGAGCCGCGGGTCGACCGCCCGGTAGTCGGCGACGTCGTACCCGCCGTCGGCGAGCGGCGACGGGAAGAACGGCGAGAGCCACACGGCGTCGACGCCGAGCGACGCGAGGTACGGCACGTGCGAGGTGACCCCTGCGACGTCGCCGAGTCCGTCGCCGTTCGCGTCCGCGAAGCTCCGCGGGTAGACCTGGTAGACGACGGCGTCGCGCCACCAGTCGGCATCGGGGGTGCGGGGCGTGCTGGCGGGCGTCCTCGGGGTGCTCACACGGCCGACGTTACCGATCCCGACTGCGCACGGGAATAGCAGTCCCGACACCGCGATTGGTTGTACGTGACACCTTTCCGTCAACGAACAAGGGAACGCTGATGACGAACGTCCTGGTCCTGGTCGGCAGCCTCCGCGCCGGCTCCATCAACCGCAAGCTCGCCGAGGCCGCGGAGCAGCACGCTCCGGAGGGCATCGAGCTCACCACGTACGACGCGATCACCGACCTGCCCTTCTACAACGAGGATATCGACGGCGACACCCCGCCCGCAGCGGCGGTCGCGTTCCGCGAGGCCCTCGCCGCCGCGGACGGCGTGCTCCTCGTCACGCCCGAGTACAACGGCACGATCCCTGCTGTGCTGAAGAACGCCCTCGACTGGGCCTCGCGCCCGTTCGGCGCCTCGCCGATCTCCGGCAAGCCGCTCGCCGTGATCGGGTCGGCCTTCGGCCAGTTCGGCGGCGTCTGGGCGCACGACGACGCCCGCAAGGTCGCCGGGATCGCCGGCGCCAGGGTCCTCGAGGACGTCAAGGTCGCGATCCCGCAGTCGGTCGTCCGGTTCGCCGAGACCCACCCGCGCGAGGACGACGAGGTCGTCTCGCTCGTCCAGGGTGCACTGCGCGCGCTCGACGACGCGGCATCGGAGCCGGTCGCCGCGTAGTCGCAGGGCCGCAGAACCGCGGAACCGTCACGAGGCGGCCCCGCCGTACCGCGTCCACGAGACCGAGGGGAGGCGCGGTGCCAGCCGGCACACCTCCCTCGCAGGCTCGGTCGGCGCGCCCCGCGCAACGCTTCGCGTCGCCGCTGAGCGGGGCGCGCTCCCGTCTCCTGCACAGCATGCGGGTGCATGCGGATGCATGCGGATGCATGCGGCTGTCCCCCGTCCGCGGACTCGCTAGACGCTCTAGTAAGGAGACGGGTTACGCTGTCCCGCATGTCCACGCAGGAGATCACCGAGGCGTCCGGGTACTGGTTCCCCGACGACGACGCGACGCAGCGGGGCGTCGCCGTCCTCAACGCCCTGCGTCGCTACCGTTCCGCCGAGACCGCGATGCGCCGACGGACGCGCGACTCGATGGGCATGGGCGAGACCGACCTGCTCGCGGTCCGGTTCCTCCTGCAGGCCCAGCGCTCCGGGCGCCGGGTCAGCCCGAAGGACCTCGCGGCGTACCTCAAGATCTCCTCTGCCTCGACGACCATCCTCATCGACCGCCTCGTGAAGTCGAACCACGTCCGTCGCGAGCCGCACCCGACCGACCGTCGGGCCCTCGTCATCGTGCCGACCACCGAGACCGACGACGAGGTGCGGGCGACGCTCGGCGTGATGCACCGCCGGATGATGGCGATCGCCGAGGGTCTCCCCGCCGACGACGCACGGGTCGTCGCACGGTTCCTCGAGGACATGCGCAGCGCGGTCGACCAGGTCGACCCGGTCGTCGCGCACTGACCGCACCCCGGCGTCCGGGCAGTGTGCCCCGACGTGGGAGCAGTGCCCGAGGACCGAGCAGTGTGCCCCGACGTCCGAGCAGCGCGCCCGGGGGACGGACGGCCAGGGAGCACTGAGGCGGACCCGCGTAGACCGGAGTGGTCACCGACGTGGAAGGAGCCGATCATGCACGCATCGGACAAGCTCGCCAAGAACCTCCAGGCGGTCCTCGTGGACCTCATCGACCTGCACGTGCAGGGCAAGCAGGCGCACTGGAACATCCTGGGCACGAACTTCCGTGACCTCCACCTGCAGCTCGACGAGATCGTCGACGCCGCACGCGAGTTCGCGGACGACACCGCCGAGCGCATGCGCGCGCTCTACGCCGTGCCCGACGGCCGTTCGTCGACCGTCGCTGCGACGAGCCACCTCGACCAGTTCCCGGACGGCGAGATCACGACGCACGACGCGATCGACGAGATCACGCTCCGCCTCTACCAGGCGACCGGCACCATGCGCGACGTGCACGACGAGGTCGACGAGGAGGACCCGACCACCGCCGACCTGCTGCACGGCTTCATCGAGCGCCTCGAGCAGTTGGCCTGGATGGTCTCGGCGGAGAACCGCTCCCCCAGCACCCCGCTGGCCTCGGCCACCACCCCGGCGGTCGCGAGCGCTTCCGACCACGAGTAAGCGGCGCATGGACCTCGGCATCCAGGGCAAGACCGCGCTCGTCTTCGGCGGGGACTCGGGGATCGGCTGGAACACCGCGCGGATCCTCCTGGCCGAGGGCGCGACGGTCGTCGTCACCGATCTCGACCAGAGCCGCCTCGACACCAGCGCAGACCAGCTCGAGGCACCGCACGGCAAGCTGTTCGCCTTCGCCGCGGACGTGACGAAGGCGGACAGCCTGGCCGTGCTGCACGACCGGGTCCGCGAGGCCGTCGGCGAGATCGACATCCTCGTGCAGTCCTCCGGTGTCACGGGCGCGCAGGGGTTGTTCCACGAGATCGACGAGCAGGGCTGGCTCGACACGATCGACATCGACCTCATGGGGCCGGTGCGGATCACCCGCGAGTTCATCTCGGACCTGCGGACGGGCGGCTGGGGTCGCATCGTCTACCTGGTGTCCGAGGACGCCTCGCAGCCGTACGACGACGAGCTGCCGTACTGCGCCGCGAAGGCCGGGGTGCTGTCGTTCGCGAAGGGTCTTTCGCGCAGCTACGCCTCCGAGGGGCTGCTCGTGAACTGCGTCAGCCCCGCGTTCATCCACACGCCGATGACCGACGCGATGATGGACAAGCGGTCCAAGGAGCTCGGTACGTCCTTCGACGAGGCCGTCGCGTCGTTCCTCGACGAGGAACGCCCGTACATGGAACTCGGACGCCGCGGTGAACCGGAGGAGGTCGCGAACGTCGTCGCGTTCCTCTGCTCCGACGCCGCGAGCTTCGTCAACGGCGCGAACTACCGGGTCGACTCCGGTTCGGTCGCCACGATCTAGGAGCACCACATGACCGACTTCCGGTACCTCATCGTCGGCGGCGGGATGGTCGCGGACTCCGCGGCCCGCGGCATCCGCGAGCTCGACACCGACGGGTCCATCGGCATCGTCAGCGAGGACGTCGACCGCCCCTACGCGCGGCCTGCACTCTCGAAGAAGCTGTGGACCGACCCCGAGTTCAGCTGGGACGAGAAGGTCGACCTCCACACGGAGGAGACCGGCGCGACGTTCGTGCTCGGCACCCGGGTCACGGCGATCGACCGCGACGCGAAGACCGTCACGACCGACCAGGGCGACACCCACGGCTACGAACGCCTGCTCATCGCGACCGGCGGCAAGCCCCGCGGGCTCGAGGGGCTCGAGCCGTCCGACCGTGTCCTCGACTACCGCAGCGCCGCCGACTACCGGAAGCTCCGGGAGTACGCCGACGCGGGTGCTCACGTCGTCGTGGTCGGCGGCGGGTACATCGGCACCGAGATCACGGCCGGCATCTCGCAGAACGGGGCGAAGGTGACGTTCGTCGACCCGGACGAGGTCGTCGGTGGCCGGATGTTCCCGGACGACCTCGCGCAGGCGTTCCAGCAGCGCTTCGTCGACGCCGGGGTGGACCTCCGCCTCGGTCGGCGGGTGACGTCGGGCTCGGAGCAGTCGGACCGTGTCGTGCTCACGCTCGACGACGGGTCGACGGTCGAGGCCGACGCGGTCGTCGTCGGGCTCGGCATCGAACCGGTCACCCAGCTGGCCGCGGACGCCGGGCTCACCGTGCGGGACGGCATCGTCGTGTCGTCGACGCTCCGGACCGACGACGAGTCGGTCTTCGCCGCGGGTGACGTCGCCGAGTACCCGGACCGCATCCTCGGTACCCGTCGCGTGGAGCACGTCGACAACGCGCAGCAACAGGGACGCCAGGCGGGCCGGAACCTCGCGGACGCCGACGAGACCTACGACCACACGCCGATGTTCTACTCGGACGTGTTCGACATGGGCTACGAGGCCGTCGGCCAGGTGTCGTCGTCGCTGCACACGGTCGAGGACTGGCAGGAGCCGACCGTGACCGGCGTCGTGTACTACCTCGACGACGACCAGGTCGTGAAGGGCGTGCTGCTCTGGAACGTGTGGGACAGGACCGACGAGGCCCGGAAGGTGCTCGCCGACGCGCACTCGCTCACGCCGGACATGCTCGTCGGACGCATCCAGCCCTGACGGGCAGGACCGACGGACGGACTGGAGGCG
>NZ_JBPUGH010000085.1:0-14186 GCF_051548005.1 Curtobacterium flaccumfaciens | reverse complement strand
GACGCTGCCGACGAAGCGCGACTCGACCCACAGCGGCTGGGTGTCCATCTCCGTCGGGTGCAACAACACCTGCACGTTCTGCATCGTCCCGTCGCTCCGCGGCAAGGAGAAGGACCGTCGCCCGGGTGACGTCCTCGCCGAGATCCAGGCGTTGGTCGACGACGGCGCGATCGAGGTGACCCTGCTCGGGCAGAACGTCAACTCGTACGGCGTCGAGTTCGGCGATCGGCAGGCGTTCGGCAAGCTCCTCCGGGCAGCGGGCGCGATCGAGGGCCTCGAGCGCATCCGGTTCACGAGCCCGCACCCGGCCGCGTTCACCGACGACGTGATCGACGCGATGGCCGAGACGCCGAACGTCATGCCCCAGCTGCACATGCCGTTGCAGTCCGGGTCCGACCGCATCCTCAAGGCGATGCGCCGGAGCTACCGGAGCGAGCGGTTCCTCGGGATCCTCGACCGGGTCCGGGCGAAGATCCCGCACGCCGCGATCTCGACGGACATCATCGTCGGGTTCCCGGGCGAGACCGACGAGGACTTCGAAGACACCCTGCGTGTCGTCGAGGCCTCGCGCTTCGCCTCGGCGTTCACCTTCCAGTACTCGATCCGCCCCGGGACGCCGGCCGCGACGATGCCCGACCAGCTCCCGAAGGAGGTCGTGCAGGAGCGCTACGAGCGGCTCATCGCGCTGCAGGAGCGCATCACGGCCGAGGAGAACGCCGCGCAGGTCGGCCGGAGCGTCGAGGTCCTCGTCGCCACCGGTGAGGGCAAGAAGGACGACGAGACGCACCGGCTGTCCGGTCGTGCGGAGGACTCCCGCCTCGTGCACTTCGCCGTGCCGCGCGGTTCGGACGTGCCGCGCCCCGGCGACGTCGTCACGGTCCAGGTGACCCGCGCCGCGCCGCACTTCCTCATCGCCGACAACGACGGGCCGCTGCGCATCCGGCGGACCCGGGCCGGCGACGCGTGGGACCGCGCGCAGGCCGAGAGCTGCGGGGTGCCGACGCCGTCCACTCCCGGTGACGGGCCGCGTCCGGTGTCGCTCGGACTGCCGTCGCTCCGTGTCGGCCGCTGACGCCGAGCACGACGCCGACCGCGGCGCCGAGCACGACCCCGGGCAGGCCTCTGCGGACGATGCCCGGGGGGACGCGGGGAACGGCGCCCGGCGGGGCGCCGAGCGCGTCGCCGGGGTGCAGGCGCCGGGCGAGACGACCCCGGACGACCTGATCGCGGTCGTGGGAGCGACGGGCACGGGGAAGTCGGACCTCGCCGTCGCGATCGCCGATCGTGTCCGTGCCACCGGTCGCCCGGCCGAGGTCGTCAACGCCGACGCGATGCAGCTCTACCGCGGCATGGACATCGGGACGGCCAAGCTCGCGCACGAGGAACGGCACGGCATCCCGCACCGGCAGCTCGACGTCCTCGACGTCACGGACGAGGCGAGCGTGGCCGCGTACCAGCGTGACGCCCGTCGTGACGTCGAGCGGATCCAGGCCGAGGGCGGCGTCGCGGTCCTCGCCGGCGGCAGCGGGCTCTACGTGTCCGCGGTGCTCTTCGACCTCGACTTCCCGGGCACCGACCCGGAACTCCGCGCGCAGCTCGAACGGGAGCACGCGGAGCTCGGACCAGGCATCCTGCTCGAGCGCCTGCGCAGCCTCGACCCACACGCGGCGGCGACCATCGACGCCCGCAACCCGCGGCGCCTCATCCGGGCACTCGAGATCGCGAGCCGGTCCGAGGTCGTCACCCCGAGCCTCCCGGCCGCGCCCCGCGCCTGGCGACCCGCACGGATCCTGCACCTGCGCCGCGACCGCGCCCACCTGGTCGACGCGCTGCAGGCGCGGGCCCAGCGCATGTTCGACGCCGGGCTGCTCGACGAGGTCGACCGCCTACGGGGCGCGGGGCTCGAGCAGGGCCGGACCGCCTCGCGGGCGATCGGGTACTCGCAGGCGCTCGACGTGCTCCGCGGGGACGCCTCGGTCGCCGAGGCGGTCGAGGCGACGAGCCTCGCGACGCGCAAGTACGCCCGTCGGCAGGTCGCCTGGTTCAAGCGGTACGCGACCGCGGAGGACCTCGACGTCACCGGGGCCGACCGGGCGGACCTGTCGGCGCTGGCCCGTAGGATCGTGGCGTGACCGAGCTGCACTTCACGAAGGGCCAGGGGACCGGCAACGACTTCGTCCTGTTCGCCGACCCCGACGCCGTCGTCGACCTCACCCCCGAGCGCATCCGGGCCATCGCGGACCGCCGCTTCGGCGTGGGCGGGGACGGCGTGATCCGTGCCGTGCGCTCCGAGACCCTGCCCGAGGGACGCGCGCTCGTCGCGGTGGAGCCCGAAGCCGTCTGGTTCATGGACTACCACAACGCCGACGGAACCGTCGCTGAGATGTGCGGCAACGGCGTCCGGGTGTTCGCGCGGTACCTGACCGAGTCCGGTCTGGTCGAGCTCGCGCCCGGCGAGACCCTGACGATCGGCACCCGCAAGGGTCTGGTGGACATCCAGCGGACGACGAACGGGTTCCAGGCCGACCTCGGCCGCTGGGGGCTCGGCATCGAGGGTGGCGGCGCGGGCGACGTGCTCGTGCGGGCGAAGAACCTCGACGGCGCCCGGCCCGGCCTCGGCATCGACGTGGGCAACCCGCACGTCGTGGTCGCCGTCGCGACGGAGGACGAGCTGGCCGACCTCGACCTCACCTACGTGCCGGTGCTCGACCCCGCGCCGGAGTCCGGGGCGAACGTCGAGTTCGTCCTGCCGGGGGAGCCCCTCATCAACGACGGCGTCGGCGAGATCACGATGCGGGTGCACGAACGCGGCAGCGGCGAGACACTGTCGTGCGGCACCGGTGCTGTCGCGGCTGCCCTTGCGACCCGGCACTGGGTCGGCTCCGGTGCGCCGGACACCTGGCGGGTGCGGGTGCCCGGCGGTGTCGTGACCGTGCGCATGTTCGCGGCCGAGGACGGCGAGCACGTCGCGTTGTCCGGTCCCGCCGAGCTGGTGTTCTCGGGCGACCTGACGGTCTGACGGGCGGGCGCGGGCCAGTCGGTGCGGGCCTGATCGCTCACGGGCCACGAGTACCGGCTGACCGAACGACGCGACGCGACGCGACGCGACGTGACGCGACGTGACGACCATGACGTGTGCGCGACCGTGGTCGACGGGGCGGCCCCGCCGCAGCGTGGAGGCCCGTGGTCCGGGACCGACACCGGTGACGCCCGGTGTGCCGCCAGTCCGGATCCCGCGGCCGGCGTCGGCGACGCCTGACGCGCCTCCGGTCCGGATCGCGCTGCGCGCCCGTCGCGCTGCGCGCCTGCCGCACCACGCGCCCGCCGCGCTACGCCCCGCGGTGCACGCGGATGACCCGGAACCCCTTGTCGGTCGACGCCCGCGACACGGTGTAGTCGGACCCGAGGGTGTCGCGCAACCACCGCTGGAGCGAGTCGCCGCCGAGGTCCTTCGACACGACCAACCACGCCTCGCCGTCGACCTCGAGCCGGGGGAGCCACGTCAGCAGGATGTCGTGCAGCTCGTCCTTGCCGACCCGGATCGGCGGGTTCGACCAGATCGTCCGGAACCGGAGGTCGGAGGGGACCTCGTCCGGGAGTGCCACGGTGACGTTCGTCGCCCCCGCGATCCCGGCGTTGGCGCGGGCGAGCCCGAGGACACGGTCGTTGACGTCGACGCCCCAGACCTGTGCCTCCGGCGACTCGAGCGCCATGGTGATCGCGATCGGTCCCCATCCGCAGCCGATGTCGAGGAGTGCGCCGTCGGACGCGGGGGGCGGCACCGAGCCCAGCAGGACCTTCGTCCCGCGGTCGACCCCGTCGGGGCTGAACACGCCCGCGGCGGTCGAGAGGGTGAGGGCGCGACCGGCGAGCGTGACGTGCACCTGGCGCTCGCGGACCTCCGACGAAGGGTTGGCGGAGAAGTAGTGGTCGTTCGCCATGGATGAACCGTAGCGTCTCACCCGTGTGTCCCGGGCGTGGCGGAGGTACCCTGTCGATAGGATGACGGATACCCCTCAGCAGAACCACCAGTCCCACGACGACAGCGCCGACGGTGTCGTCGAGCGCGTGCTGCGCAACGCCGACCAGCGCGCCGCCTCATCGATCTTCGCCCCGGCCCAGGCGATCCAGACCCGCTCCGTGGACGACCACGGCTGGACGGGCGACGGCGACCAGTACGACCGCGAGGACCGTGCGGCCCTCCGCCGTGTCACAGGCCTCTCCACCGAACTCGAGGACGTCACCGAGGTCGAGTACCGGCAGCTCCGGCTCGAGCAGGTCGTCCTCATCGGCGTGTACCCGCAGGGCGATGCGCAGGACGCCGAGAACTCCCTCCGCGAGCTCGCGGCCCTCGCCGAGACAGCCGGTGCGGTCGTGCTCGACGGCCTCCTGCAGCGCCGGCCGACGCCGGACCCCGCGACCTACCTCGGCAAGGGCAAGGCCGAGGAGCTCGCGATGGTCGTGAAGGCGACCGGCGCCGACACCGTGATCGCCGACACCGAGCTCGCGCCCTCCCAACGTCGTGCGCTGGAGGACGTCGTGAAGGTCAAGGTGATCGACCGCACGGCCGTGATCCTCGACATCTTCAGTCAGCACGCCAAGACCCGCGAGGGCAAGGCGCAGGTGGAGCTCGCGCAGCTGCAGTACCTCCTCCCGCGCCTCCGCGGTTGGGGTGAGTCGATGTCCCGGCAGGCCGGTGGACAGGTCTCGGGCGGTGCGGGCATGGGTTCCCGTGGTCCGGGTGAGACGAAGATCGAGCTCGACCGTCGTCGCATCCACACCCGGATGTCGAAGCTCCGTCGGCAGATCGCCGGGTTCCGCCCGGCACGTGAGGCCAAGCGGGCCGATCGGCACCGCAACGACGTGCCGAGCGTCGCGATCGCCGGCTACACGAACGCGGGCAAGTCCTCGCTGCTCAACCGGCTGACGAGCGCGGGTGTCCTCGTGCAGAACCAGCTGTTCGCGACGCTCGACGCGACCGTCCGACGCACGAACTCCGCCAAGGGCCGCGAGTTCACCTTCGTCGACACCGTCGGGTTCGTCCGCAACCTGCCGCACCAGCTGGTCGAGGCTTTCCGCTCCACCCTCGAGGAGGTCGGCGAGGCCGACGTCATCGTGCACGTGGTCGACGGCTCGCACCCCGACCCGGCCGCGCAGCTGGCGACGGTCCGCGAGGTCATCGGTGACGTGGGAGCCCGGGAGATCCCCGAGATCGTCGCGTTCAACAAGGCAGACCTGATCGACGAGTCGCAGCGGCTCGTGCTCCGAGGGCTCGTGCCGGACGCAGTGTTCGTGTCCGCCCGCACGGGCGAGGGCATCGCCGAGCTGCTCGCCGCGATCGAGGACCGGCTGCCCGAGCCCGACGTGTCGCTCACCGTGGTGATCCCGTACGACCGTGGGGACCTCGTGTCCTCGCTGCACGGTTCGGGTGCGGTGGAGTCGGTCGACTACGTGGAGGACGGCACGCGGCTGCAGGTGCGGGTGTTCCAGCGGCAGGTCGCAGAGCTCGACCCGTTCGTGGTCACGCCGGTCGCGTCCTGACGCGCTGACGCGGTCCGGCCTGGAGGGACGGGGAGCGTCCGGCGGGCGCGTCACCACTGCTCCGAACGACGAGACCGACGTGGAACCAGCCTGAAGGACGGGTTCCACGTCGGTCTAGTGATCTCGGAGCCGCCTCGGGTCGCGGGCAGCGCGCGGCGGCGCCTCGGAGCACGGGCAGCGCGCGGCGCGTCAGATCGAGCGGAGGACCGCGACGACCTTGCCGAGCACGGTGGCCGCGTCGCCGAGGATCGGCTCGAAGGCCGAGTTGCGCGGGAGCAGCCACGTGTGACCGTCCCGCTGGCGGAAGACCTTGACGGTCGCTTCCTCGTCGAGCATGGCGGCGACGACGTCACCGTTCTCCGCGGTCTGCTGTGACCGGACGACCACCCAGTCGCCGTCGCAGATCGCGGCGTCGATCATCGACTCGCCGACGACCTTGAGCATGAAGAGGTCACCCGTGCCGACGAGCTGACGGGGGAGCGGGATGATCTCGTCGACGTGCTGCTCGGCCGTGATCGGGACACCCGCGGCGATGCGTCCGACGAGCGGGACGAGGGTGGTGGCGTCGACGTCGGGTCCGTCGGCGTCGGCGCTGGGCTCGTCGACCAGGACCTCGAGGGCGCGGGGACGGTTCGGGTCGCGGCGGATCCAACCGCCCAGCTCGAGCTGTCCGAGCTGGTGCGAGACGCTCGAGAGCGATGAGAGGCCGGCGGCGTCACCGATCTCGCGCATGCTCGGCGGGTAGCCCCGGCTGGCGATCGACGCGCGGATGGCGTCGAGGATCGCCTGCTGCTTCGGCGTCAGCGGCTTCTGTCCGCGCAGTTCGTCCGCCACGTCGTCTCACCCTTCGTCGGTGCGGGACAGGGCCCGGCGGGAATGTCGGTGGTCCCCGCTTGACTTGTCCCAGTCGGTCGAAACAGTATCCGACCGCCGATGCCCGGACAAACATTCGTTCGAGCGTGTCGCAAGAAATCCTTGCAGAAATCCTCCCTGGGGACTTGTGCAGCCAACGGTTCGAAACTATGTTCGGTACACGACTTCGGATCACCGAACGGGAAGGCAAGAACGACATGAGCACCATCGCCATCGCTGAGACCCAGCGTCACGCAGCTCCCGCCGTGCGTACGCGCCTGCGCCTGACGCGTCGCGGGCGGATCGTCTTCACGACCCTTGCCGCGCTCCCGATCCTGCTGATCGTCGCGCTCGCGGTGCTCAACGGGGGACGTGCCTCCGCTGGTGACGCCGCCGGTTCCGGGTCCGCACACTTCGAGACCGTCACCATCCAGCCCGGCGAGACGCTGTGGCAGCTGGCGGAGGAGACCGCTCCGAACGCCGATCCGCGCGACTTCGTGCAGGACGTCGTGAGCCTCAACGCGCTGGACGGCGCCGGGCTCCAGGCGGGCGAGAAGATCGCCATCCCCGCGAAGTACACCGACGCGCGCTGAGGGGAACGCGCGCGCTGAGGGAACGCGCTGAGCCCGACAGGCGCTGGCTGGAGGCGATCGTCCCGTGACCGTCCAGACGGCCGGTCTCGCTGACGCACGCGCGGCCTACGATGGATCGGTGGCATTCACGCTCGAAGACCTCCCGATCCGAGACGACCTGCGCGGGCAGAGCCCGTACGGCGCTCCGCAGAAGCACGTGCGCGTCCAGCTGAACGTCAACGAGAACACGCATCCGGTCCCGGCAGAGGTCGCCGACGACATCGTCGAGTCGATCCGACAGGCCCTCGCCACCGTGAACCGGTACCCCGACCGCGAGTTCAGTGAGCTCCGTCGCTCGCTGACCGACTACCTCAACGGGGGACTCGAGGGGCCTGCGCTCCTGACGCCCGAGCAGCTCTGGGCGGCGAACGGGTCGAACGAGGTCCTGCAGCAGCTCCTGCAGGCCTTCGGTGGCCCCGGTCGCAGCGTCCTCGGCTTCCCGCCCACGTACTCGATGCACTCGATCCTGGCGTCCGGTACGGGCACGCGGTGGATCCCGGCCGAGCGTGACGCGGAGTTCGGCATCTCGCCCGAGACCGTCACCGCCGCGATCGCCGAACACCAGCCGGACATCGTGTTCCTGTGCGGACCGAACAACCCCACGGGGACGCCTCTTCCCATCGAGACGATCGCGGCAGCGTACGACGCCACCGACGGCATCGTGATGGTGGACGAGGCCTACGCGGAGTTCATGCCCGACGACGCCCCGAGCGCGCTCACGCTCCTGCCGGGCCGTGAGCGACTCGTGGTGTCGCGCACCATGAGCAAGGCGTTCGCGTTCGCCGGCGCCCGGGTGGGCTACCTCGCGGCGCACCCTGCGGTCATCGACGCGATCCGACTCGTCCGGCTGCCGTACCACCTGTCCGCCCTGACGCAGGCGGCCGCGGTGGCAGCGCTCCGGCACGCCCCGGCGATGCTCGCGATGGTGGACGACATCAAGCAGCAGCGTGACCGCATGGTGACCGAGTTGCAGGACATGGGGTACCGCACCTACGAGTCGTGGTCGAACTTCGTGCTCTTCGGGGGCGTCGCCGACCCGCACGCCGCGTTCGAGGCGCTGCTCGAGCAGGACGTCATCGTGCGCGACCTCGGCATCCCGAACCACCTCCGTGTCAGCGCGGGGACGGCGGAGGAGACCACGGCGTTCCTCGACGCGATGCGCCGGGTGGCCGCGGTCCAGCCCCCGGTTAGGGTTGACGCATGACCGCCCGCACCGCCTCGATCAGCCGGAGCACGAGCGAGTCGAGCATCGAGCTGGAGCTCGACCTCGACGGCACCGGCTCCTCCGACATCTCGACGAGCGTGCCGTTCTTCGACCACATGCTCACGGCGTTCAGCAAGCACTCCCTGATCGACCTCCGCGTGCGCTCGACCGGTGACACCGACATCGACGCGCACCACACCGTCGAGGACACCGGGATCGTGCTCGGCCAGGCGCTCCGCCAGGCGCTGGGCGACCGATCCGGGATCGGCCGGTACGGCGACGCCCTCGTGCCGCTCGACGAGGCCCTCGCCCAGGCCGTCGTGGACGTGTCGGGTCGCCCGTTCCTCGTCCACACCGGGGAGCCCGACGGCTTCGCCTTCCACCGGATCGGCGGACACTTCACCGGCTCGCTGGTCCGTCACGTGTTCGAGGCGATCACGTTCAACGCCGGCATCACGGTGCACGTGCGGGTCCTCGGTGGGCGCGACCCGCACCACATCGCCGAGGCCGAGTTCAAGGCGTTCGCGCGCGCGATGCGCAAGGCCGTCGAGCTCGACCCCCGTGTCGACGGCATCCCGAGCACGAAGGGCACCCTGTGACCGCGAAGCCGAACGTCGTCGTCCTCGACTACGGCTCGGGCAACGTCCACTCGGCGGCCAAGGCCCTCGAGCGCGCGGGTGCCGAGGTCACGCTCAGCGCGGACAAGCGCAAGGCGCTCGAGGCCGACGGGCTGCTCGTGCCGGGTGTCGGCGCGTTCGGTGCCGTGGTCGACCAGCTCGAGTCCGTCCGTGGCGGCGAGATCGTCGACCACCGCCTGGCCGGAGGTCGTCCCGTGCTCGGCATCTGCGTCGGCATGCAGGTCCTGTTCTCGCGCGGGGTCGAGCGGGGCGTCGACGTCGAGGGGCTCGCGCAGTGGCCCGGCACCGTCGAGGAGATCCAGGCGGAGGTCCTCCCGCACATGGGATGGAACACGGTCGAGGCCCCCGAGGACTCCGTGCTCTTCGACGGTCTGCGCGACGAGCGGTTCTACTTCGTGCACTCCTACGGGGTGACCGAGTTCCCGCTCGAGGCGTACGGCCCCTTCCGCCAGCCGAAGCTCACGTGGGCGGAGCACGGCCAGCGCTTCGTCGCCGCGGTGGAGAACGGGCCGCTCACCGCGACCCAGTTCCACCCGGAGAAGTCCGGTGAGGCCGGCATCCAGCTGCTCCGCAACTGGGTCCAGGCCCTCTGATCCGCCGCTCCCGAGCGAGCCCGACCCCGAGCGAGCCCGACCCCGAGCAAGCCCGACCCCGAGCGAGCCCGACCCGACGTCCGCACGACCCCCGACAGGACCATGACCGACCGCACCGCATCCCAGCCCCTCGTCCTCCTGCCGGCCGTCGACGTCGTCGACGGCCAGGCCGTGCGCCTGACCCAGGGTGCGGCGGGGAGTGAGACCTCCTACGGCGACCCGGTCACCGCTGCTCGCACGTGGCGCGACCAGGGCGCCGAGTGGATCCACCTCGTCGACCTCGACGCCGCGTTCGGCCGCGGCGACAACCGCGAGGTCATCGCCCGCGCCGTCCGCGAGGTCGAGGGGGTCGCGGTCGAGCTCTCCGGCGGCATCCGCGACGACGCCTCGCTCGAGGCCGCCCTCGCGACCGGAGCCGCCCGCGTGAACCTCGGGACGGCAGCGCTCGAGGACCCGGAGTGGGCGGACCGCGTCATCGGGCAGTACGGCGAGCAGATCGCGGTCGGCCTCGACGTCCGCGGCACCACCCTCGCGAGTCGGGGCTGGACCGAGGACGCGGGCGACCTGTGGGAGGTCCTCGACCGACTGGAGACTGCGGGGTGCGCCCGGTACGTCGTGACCGACGTCACGAAGGACGGCACGCTGCAGGGCCCGAACGTCGACCTGCTCCGCCAGGTGTGCGAGCGCACCGACAAGCCCGTGGTGGCGTCCGGGGGCATCTCGACCCTCGACGACCTCGTGGCGCTCCGGGCGCTCGTGCCGCACGGCCTCGAGGGCGCGATCATCGGCAAGGCGCTCTACTCGGGGGCGTTCACGCTCCCGGCCGCGCTCGAGATCGCCTCCGCGTAGTCGACGTGTCGGGCATCTCGAACGGCCGCGGCACCGGACCGGCCCCCGAGGACGGCCGCGGTACCGACCCGGCCGCGCACGTCGGAGAGCACGGCCCCGACGACGCCCACACCCCCGGGGGCGCCGCCGACTCGGCCGGGAACCCCTGGGCCGGTCGGACCTTCGACCACCACGACACGGCCTTCGAGGACGACGACGGCCTCGCCGACCCGGCGCTCGTCGCCGCGATCCGCGCGGTGGCCGACGGAGCCTCCCAGGCGGCGGTCGTCGACGCGCTGCGGACCGCCCGCCTCCTCATCCCGCTCGTGGCCGAGGCGGGCGACGTCGGACACACCGAGACCGGGAAACTCGTCGACAAGACGCAGGAGCTCTCCATCGTCACGGTCGCGGGCCCGGACGGTCGCGCCGTGATGCCCGCCTTCACCTCCGTCGACGCGATGCGCTCCTGGGACCCGACGGCCCGTCCCGTCCCGGTCGAGTCCCGCCGCGTCGCGATGGCGGCCGCGAGCGAGGAGACCCAGCTCGTCGTGCTCGACCCCACCGCGCCGACCGAGTTCGTGCTGCGCCGCCCCGCGGTGTGGGCGCTCGGACAGGACCTTCCGTGGACGCCCTGCTTCGAGGACCCCGAGGTCGCGCAGGCCTTCGCCGACTCGGTCGCGGGCGAGCCTGCCGTCGCGCGGGTCGAACTGGCCCCCGGAGACCCGCTCGGGCGCTTCCAGGGCGCCGAGCTCACGGTCGGCCTCGCACTGCAGCCCGGCCTCGACCAGACCGCGGTGCAGGAGCTCGTCGGCCGGTTGCAGGCGCGGTGGTCCTCGGCACCGGTCATCGCGGACCGCGTGGACAGCATGCGGGTGGCGATCCGCCCGGCGTGATCCGGGCCTCCAGGTCGGGTCGCCACCTCCGCGTGGTGCGCGCCACGGCCTGCCGGGAGGCACGGCACACGCCCGCAGGGCGGGTCGCGTCCCGTCGTCCACACCTCCGGCGGTGCACCCGGGTGCGGACCCCGTCGCCGCTAGCATGGGGCCGTGAGCACCAACCCGTTGACGAACCCCGGAACCGGCGAGACCACCTACGGTCCGACGGGGCGACCCGTCCGGCAGTTCGCGATCCCGGAGGAGCTCGACCAGCACGGTCCGGCACGCATCATCGCGCTGTGCAACCAGAAGGGCGGCGTCGGCAAGACCACGACGTCGATCAACCTCGGGGCGGCGCTCGCCGAGTACGGGCGGAAGGTCCTCGCCGTCGACTTCGACCCGCAGGGCGCTCTGTCCGCCGGTCTCGGGGTCCGCACGCACGACATCCCGACGGTCTACGACCTCCTCATGGGCGCCGTGAAGGACCCGCGCGAGGTCATCCAGCCGACGAACACGCCGTACCTCGACGTGATCCCGGCGAACATCGACCTGTCCGCGGCCGAGGTGCACCTCGTGAACGAGGTCGCGCGGGAGCAGATCCTCGCGAGCGTCCTCCGGAAGGTCGCGAACGACTACGACGTCATCCTCGTGGACTGCCAGCCGTCGCTCGGCCTGCTGACGGTGAACGCGCTGACGGCGGCGCACGGCGTGCTCATCCCGCTCGAGTGCGAGTTCTTCGCGCTGCGTGGTGTCGCGCTCCTCATCGAGACGATCGACAAGGTGCGGGACCGTCTCAACCCGGCGCTGAAGCTCGACGGCATCCTCGCGACGATGTACGACTCGCGGACCCTGCACTCGCGCGAGGTCATGGAGCGGGTCGTCGAGACGTTCGACGACCGCGTGCTCGACACCGTCATCGGACGCACGGTGAAGTTCCCCGACGCCACCGTCTCGGCACGGCCCATCACGCAGACCGCGCCCGACCACGCCGCCGCGCACGCGTACCGGCAGCTCGCACGGGAGCTCGTCGAGCGTGGCGCCGTCGCCTGAGCCGGAGGACCCTGACCGCACCGCCGGCGCGCCCGCGGGGACGCGCGACGAGCCCGCGGGGACGCAGACCGCGCCGGGCTTCCGCGTCCGCCTGTCGAACTTCGACGGCCCGTTCGACCTGCTCCTGTCGCTCATCACGAAGCACGAGCTCGACATCACCGAGGTGTCACTCGGCGCGGTGACGGGGGAGTTCATCGCCTACGTCCGGCAGGCGGAGTCCGCGGACGAGCTCGACGAGGCCAGCGAGTTCCTCGTCGTCGCGGCGACCCTGCTCGACCTGAAGATCGCGGGGCTGCTCCCGCAGGGCGAGCTCGTCGACGCCGAGGACGTGGCGCTCCTGGAAGCGCGCGACCTGCTCTTCGCCCGACTGCTGCAGTACCGGGCGTTCAAGCAGGCGGCCGACTGGTTCGGGTCGCGCTGGACCGAGGAGTCCCGTCGGCACGTCCGGCGCGTCCGGCTCGAGGAGCGCTTCCGCGCCCGCACCCCCGAGCTCGTCTGGACGCTCTCGCTGCAGGACTTCGCCGCGCTCGCGACCCTGGCGTTCGCCCCGCGGGAGATCCCGACCGTCGGACTCGACCACCTGCACGCGCCGCTCGTGAGCATCCGGGAGCAGGCCGCGATCGTCGTGTCGATCCTCCGCACCCGGGCCGACGAGGACGTCTCGTTCCGCGAGCTGGTCGCCGGCGTCCACGAGACGGGTATCGTGGTGGCTCGTTTCCTCGCGATCCTCGAGCTGTACCGCAACGCGTCGATCACGTTCGAGCAGGCCGAGCCGCTCGGGGAACTGCTGCTCCGCTGGACCGCCGAGGACTGGTCCGACGAGAGCCTCGCCAACCTGGGAGCCGACTATGACGGATGACGCGCACACGCACGACTCGTCGAGCGCCGAACCCGGTGGTGCCGAGGAGATGGCCGACGCCCGCGCGATCGAGCAGGAGATCCACGAGGCGCACGGTCGTGCCGCCCGGCCGGAGCTCCCGGTCGACCGCCAGCTCGAGGCGATCCTCTTGATCGCCGACGAGCCGCAGTCCCTCGTCGCGCTCGGCGCTGCGGTCGGCGCACCCGTGCCCGCGGTCCGTCAGGCGATCGAACGACTCGTCGCGGACTTCGACGGCGTCGACGGCACGGTCCGTCGTGGCTTCGAACTCCGCGAGGTCGGCGGCGGCTGGCGCTTCTACGTCCGGGCCGAGCTGGACGACGTCGTCGAGCAGTTCGTCGAGGCGGAGCGTCCCGCGCGGCTGTCGCAGGCGGCGCTCGAGACCCTCGCGGTGGTCGCCTACAAGCAGCCGATCACCCGCTCGCAGATCGCCTCGATCCGGGCCGTGAACGTCGACGGGGTCGTCCGGACGCTCGTCGCGCGCGGCCTCATCGAGGAGTCGTTCACGGACGCCGAGACCGGCGCCATCAACTACGTCACGTCCGATCTGCTGCTGCAGCAGCTCGGCATCAACTCGCTCGACGAGCTGCCGCTCATCTCGCCCCTCCTGGACGACGGTGCGGACGGCTTCGGGCAGAACGAAGGGATCCCCGATGGCCGCGTATGAGGAAGAACGTCGAGGCCCGCGGGGCGGGACCGGTCGGACTGGAGGCCCGTCCCGCGACCGCAACGCCGGCTCCGGCCGGGCAGGTGGCCGGTTCGGCGGCGGGGGCCGCGACGAGCGCGGCGGGTCCGATCGTGGTGGGTACCGCGGCCGTGACGACCGCGGCGACCGCGGAGGGTACGAGCGCCGTGACGATCGTGGGTCGGCCGGTGGGTACCGCGGCCGGGACGAGCGTCCGTCGTCGGGTGGCGGGTACCGCGGCCGGGACGAGCGTCCGTCGTCGGGTGGCGGGTACCGCGGCCGGGACGAGCGTCCGTCGTCGGGTGGCGGGTACCGCGGCCGGGACGAGCGTCCGTCGTCGGGTGGTGGGTACCGCGGCCGCGATGACCGCTCCGCATTGCGCGGCTACCAGGGCCGTGACGAGCGTGGGTC
>NZ_JBPUGH010000084.1:0-14257 GCF_051548005.1 Curtobacterium flaccumfaciens | reverse complement strand
CGGGGGCGCCGCCCGGTGGACGTGAGCGGCGTGGCGGGGGGTACGCCGCGCCTCCAGGCCGCCACTCGGCTCCAAAAGTCCTCCACTTTCCTCCACGCCCTCCACTGCGCTCCACATCCCCGGTTTTCCGGCCCAGTGCTGCGCCGGAACTGCCGCCGCGGCCCGAGCCGACCGCCCCAGTTGGGGGCACAGGGGCGATTTCGGGGATGAATTCCCCACCGCGGGGAGGGGAGTGGAGTAAAGTGGGGCTCGCAACGGTCCGGTGGAGCGGAGGGGAGGCCCGACGTGCTGCTCGGTACCTACGCCCCGAAGCTCGACGAGAAGGGTCGCGTGATCCTCCCCGCCAAGTTCCGGGACGAGCTGTCCGGGGGGCTCGTGATGACCCGCGGGCAGGAGCGCTGCGTCGTCGTCTTCAGCGCGGACACGTTCGAGGAACTCCACGAGCGCATCCGCACCGCTCCGATGACGTCGAAGCGCACCCGGGACTACATGCGCCTGTTCCTCTCCGGAGCGAGCGCAGAGCAGCCCGACAAGCAGAACCGCGTCACGATCCCGCAGAACCTCCGCGACTACGCGGGGCTCGAGCGGGACCTGACGGTCATCGGCTCCGGTGACCGTGCCGAGATCTGGTCGACCCCCGCGTGGGAGGCCTACTACGCCGAGGTCGAAGAGGGCTTCGCCGACAACGACGAGGAGGTGATCCCGGGGATCTTCTGATCCGCGGATCGGGACTCCCAGCCGTGGTGCCCTGACGTCACTTCCCCGACGTCAGGTCGCATGGATGGGGATCCGGACCCGCGGCCCGGAAGGCACAGGGGCTGACATGGCCGACGACAACGAACCGAACCAGCAGCGGGAACGCTTCCCGCACACGCCGGTGATGCTCGAGCGCATCGTCGAGCTGTTCACGCCGACGCTCGAGGGCCCCGGCAAGGTCGTGGTCGACGCGACCCTCGGCATGGGCGGCCACTCCGAGGGGTTGCTCGAGCGCTTCCCGGAGCTCACGCTCATCGGCCTCGACCGCGACACCGACGCGCTCGGCATCGCGGGGGAGCGGCTCGCCCGCTTCGGTGACCGCGTCCGCCTCGTGCACACGGTCTACGACGGCATCGCCGAGGCGATCGAGGGCGAGGGCTTCGACGAGGTCGACGGCGTGCTGTTCGACCTCGGCGTCAGCTCGCTCCAGCTCGACCGGGCCGAGCGCGGGTTCGCGTACAGCCAGGACGCACCGCTCGACATGCGCATGGACCGCACCGAGGGGCAGACCGCTGCCGACGTCCTCGCGACCTACGACGAGGGCGAGCTCCGTCGGATCTTCCAGCGCTACGGCGAGGAGAAGCTCGCCGGCCGCTACGCACGGGCCATCGTCGAGCGTCGTGCCACGAAGCCGTTCACGATGTCTGGCGACCTCGTGCAGGTGCTCCACGACGCGACGCCGGTGGCGATCCAACGCCAGGGGCACCCCGCCAAGCGTGTGTTCCAGGCGCTGCGCATCGAGGTGAACGCCGAGCTCAGCGTGCTCGAGCGGGCGATCCCGGCCGCGCTCGACGTCATCGCGGTCGGTGGCCGGATCGTCGTCGAGTCGTACCAGTCGCTCGAGGACCGCATGGTGAAGCGCGAGCTCGCCGCGCGGACCACGTCGAGCGCCCCCGCCGGCCTGCCGGTCGAGCTACCCGAGCACCGCCCCACATTCCAGCTGGTCGTCAAGGGCGCCGAACTGGCCGACGAGGCCGAACGCGCCGCCAACCCCCGAGCCATCCCCGTGCGCCTGCGCGCGGCCGAACGGATCCGGAAGTGACATGAGCACGAACCTCGCACTCGTCGACCCCGTCGTCCCGTCCCGCGCGCCCCGACCCCCGCGACAGGACCGGCCCGAGCTCGTCGAGGTCGCCCCGAGCCGGGCGCAGCGTCGTGCACGCCCGCGGATCGCCTACGCGATCGTGGCCGTCTCGGCGCTCGGCATCCTGCTCCTGGCGCAGCTCGGGATCAGCATGGTGCTCAGCCAGGGGGCGTACACGCTCAACTCGCTCGACGCCGAGCAGACCAAGCTCACGCGGACGCAGCAGTCGCTCTCCGAGGAGCTGCGCGTGCTCGACTCGCCGCAGAACCTCGCCCGCAACGCGCAGGGCCTCGGCATGATCGCGAACTCGACGCCGGTGTACCTCGACCCGAAGACCGGACGCGTGTACGGCACGCCGACCCCGGCGAAGGCGGACGAGGCGACGGCGGCGACCGAGAACCTCGTGCCGAACTCGCTGCTGCAGGACGTCCCGCTCGTCACCAAGGGCAGGGGGACGGAGAAGGCCGCGGCCGAAGAGGGCAACGCGACGAAGAACACGACGGACACGGCCGACGCTGAGAAGACCGGCGGCGCCAGCGCGTCGGACGGGGCATCACCGAAGTCGTCCGTAGAGTCCGACCCGAACCAGCTCCAGGCTCCCACCACCCGGTGACCGTGGCGCTGGTGCCCGCCACCACCGGGACCGCCACGACCGGGACCGGCAGCACCGGGACCGCCACCATCGGGAAGGACCGCGCCGCGTGACCAAGACGATCCGCAACCGACGACTGCGCTACAGCGTGGTGATGATCGCCGTGATCGCCCTCGTGGCGGTGTTCGTCATCCGGCTCGTCGACATCCAGGTGGTCCAGGCCGCCGACCTCGACCAGGCGTCTGAGGCGAAGCGCAGCATCCCGGTCACGGTCTACGGCAACCGCGGGTCGATCGTCGACCGCAACGGCGTCGAACTCGCCGACAGCGTCACCCGGTACAACATCACGACGGCGCCCCGCCTGGTGTCGAAGTTCACGGGCAAGCTCGGCGGCACGCGGGTGAAGGACGTCAGTGTCGACACCGCGCTGGACGCCCTCGTGAAGGCCTCCGGGGGTGACCTGAAGACCATGCGCGAGAACATCGCGGCCGACCCGAAGTCGGACTTCGCCTACCTCGTCAAGGGTCTCGACGTGAAGCACTACGAGGCCGTGACCGCCCTGCAGATCCCGTGGGTCTACGCCGAACCGCAGGCCGCCCGGGTGTACCCGACCGGAGCGACCACCGGGAACATCACCGGCTTCCTCGGCACCGACGGTGCACAGGCCGGCCTCGAGTTGGCGTACGACAAGTGCCTCGCGGGCGTGAACGGCTCGCAGACCTACGAGCGCGGTGCGGACGGCGTGCAGCTCCCGGGATCGACCGTGACGACCAAGCAGGCCAAGGACGGCGGCACGCTCGAGACGACGATCGACAGCGACCTCCAGTACATGGCGAACCAGACGATCGCCTCGGCCGGCAAGCAGCTGCAGGCACAGTCCGCGACGGCGACGGTCACGAACGCGAAGACCGGTGAGGTCCTCGCGGTCGCGGACTGGCCGACCGTGGACCCCAACGACGTGGACGCGACGACGGACAAGGGCGCCTACGGGTCGCGCGCGATCACCGACACGTACGAGCCCGGGTCGACGATCAAGGCCGCCATCGCCGCCGCCCTGATCAACGAGGGCAAGTCGAGCCCGACCGACGGCACCACCGTCCCGTACTCCCGGACGTTCCCGTGGGGTGGGTCGATCCACGACGCCGAGTACCACGAGACCGAGCGGTTGACGCTCACCGGGATCCTGCAGGACTCGTCGAACGTCGGCATCACGGAGCTCGGTGAACGCCTGACCCAGCAGCAGCGCTACGAGTACATGAAGAAGTTCGGTCTGTTCGAGCCGGAGAGCGCCATCGACTACCCCGGCCAGCCGGCGATGGAGTACGGCGCCAGCCCCGACTGGAGCAGCCAGACGGGCATCAACTCGATGTTCGGGCAGGGCATCTCGACGACGGCGCTCCAGGTCGCCAGCATCTACCAGACGCTCGCGAACCAGGGTGTCCGGATCCCGCTGCACTTCGTGAAGGGCTGTGCGACGGCCGACGGCAAGACCATCGACGCGCCCGACGTGCAGCCGGAGCGCGTGGTGTCCGCCAGCGCGGCCCAGCAGACGGTCAAGATGCTGCAGAGCGTCGTCAACGGCGGCACGCTCGTGGGCATGCAGCCGATCTCGGGCTACAACGTCGCCGCGAAGACCGGTACCGCCGAGGTGGCCGAGGGCTCGAAGGGCTACGGCGCCCAGCGCATCATCTCCGTGGCCGGAATGGCACCTGCGGAAGACCCCCAGTATGTTGTCACGGTGACGTTCACGAAGCCGCAGACGAGCAAGTTCTCGTCCGGTGCGGCTCCGGCGTTCCGAACCCTCATGTCCCAGGTGCTCGAGAAGTACCGAGTAACCCCCTCCGCGTCCGAGGCGAAGCTGTACCCGTCCACGTGGTGAGGAAGAAGGAGCACTTGTCCGCACGGATCCCCCCGGTCCTCCGACCCGAACACCCCACCCCCCGATCGGTCGCCGAATTGGCGAACGGCTTCGGGCTGCGCATCGTCGGCTCGCTCGACGGCGTCGAGACCACGGGTGTCACCCTGAGCGCTGCCGAGGTGCAGCCCGGTGACCTGTTCGTCGGTGTGCACGGCGCGAACCGCCACGGCGCCCAGTTCGCGAGCGAGGCCGCCGAGCGCGGTGCCGTCGCGGTCCTGACCGACGCCGACGGTGTCGCACTCGCGGAACCGTCGGGCCTGCCCGTGCTCGTGGTCGACGACCCGCGCGCGGCCCTCGGCGACGTCTCCGCGTGGGTGTACCGGACACACCCCGACGAGGCGACGGACCTCCCGCAGCTCTTCGCCACCACGGGGACGAACGGCAAGACGAGCACCTCCTACATCCTCGAGGGCATCCTCAAGCAGCTCGGCCTCGTCGCCGGCCTGAGCTCCACGGCCGAACGGCACATCGGCACGCTCAGCGTGACGAGCCGCCTGACCACGCCGGAGGCGAGCGAGATGCACGCGCTCCTCGCCCGCATGCGCGAGGCCGAGGTCCGTGCCGTGGCCGTCGAGGTCAGCGCGCAGGCGCTCAGCCGCCACCGTGTCGACGGGATCGTGTTCGACGTTGCCGGCTTCACGAACCTGTCGCACGACCACCTCGACGACTACGCCGACATGGAGGAGTACTACCAGGCCAAGCTGCCGCTCTTCCAGCCCGAGCACGCCCGTCGCGGGGTCGTCTCGCTCGACACCGACTGGGGGCACCGCGTGGTGCAGGACTCCCGCATCCCGGTGACGACCATCACGGTGCACCCCGAGGTCGAGGCCGAGTGGCACGTCGACATCGTCGAGGCGCACGCCGCCTACACCGAGTTCCGCCTCACCGGGCCCGAGGGCCGCGAGCTGACCACCCGTGTGCCGCTCATCGGGTGGCACATGGCCGCCAACGCCGCGCTCGCGATCGTGATGCTCGTCGAGGGCGGGTTCGAGCTCGGCGCGATCGCGCAGGCGCTCGAGACGAACCACCGCCGGTACCCCGACGAGGACGAGCGCGAAGCGCGTGGCGAGTCGACCAGCGCCATCGAGTGCTACCTGCCCGGCCGCACGGAGCGCGTCTCGGGTGCACACGGCCCGAGCGTCTACGTCGACTTCGGGCACAGCCCCGACGCGTTCGAGAACACCCTCGCCGCCGTCCGCCAGTTCACGCCCGGCCGGGTCCTCATGCTCTTCGGTGCGGACGGCGACCGCGACACGACGAAGCGTGCCGACATGGCGCGGGTCGCCGCCGCCGGCAGCGACGTGCTCGTGATCACCGACCACCACCCGCGCTTCGAGGACGCCGCGTCGATCCGGAAGACCCTGGTCGACGCCGCTCGCGAGGCCTACCCGGACCACGAGCTCTACGAGGTCAGCCCGCCCGAGGCCGCGATCCGCAAGGCAGTGAGCCTGCTCGGCGAAGGCGACTCGATCCTCTGGGCCGGCCCGGGCCACCAGGACTACCGCGACATCCAGGGTGTCCGCACGCCCTACTCGGCCCGTGACGAGGCCCGCCAGGCCCTGCGTGAAGCCGGCTGGGAACCGAACAGCGGCCCGCAGGAGGAGACGCGATGATCGCCATGACCCTCGCCGAGATCGCCGCCGCGGTCGACGGCGAGCTGATCGGTGGTGCCCAGGCAACTGACGTCGCCGACCAGGCGGACCTGGTCGTCGACGGCTCCGTCGAGACGGACTCCCGCCTCGTCACCCCCGGCAGCGTCTTCTTCGCCCTCCCCGGTGAGGTCACCGACGGCCGCCGCTTCGTGCCCGCCGCCACCGAGGCCGGCGCCGCCCTGGTCATCACGCCCGAGCGCGTCGACACGACCGCGCCGCAGATCGTCGTCGCCGACGGGTACGCCGCCCTCGCCGCGCTCGCGCACGAGGTCGTCGCCCGGGTCCGCGCGTCGAGTGCCGACCGCGTCGACGCCGAGGGCCGTCCGGCCCCGCTGCGCGTCGTCGGCATCACCGGGTCGAACGGCAAGACGAGCACGAAGAACATGCTCGCCACGATCCTGTCGACGCAGGGTGAGACGATCGCGCCGAAGGGCTCCTTCAACAACCACGTCGGTGCCCCGATCTCGATGCTGCGCACCACCCACGACACGCGGTTCCTCGTGGTCGAGATGGGCGCGAGCGGCAAGGGACACATCGCCAAGCTCGTCTCCATCGCGGAACCCGACGTCGGCGTCGTCCTCAAGGTGGGCCTCGCGCACGCCGGCGAGTTCGGCGGGATCGAGGCCACCCAGAAGGCCAAGTCCGAGATGGTCACCGACCTGCCGGAGAGCGCCACGGCCCTCCTCAACGTCGACGACGACCGCGTCGCCGCGATGCGCGACCTGACGCGCGCCCGCGTCGTCGGCTTCGGCACGTCTGCCGACGCCGACTACCGCATCGCGGGGATCGAGACGGACCGGACCGGGACGCGCTTCACCCTGACCGGACCCAGCGGCGACCAGCCTGGGCCCACGCCGCCGGTTCCGGATCGACGCGCCGGCGGCGAGCCGGCCGTGCCGGTGGGGAGAGGCACGGATCGCCCCGCCGAGACCACCGACGTCCGCCTCGCGATCATCGGGGAACACCACGCGATGAACGCCAGCGCGGCGCTCACGGTGGCGAACCTGTGGGGCGTCCCCCTCGCCACCGGCGCCGAGGCGCTCGCGTCGATGACGCGAGCCGAGCGCTGGCGCATGGAGATCCTCCCGGGCGGTCCGGAGGGTGTGACCGTCATCAACGACGCGTACAACGCGTCGCCGGACTCGACCGCAGCGGCGCTGCGGACCCTGGCGCAGATCGTGCGGCCGGGGGAGCGCGCGGTCGCCGTGCTCGGCGAGATGAGCGAGCTCGGCGAGTTCGCGACCGAGGAGCACGACCGGCTCGGCCGGCTCGTGGTCCGGCTCGGCATCGGGCAGCTCGTGGTCGTCGGCCGCGGCGCCATGCCGATCCACCAGGCTGCCACCCTCGAGGGATCGTGGGACGGCGAGTCAGTGTTCACCGAGGACGTCGACGAGGCCGTCCGCACCCTCGAGGCCATGCTCCGCCCCGGCGACGTGGTCCTCGTCAAGTCCTCGAACTCCGCCGGACTGCGCTTCCTCGGAGACCGACTCGGAGGAGTCACCGAATGATCGCGCTCCTGGTCGCCGGCGCCGTGTCGCTGGTGTTCACGCTGCTGCTGACGCCGCTCTTCATCAAGCTGTTCCACCGTCTCGGGTGGGGACAGTTCATCCGCGACGACGGCCCGCAGTCGCACCACACCAAGCGTGGGACCGCGACGATGGGCGGCATCGTGCTCATCATCGGCTCGGTGCTGGGCTACTTCGTCGGACACCTCGTCGGTCGTGACTCGGTCACCCTGTCCGGCCTGCTCGTGCTGTTCCTCATGGTCGGCCTCGGCTTCGTCGGCTTCGTCGACGACTTCCTCAAGGTGCGGCGACAGCGGAGCCTCGGGCTCGGCGGCTGGGCCAAGGTGCTCGGCCAGGTCATCGTCGGCGTCATCTTCGCCACCGTGGCGCTCGTCGTGCCGTCCGCCAACGGCAAGCCCCCGGCGTCGACGATGATCTCCGCGATCCGGGACATCCCGTGGCTCGACCTCATGGCCCTCGGCACGGTCATCGGGACGATCCTGTTCCTGGCGTGGATCGTGCTGCTCACGGTGTCGACGTCGAACGGCGTGAACGTCGCGGACGGCCTCGACGGGCTCGCGACCGGGTCGAGCATCCTCGCGATCGGCTCGTACGTGATCATCGGGTTCTGGCAGTCGAACCAGCAGTGCGGCAGCCCGCGCCTCGACGAGACGACCGCCCACGCGTGCTACACCGTGTCGAACCCGCTCGACCTCGCGGTGGTCGCCGCGGCCGTCGTCGGCGGGCTCATCGGCTTCCTCTGGTACAACACGTCGCCGGCGCAGATCTTCCTCGGCGACACCGGCTCACTCGGGCTCGGCGGCGCCCTCGCGGGCCTCGCGGTCCTCAGCCGCACCGAGCTCCTGCTCGTCCTCATCGGCGGCCTGTTCTTCATCGTCACCGGTTCGGTGATCCTGCAGCGGGCGTACTTCAAGATCACGCACGGCAAGCGCATCTTCCGGATGAGCCCGCTGCACCACCACTTCGAGCTCAAGGGCTGGGCCGAGGTGACGGTCGTCGTGCGCTTCTGGATCATCGCCGGGCTGTGCGTCGTCGGTGGCGTCGGCCTGTTCTACCTGGAGTGGATCACCCGTGTCGGCTGACGCGACGACCCCCACGCCCGATCGGCTGACCGGGCTCGACAGCTGGTACGCGGAGGGCTGGAAGGGCCTCCGTGTCGCCGTGCTCGGCCTGGGGTCGACCGGCTTCTCGGTCGCGGACACCCTCGTCGAACTCGGCAGCGAGGTCACGGTGTACGCCCCGGACGGGCCCGCGGACACCGTCGAGCTGCTCGACGTGATCGGGGCGCGGTTCGTGCGCACCCCGCTCGACGCCGTCCCCGACGCGCTGGCCGAGCAGGCACCGGACGTCGTCGTGGTGTCGCCCGGCCTGCCGCCGCACAACGCCTCGGTCCGGTGGTCGGTCGAGCACAGCACGGTCTGGGGCGACATCGAGCTCGCCTGGCGCGTGCGCGACAAGGTCGTCCGGGGGCCGGTCGCCGCACCCTGGGTGACGATCACCGGCACGAACGGCAAGACCACCACCACCCAGCTGACGACCGCGATGTTCGAGGCCGCCGGCCTCCGCGCGGTGTCGTGCGGCAACATCGGCGTGCCCGTGCTCGACGTCGTCCGCGACCCGGACGGCTTCGACGTCCTCGTGGTCGAGCTCTCGAGCCACCAGCTGCACTACATGGCCGAGGACGGCGACGACGCGGTCGTGCCGCTCGCGAGCGCCTGCCTGAACATCGCCGACGACCACCTCGAGTGGCACGGTTCGGCCGAGGCCTACCGAGCGGCGAAGGCGAAGGTCTACGAGCGCACGGTGATGGCGTGCGTCTACAACACGACCGACGCGGTCACCCGGACCATGGTGGAGGGCGCCGACGTCGTGGAGGGGTGCCGAGCCGTCGGCTTCACGCCGGGTGTCCCCGCGGTCGGTGACGTCGGCATCGTCGACGACGTCCTCTGCGACCGCGCCTTCGGGGAGGACCGCCGGTCGAGCGCCCTCGAACTCGCGACCTTCGCAGACCTCGAGGAAGCCGGGCTCGCGAGCCCGCACATGACGATGAACGTCCTCGCCGCCGCAGCGCTCGCCCGTGCCGCCACCGTGCAGCCCGCCGCGATCCAGCAGGCGGTCCGTGGCTTCCGGGCCGATCACCACCGCACCGAGCTCGTCGCCTCCGCCGACGGCATCACCTGGGTCGACGACTCGAAGGCGACGAACCCGCACGCGGCGACCGCGTCGCTGGCCTCGTTCGACACCGTCGTGTGGATCGTCGGCGGCCTGTTCAAGGGCGTCGACGTCGACGGGCTCGTCGAGCGGTTCGGCCCCGGGGTGCGCGGCGTCGTCGTCATCGGCACCGACCGTGCGCCGGTGCTCGAGGCATTCGCACGACACGCGCCGTCGATCCCGGTCCTGCAGGTCGAGGCATCGGACACTGATCAGGTCATGCCCGAGGCGGTCCGGCATGCCGCATCGGTCGCGAGGCCGGGCGACACGGTCCTCCTCGCCCCGGCGGCGGCGTCGTTCGACCAGTTCGACTCGTACTCCGACCGGGGGCGTCGGTTCGCGGCAGCGGTCCACGAGCACCTGGGAGGAAACGGCGATGGCGGACCTTCCGGCGAACGGCCGTAGCGCGAGCACCACGAGCGCGTCGGCGGGCACGGCACGCAGTGGCGCCCCGGCCGGCACGGCACGCGGGACCGACGGCCCGTCGCGGCGTCGCCCCGTGGGCGCCGTCGTCGCGGTGAAGAACGTGTTCGTCGCCGAGTCGGCGACCTTCTACACGATCCTCGGCGTCACGCTCTTCCTCGTCGTCTTCGGCGTCGTCATGGTGCTCTCGTCGTCCAGCGTCGAGCAGTACGCGGCCACCCACGACTTCTTCGGCGCTGCTTCGCGTCAGGGCCTCTACGCGGTGCTCGGCGTGCCGCTCATGCTCATCGCCAGCCGGGTGCCCGCCCGTTCCTGGCGCCGGTGGGCGATGGGGATCCTCGGCGCGGCACTCCTGCTGCAGCTGCTCGTCTACACGCCGTTGGGCGTCGACATCCAGGGCAACCGGAACTGGATCCGCATCGGCTCGTTCAGCGCGCAGCCCTCCGAGGCCGTGAAGCTCGGTCTCGCCCTCGCCGTCGGCGCGATCATGTACGTCAAGCGGGACAAGCTCGACAACTGGAAGGAGCTGTTCGTCCCGATCGGCATCGCCATCGTGCTGCCGCTCGGCCTCGTGCTCCTCGGTGGCGACCAGGGCACGGCGATGATCATGCTCATCCTGGTGCTCGGCGCGCTCTACGTCGGCGGGGCCCGGGCGAAGCACCTGCTCGTGGTCGTCGGCACGATCGCCGTCGTGCTGCCGTTCATCACCATGACCTCGGCGTCACGGTCGTACCGCATCAACGCCTGGCTCTCCGGCTGCACCGACTCGAACCAGTACCAGGACCTCTGCTGGCAGCCCGTGCACGGCATGTGGGCGCTCGCGTCCGGCGGGGTCTTCGGCGTCGGGCTCGGCAACTCCAAGGCGAAGTGGTCGTGGCTGCCCGAGGCCGACAACGACTACATCTTCGCGATCATCGGCGAGGAACTTGGCCTCATCGGCGCGGTGGTCGTGCTCGCACTCTTCGTGGTCCTCGCGATCAGCATGATCAAGGTCATCCGGCAGAGCCGCGACCCCTTCGTGAAGACGGTCACCGGCGGCATCCTCGCCTGGATCGTCGGGCAGGCGCTCGTCAACATCGCGGTGGTCCTCGGACTCCTGCCGGTGCTCGGCGTCCCCTTGCCGCTCATCAGCGCCGGCGGGTCGGCGCTCATCATGACCCTCATCGGCATCGGTGTCGTGCTCTCGTTCGCGCGCGAGCTGCCGGGCAAGCGCTCGGACGACCCCGGCATCGACGCCCGTACCGCCCTGCACACCAGCGTCCGTGGCGGCACCAGCGCCGGCACCAGCACCACCCCGCGCGGTCCGCGCACGAACGGAGCCCAGCGGTGAGCCGCTACCTCTTCGCCGGCGGCGGGACCGCCGGCCACGTGAACCCCCTGCTCGCGGTCGCCGACCGGCTGACCGAGCGCGACCCCGACGCCGAGGTCATCGTGCTCGGCACCGCCGAGGGCCTCGAGTCCCGCCTGGTCCCGATGCGCGGCTACGACCTGCTGACGATCCCACGCCTGCCGTTCCCGCGGAAGCCGAACGCCGCGGCGCTCCGCTTCCCGGGCGCCTTCGCCCGTGCGGTCCGGCGCACCGAGGAGATCATCCGAGAGCACCGCATCGACGTCGTGCTCGGTGTCGGTGGCTACGCGGCCGCGCCCGCGTACATCGCCGCCCGTCGGACCGGCACGCCGATCGTGGTGCACGAGCAGAACGCCAAGCCGGGCCTCGCCAACCGCCTCGCCGCGTTCCTCACGGAGCACGTCGGCGTCACGTTCTCGAACACCCGACTCCGGCACGGCCGCGTGGTCGGCATGCCGCTCCGCCGCGAGGTCGAGTCGCTCGACCGGCGTGCCACCCGGGCCGAGGGGCTCGCCGAGTTCGGTCTGGACCCCGACCGTCCGGTGCTGCTCGTGACCGGTGGGTCCTCGGGAGCCCGGAGCATCAACCGCACGGTGAACCGCAGCGCCGCCGCGATCGTCGGTGCCGGGTGGCAGGTGCTGCACGTCGTCGGTGCCAAGTCGGACATCGGGCCGAGCGACCTCGACGGCTACCACGTGCTGCCGTACTGCGACCGGATGGACCTCGCCTACGCCGCGAGCGACTTCGTGGTCTCGCGCTCGGGCGCCGGCATGGTCTGCGAGCTCACCGCCGTCGGGCTGCCGAGCGTCCTCGTGCCGTACCCGGTCGGCAACGGCGAGCAGCGGCACAACGCGAAGGACGTCGTCGACGCCGGGGGAGCGGTCCTCGTGGCCGACGGGGAATTCGACCAGGACTGGGTGACGTTCCAGCTCCTGACGCTCCTGCAGGACCGTGCACGCGTCGCGAGCATGGCGGTCCGTGCGGGCAGCGTCGGACACCGCGACGGCGCCGACCGCATGACGGACCTCGTGCTCGACGCCGCACGGAACGCACCGAGCGCCGCACGGAACGCACACGGCGACGCAGCACGCGACGCCGACGGCCGGTCGACCACCGGCAGCACCACGGAGGAACCATGACCATCAAGCCGGACCTGACCCAGCCGATCCCGGACGACCTCGGGGCCGTCCACTTCGTCGGCGTCGGCGGCTCGGGGATGAGCGGCATCGCCCGGATGTTCCTCGCCGCCGGACACCGCGTCAGCGGCAGCGACTCCCGCGAGACCGCGACCACGCAGACCATGCGCGACCTCGGCGCCGACGTGCACATCGGCCACGAGGCGGCGAACGTCGGCGACGCGGACACGATCGTCGTCACGAGCGCGCTCTGGCCGGACAACCCCGAGCTGCTCGAGGCGCAGCGCCGCGGCATCCCGGTGCTGCACCGCTCCCAGGCCCTCGCGGCGCTCATCGCCGGACAGCGTCTCGTCGCGGTCGCCGGCGCCCACGGCAAGACCACCTCGACGGGCATGGTCGTCACCGCGCTCGTCGAGCTCGGCCTCGACCCGAGCTTCGTCAACGGCGGTGTCATCCAGTCCCTCGGCACGAGCTCGGCACCGGGCTCGAGCGACCTCTTCGTGGTCGAGGCCGACGAGTCCGACGGCTCGTTCCTGCTCTACGACGTCGCGGTGGCGCTCGTCACGAACGTCGACGCCGACCACCTCGACCACTACGGCAGCGAGGAGGCCTTCACGGAGGCGTTCGTGGACTTCGCCACGAAGGCCTCCGAGCGCGTCGTGATCTCGAGCGACGACCCTGGCGCCCAGCAGGTCACGGCCGGGGTCCGGTCTCGTCCGGACGCCCCGGAGATCGTCACCTTCGGCGAGGCCGCCGACGCCGACGTCCGCATCGAGCGCATCACCGAGTCCGCCGGGGTCGAGGTCGACTTCCGCGCCGGTGGTGAGGCGCACCACCTGACGCTCCGCGTGCCCGGTCGGCACAACGCCGTGAACGCCGTCGGGGCGTTCGCGGTCCTCACCGGTCTCGGCGTGGCAGCCGCCGACGCGATCCGCGGGATCGAGGCGTTCGGCGGCACCCAGCGGCGCTTCGAGCTGCACGGCGTCGAGCGTGGTGTCTCGGTGTACGACGACTACGCGCACCACCCGACCGAGGTCGCCGCGGCGCTCCGGGCCGCGCGCAGCGTCGTCGGCGACGGGCGGATCATCGCGATCCACCAACCGCACCTCTACTCGCGCACGCGGCTCATGGCCGGCGACTTCGCGAAGGTCTACGAGGAGCTCGCGGACCACACGGTGGTGCTCGACGTCTACGGTGCACGGGAGGACCCGGAGCCCGGAGTCACCGGCGCGCTCGTGCAGGAGCGGTTCGCGGACCAGTCCCGCGTCGACTTCCTGCCCGACTGGGACGAGGCCTCGGCCCGTGCGGCCGCGGTCGCGCACGAGGGCGACCTCATCATGACCCTCAGCTGCGGTGACGTGTACCGGATCATCCCGCAGGTCCTCGGCGCGCTCCACGAGGGAGCGCAGTCCCGGTGAAGCGTCCCGAGGGGTTCGACGAGCGTCCGGAGCCGACCGCTCCGGACGAGGGCGCCCCGGCGCCCCGGCAGCGTCGTGTTCCCCGTCTGCCGCGCCGTCCGGTCGCGCAGACCCCCGAGGACGGCCTGGAGGCACGGGTCGACCCCGCCCCGGCGGCTGCTGGCCCCGACGCGGTCGGGCAGCAGGACGAGGA
>NZ_JBPUGH010000083.1:0-14413 GCF_051548005.1 Curtobacterium flaccumfaciens | reverse complement strand
GACTGCCGCAGCCCGCCTACCCGAGCGGCTCGACCCCGTAGCTGGTGACCACCGCACGCAGCTCGTCGAGGTAGGTCTGCGCCTGCACGGTGAGCGGCACCGAGGCGTGGGCGATCCAGCCGATCTCGATGCGCTCGTCGACGTCGAGGGGGATGGCGACGATCTCGGGGTCGAGGTCGTCGCTGATCAGCCCGGTGGAGATCGTGTAGCCGCCGAGGCCGATCATGAGGTTGAAGATCGTCGCCCGGTCCGACACCCGGATCTCGCGCTTGCTCGACATCGTCGAGAGGATCTCCTCGGCGAGGTAGAAGGAGTTGTTGGCGCCCTGGTCGAACGTGAGGCGCGGCAGGTCGGCGAGGTCCTCGAGGGTCGCGCGCTCGCGTGCGGCGATCGGGTTCCTTCGGGCCACGAAGATGTGCGGCTGCGCGACGAACAGCGGGGTGAACACGACGCCGGCGTCCCGGAAGAGCTTGCCGAGCACCTGCCGGTTGAAGTCGTTGCGGTAGAGGATGCCGACCTCGCTGCGGAGCGTGCGGACGTCCTCGATGATGTCCCACGTGCGCGTCTCGCGGAGGGAGAACTCGTACTCGTCCGCTGCCGCCCCCTCCACCATGCGGACGAAGGCCTCGACCGCGAACGAGTAGTGCTGCGCGCTCACCCCCAGCAGCCGACGTGATGCCTGGCGGCCGACGTACCGCTGCTCGAGGAGGGACACCTGCTCGACGACCTGCCGGGCGTACCCGAGGAACTCGACACCGTCGACGGTGAGCACGACACCGCGGGCAGATCTCGTGAAGAGCGGCCGGCCGATGCGCGTCTCGAGGTCCTTCATCGCCGCGGACATCGTCGGCTGCGACACGTAGAGCAAGTCGGCCGCTGCGCTGATCGAGCCCTCGGAGGCGACCTCGATGAAGTACCGCAGCTGCTGCAGGGTGATGTCGTTCGCGACCCGTGCCATAGGCAGAGGCTATACCACCGCATAGCGTCTCCGTATTACCTGATGACCCTCCGTTCCCGTCATGATCGAGGGACCCCCTTCCCAGTGCCTCCGGGCCGCGCAGCAAACGGATGGCTCACCATGACGGACGACCTCACCTTCGGCATCACCAGGACCCGGTTCGACGAGGACTACTCCCCCTCGGACAGCTCCCGGTTGACGACGAACTTCGCGAACCTGGCGCGCGGTGAGCACCGACAGCAGAACCTCCGCAACGCGCTGTCGCTGATCAACGGGCGGCTGAACGAGCTGGCCGACGCTGCTGAGTCGTCTGCCGCGTCGAGCGCGACCGGTGCCCGCTACCGTGTCGAGCTCGACATCGTGTCGGTGTCGATGGAGTTCGTCGACGAGGGTGCTGCGGAGCGCTTCCCGCTGCTCGAGATGCTCGACGTCACGATCGTCGACCAGCACACCGGCGAGCGCCACCAGGGCATCCTCGGCAACAACTTCTCGTCGTACCTGCGCGACTACGACTTCTCGGTGCTGCTGCCGTCATCGCGGGGGCTGCCGTCCGACTTCGGCGTGCTGCACGGTGTCCTCTTCCAGCGGTTCCTCTCGTCGTCGGCGTTCCAGGACGGGTTCGACGCCGAGCCCGTCGTCTGCATCAGCGTCTCGACGAGCCAGACCTACCGGCAGACCGGGTTCGTCCACCCGGTCCTCGGCGCCGAGTACGACCACGAGCACTCCTCGCTCACCGACGACTACTTCGGTCGCATGGGCATGCGTGTCCGGTACTTCCAGCCCGCCGGAGCCTCGGCCCCGCTCGCGTTCTACTCGCGCGGCGAACTCACCGCTGGCTACTCGGACCTGCAGCTCATCGGCACCATCGCCACGATGGAGACGTTCCAGAAGATCTACCGCCCGGAGATCTACAACGCGAACACCCCCGCCGGAGCGACCTACCGCCCGACCCTGGACCACACGGACTTCACGGTGCCGCCGGTCACGTACGACCGGGAGGAGCGCAGCCGCCTCGGCGTCACCCAGGGTCGGTGGACCGAGGAGCACCTCGTGACACCGCACCGCGCGCTCCTCTCGCGGTGGGCTGACTCCGCCTTCGCCACTGTTCCCTCCGCCTGACCGACAGGACTCGCACCCGTATGAGCACCATCCTCCCCACCTCGATCGTCGGCAGCCTGCCGAAGCCGTCCTGGCTCGCCGAGCCCGAGAAGCTCTGGTCTCCCTGGCTGCTGGAGGGCGACGCCCTGGCCGAGGGCAAGCAGGACGCACTCCGGGCCGCCGTGCACGAGCAGGAGCAGCGCGGCATCGAGATCGTCAGCGACGGCGAGCAGACGCGGCAGCACTTCGTCACGACGTTCATCGAGCACCTCGACGGCATCGACCAGCAGCGCAAGGAGACCGTCCGGATCCGGGACCGCTACGACGCCGCGGTCCCCACGGTCGTCGGCGCCGTGAGCCGCCCCGCCCCGGTGTTCGTCGAGGACGCGAGGTTCCTGCGCGCCCAGACCGACCGGCCGATCAAGTGGGCACTCCCCGGCCCGATGACCATGATCGACACGCTGTCCGACCAGCACTACAAGTCACGCGAGAAGCTGGCTTGGGAGTTCGCCACGATCCTCAACGAGGAAGCCCGGGAACTCGAAGCCGCCGGCGTCGACATCATCCAGTTCGACGAGCCCGCGTTCACCGTGTTCCACGACGAGGTGCAGGACTGGGGCGTCGCCGCACTCGAGCGCGCTGCCGAGGGCCTGCGCACCGCCGAGACCGCCGTCCACATCTGCTACGGGTACGGCATCGAGGCCAACAACAAGTGGAAGGAGACGCTCGGCGCCGAGTGGCGGCAGTACGAGCAGTCGTTCCCGCTCCTGCAGCAGTCCTCGATCGACATCGTCTCGCTCGAGTGCATCCACTCCCACGTGCCGCTCGACCTCGTGGAGCTCATCCGGGGGAAGAAGGTCATGCTCGGCGCGATCGACGTCGCCACCGAGACCGTGGAGACGCCCGAGGAGGTCGCCGAGGTGCTGCGGCGAGCGCTGGAGTTCGTCGACGCGGACAAGCTCATCCCGAGCTCGAACTGCGGGATGGCGCCGCTGGCGCGGGGTGCGGCGCTCACGAAGCTCGGGGCGCTGTCCGCTGGCGCGGACATCGTGCGGGCCGAGCTCGTCGGCGCGGCGGTTCCGGCGGGGCGTTAGTCCGTCGCATCACGGTCGTCGCGTCGGCCGGGTGGTCGGCTCGCGATGCGGCCTGGAGGCGCAGCTGACGTCCGGCGCTGACGTCGCGCTGGTGCGCGGCACCCCGTCAGCTTGACCGCGCGCGGTCAGATGAACACGAGCGTGGTGAGCAGCGCGAGCAACGCCAGGGCCGACGTCATCGCCGTAGCGACGATCGTCGACACCCGCGACCACCCCGGTCCACGGGTGTCGCGCCAGGCCAGTACGACACACACCACGGCGATCAGGGTCAACGGCACCACGACGAACAGGTCGCCGATCCGGGTGAGTTCGACGAACGCCCGGGTGCTGCCCGCCGAGCCTTGGCTCGCGGCGTAGATGAGCCCGTTGCCGACGAGCGCGAGGAACCCGAGCATCGCCCCGAGCGCGGCAGCGGCGAAGCCGACCGACGCGGCGACGATCCCGCCGACCGCCCACCAGGATCCTCGGCGCAGCGCAGGCGGCTGTGCGGCCCACGTCGGCCCCGGACCGCCCGCTCCCCACTGCTGCATGCGTCGAGCCTGCCACACGGCGGACCGCCGCCAAGCCGCCCTGGACGCGACCAGCACGACGGACGGGAGGCGCGGTCCTGGTCAGACCGCGCCTCCCGTCCGTCATCGCAACCAGCGCGACGCCGGCGACTCAGGGGCGGAAGACCGCCCGGACACACCCGTCGGTCTTCTCCTTGAACATCGCGTAGCCCGCCGGCCCCTCCTCGAGCGGCATCACATGCGTCGCGAGGTGCTCGGTGACGATCTCGTCCCGCGCCATCCGCTCGAGGAGCATCGGGATGTACCGATGCCCGTGCTGCTGCGCGGAGCGGAGGGTGAGGCCCTTGTTCATCACCGCCCCCAACGGGAACTTGTCGACGAACCCGCCGAACACCCCCAGCACGAAGAGGCTGCCGCCCTTGCGCGCGGCGAAGACCGCCTCCCGGACGGCCGTCGGCCGGTCGGTCTGCAGCCGGAGCTGCTGCTTCAGCTGGTCGTAGGCGAAGTCCGGGCCGTCGCGGTGTGCCTCCATCCCGACGGCCTCGATGCACACGTCCGGGCCTCGGCCACCGGTGAGCTCGCGGAGCTCCGCCGTCACCTCGCTCGTCTCGTAGTTCATCGTCTCCGCGCCGATCACCTGCTCGACCTGGCTCAGCCGCTCCTGGAACCGATCGATCACGATGACGCGCTCGGCACCGAGGAGCAGCGCGCCGCGCGCGGCCATCTGCCCGACGCCCCCGGCACCCCACACCGCGACGGTGTCGCCGGGTTGCACACCGCCGAGGTCCGCTCCCATCCAGCCCGTCGGGGCGGCGTCGGACGCGAAGAGCGCCCGCTCGTCACTGACCCCCTCCGGAACGTGGAAAGCGTCCTGGTCCGCGTAGGGGACGCGGATGTACTCGGCGTGGCTCCCGGCCCAGCCGCCGAGCGCGTGGGAGTAGCCGTAGCAGCCGCCGGGAGCCTGACCCCACAGCATCTCGGGGATCCCGGCGTTCGGGTTGCCGTTGTCGCAGAGCGAAGTCAGCCCGTTCTTGCAGTACCAGCACTTCCCGCAGCTGATGAACGAGCAGACGACCACCCGGTCGCCGACCCGGTGCTTCGTGACGGCCGATCCGACCTCGACGACCTCGCCGATGAACTCGTGTCCGAGCACGTCCCCGGCCCGCATCGTCGGGACGTACCCGCCGAGCAGGTGCAGGTCGGACCCGCAGGAGGTGCTCAGCGTCACCTTGACGATGATGTCCTGGGCGTTGAGGATCCCCGGATCGTCGACGGTCTCCACGGAGAGTTCGTTCACTCCGGTCCAGCACAGCGCCCTCACAGCACACCCTCGCCCTTCGCATCGTCCTCCGCCGCGTCGACCGCGCCGCCGAGCAGCGTGGTGGGTCGTTCGCCGTGCGGCCTCGGCGTCGCCTGCAGGACCTCGCCGGTCTCGAACACCTGCTTCGCGTCGCGCAACGCTGTGCGCAGCGTCTTCCCCGGATCGTCGTCGCCCGAGCCGTCGGCGCCCTCGCGGATCCGGGCGTGGACCTCGAAGCCCTTGTCGCCCGGTGCCGGTTCGAGGCGGATCTCGAGCGATCCCGCCACCCGCTCCAACGGCTCCGGGTACCGGCCGCCGCTCCGGAAGTCGTCGACGTCGCCGAGCACGGTGACGGCTTTCCACCCCTGCGGGTGCGGTGCGTCGCCGTCCGAGTCTCGGTGCTCCTTCACCAGCGAGCGGGCGACGAGGCCCGCGGCCACACCGGCGACCCCGATCCCGACCGCGGCTGCTGCCTTCCCGTCCATGGTCAGGCCGCCTTCCCGGGCTTGAGGACGACCTTCGTCCAGCCGTCGTCCCGGTTGTCGAAGTGCTCGTACGCGTCGGGCGCCTGGTCGAGCGGCAGCTCGTGGCTGACGATGAAGGACGGCGACGCCTTGCCCGCCGCGATGAGGTCGCGGAGCTGGCGGTTGTACTTCTTGACCGGCGCCTGGCCGGTGCCCATGGTCTGCCCCTTGAACCAGTGCAGCCCCATGTCGAACGCGATCTGGCCCTGCTTCGCGAGCTCGTCCGAGGCACCAGGGTCCTTCGGCACGTAGACACCGACCGTGCCGATCCTCCCGGTGAACCGCACCGACTGCACGAGTCGGTTGAGGGTGAGGTTCGGCTGCTCGTCCCCGCTGGGCTCGTGCGCCTGGTAGCCGACGCACTCGCACCCGTTGTCCGCGCCGAGCCCCATCGTCTCGTCGAGCACCGCCTGCACGGGGTCCACCTCGGAGTCGTCGATGGCGATCGCCCCGATGGACTCCGCGAGTCGGAGCCGATCGGGGTGCCGGTCCACGACCATGACCTTGCTCGCGCCCTTGATGGTGGCTGACAGGGCAGCCATCAGACCGACCGGTCCGGCACCGTAGATGACGGTCTGGTCGCCCGGCTTCACCTCGGCCAGCTCGGTCGCGTGGAACCCCGTCGGGAAGATGTCGGCCAGCATCACGTAGTCGGAGGACTTCTCCTCTGCGTCCTCGCCGAGACGGAGACAGTTGAAGTCGCCCCACGGGACCCGCAGCAGCTCGGCTTGACCACCGGCCCACGGCCCCATGTCGGCGAACCCGTAGGCCGCGCCGGCCCACTCCGGCACCGGCTGGGCGGTGAGGCAGTAGTTGGTCAGCCCCCGCTCGCAGTTCTTGCAGTGCCCGCACGCGACGTTGAACGGCAGGACGACGTGGTCCCCGACCTGCACCTTGTCGACCCCGTCGCCGACCTCGATCACCTCGCCCATGTTCTCGTGCCCGAACCAGCGTCCGGTCTCGAAGCTCGTGCGCCCCTCGTACATGTGGAGGTCGGATCCGCAGATGTTCGTCGTCGTGATCCGGACCAGGACGTCGGTCGGCCGCTCGATCCGCGCATCCGGGACGTCCTGCACGGATACCTTCTGCGGCCCCTCGTACACGACTGCTCTCATGGTGTCTTCCCTCCGGTTCCTGCCTGGTCTGTGCGCGGCCGGTCGGCCACGCGCCTGGTCTGCGCTCGGTCGGCTGGCCTCGCACCGCTGCGCTCGACCGGCTGGCCTCGCGCCCCCTCCATGTCACGACGCCGGGCGAGCAGCCGCCATTGGCAGGAATGCCCACGCGCAATCCAGACATCGAGCGCTCCCTGCTGACGGCACGGTGGTACCTCTCGAATGACGGGACGCTCCCGTGCCCGCCACCGACCACGAAGGCAACCGAGACCGTGCCCCCAACCGCAGCACCGCAGATCGCCGAGACGGCCGTGCGCGGCGTCGACCCGGTGCGGACCCTCGGAGCCGCGGCAGCGCTCGTCGACGGCGCGTGGGCCGGAGTGGTGCTGCTGCTCGAGCACGGGGTCGCGCGTCTCCCGGGCCTGTCCGACGACGCGTTCCTGCGGCCCGGATCGGCGCTCGTCGCCGCCGCGAGGGACGTCATCGGCGACGGCGCGAACCACACGTCGTTCCTCTGGCCCCGCACGCGTGCCGCAACGCAGGACGACTTCGTGCGGGTGACCGTGACGGCGTGCGAGCGCAGCATGGACACCGTCGCCTGCGGTGTCGTCGTCCTCTCGCCCGCCACCGGGCTGCGCGGCTTGACGCCGCGCGAACTGGAGGTGCTCGGTCACCTCGTCGAGGGATGCTCCAACGCCGAGATCGCCCGTGCACTCGCGGTCACTCCTCGGACCGTCGCCGCGCACGTCGAACACATCCTGCTCAAGTTGAACGCCACGTCGCGGACGCTCGCGGCCGTCCGGGCCGAACGTGCCGGGCTGTACATCCCGCTCACCGCCGCCGGGCTCCTGTGACGGGGCAGGAAGGAATCGCGATGTCCCACCTCTCGGTGCAAGCGGGTGTCGCCGTCGCCGTCGGCCTCGTCATCGCGTCGGCCGCCGTGGTCCTCGGCGTGCCCGACCTGGCCCTGCTGCTCGGATGGGTGGGGGGCGCCGCGGTCTTCCTGGTCTGGGCGTGGTCACGAGCCTGGCCCGCCGACCCGGACACGACCCGGTCACTCGCGCGCCACGAGGAGCGGTCGCGGAAGCTCGTCGATTCCCTCATCATCACCGCCACCCTGCTCAGCGTGGTCCTGGTGGTCTTCGGGCTCGTGCGCAGCCAGCAGAAGGACCCCGTCGGATCGGCGGCTGCGATCCTCGCGGTCGTCGGGGTCGTGGCCGCCTGGGCGCTCATCAACACGGTCTTCGCCTTCAAGTACGCCCGGATGTACTACCTCGACGACCGACACCGCTTCGACTTCGACCAGGACGAGGATCCGGCGTACAGCGACTTCGCGTTCACGGCCTTCTCCATCGGGATGTCGTACAGCGCGAGCAGCATCACCAAGTCGTCCACCCCGTCGCGTCGGGTCGCGATGGGTCACGCGCTCCTGTCCTACTTCTTCGGGACCTTCGTCGTCGCCGTCGCGATCAACCTCATCACGAGCCTCACGCAGGGTGGGTGAGCCGGTAGGCCACCGCTGCGGCTGCTGCCGCATCCTCGCCCCGGACTGGAGGCGCGGCTCCTCTCCGCCTGACCCGTCACGTCGGCAGCCCTGTCGCGTCCTCCGCTGACGGCGGCTGACCGCCGAACGCTCACGTCGCCCGCGAAGCTCCAGGCACACGGCGTTGACTCCACCCATGATCTCGAAGAGCGACATCCACCAGGTCGAGAGCGCGACGGTGCGTGATCGCGACGGCGCAACGGTCGGCAAGGTGACACAGGTGTTCCCCTCCGACGAGGACGGCAGCGCCGCCTACGTCAGCGTGTCGACGGGCCTGCTCGGGAGGCACCACGCGCTCGTCCCGGTCGAGGACGCCACCTTCGACGGCACGGACCTGCACGTCGGGTACACGAAGGACGCGATCAAGGACGCGCCCTCCGTCGGGCCCGGCCACACCCTGTCCCCCGCCGAGGCGAACGCCGTCCGCAAGCACTTCGGGCTCTCCGCCGTGGGCGCAGCGACCGGCGACATGGGCGACCCGCACGAGAACCTCGACCAGGCCGGCACGGGTCCAGCAGGCTCCGACGACACCGAGGGCGCAGGAACGACCCCGCCGGCGTGAACGGCGACGACATCCGACGCTCTTCTGCGCGTCGGCGTATCGACAGTCGATCGGCCAGCGAGACGTGGGCGAGCAAGTCGATGCCCGTGTCCGGCATCGTGATCGGGCACCTCAGTTCGGCTGTGCTGCAAAATGGACGACGGTCGCAGCGAGTGCGAACAGGCCGACGATGGTGAGGATCGCTGCTACTCCAGTGATCCACGCGCGACGACGGGCACGTCGGCGGCGCTCAGCAACCGACGCCCACAGCGCGATGCTGACGACAGCCGCGATCGGGAAGCCGATGTAGGCGATCGATCCGGCGGTGTCGTTGCACCCTCCGTCTCCGCACGCGTCGAAGGCGAACATCGACAGCAGGACGCCGAACCAGCCGACAGCGAGCAACGGCAGGCTCAGACCGAACAGCGTCAGGGTGACTGCAAGATCCGTCCAGCCCGGAGGAGGCTGGGGCAAGAGCCTGCGGCGGTCAGGAGGCCCAAGCGGAAAGAGGTCGTCGTTGTCGTGCTGCATCATGGCGACAGTGTGCCGGACCTCGTTCACGGACGCACCGCGCCGTGGCGGGACTACCAGTCCCTCCGCGTTGCCGCTCAGTGGCTCGAACGGTCGGAGAGAACGTCCGGTGCCCTAGCCTTGCGTCGTGGTTGCTGGAATCCAGTTCTATGCGTCGGACGATGATGTGGAATTGTTCCTCGACCATGTCGGTGAAGGACGAACGGCAGCGATCTGGCAGTGGCCATTCGTGGTGCTCGAACCGGTGAGTCTCAGTCGCGAGGAGGCGTCGGCGCAGCGGGCGGTCATCGTCCTCTCCGAGGAGCTCGGACCACCGGTTGTGCTGCATCGCGATGACCCGGCGCTTCGGGAGGGTTCTGTCACGGCGGTCGTGTCGACGCTTAACTTCCAGCAGTTCGACCCCGCCGAAGGGGTGGGACTGGTACACCCTGACCGCTCACCTGTCCTCTTTTGGCGTCCCGGACGCGTTGGTGACAGCGAGATGACCGCCCACAGCATCGGCTCCCAGGCGCAATCGATGCGAGCAGTCTCACCGGACTACGAGCGTTGGGTCGTGCGGCTGATGGGGTGGGTCCGACGGCGTGGGACGAAGGTCTGGGGACTCGAGATGGGCGCTGTTCGGCCGGACCTCGACATCAAGGTCAGCACGGTGAGTGCGATCTACGCTCTGCCCGGGGCGCTTCGCCTCCTCGAGGGTGGAGTGACGGGGCTGGGGTCTCCGTAGTGAGTAGGGCGAGCGTGTAGATCTCGAGTGGATGACCCAAACGCCGAGTGCGAAAGCTTCGACTCATTGGTGGAACGCAAGCGAGGCCTGAGCGCTGCTGTCTGGTGGGCATTCTCTTGCCGGAACGCCGAGCACTCGGCTTTGGCGTTCATTCGATACGGTCAGGAACGTGGGTCTTCTCCTCCTTGCAGTCGGAGTGGTGATTTCTATCGCCTGGGGCTGCGCTCTCGTACTTTTTCCGGGCCCGATCGCCCGCTCTGCGCGGAGGATCCAAGGAGATTTCTGGGGAGGCCAGTTCACTCCGGAGCTGACGCGGTTCATCGGGTGCGGATTCATCTTCGGAGGCCTTGTCGCAGCAGTAACGCTGGTCGTCGGACTTCTCAGGCACTGACACGTCAGGTGTCTGCTCGAGGATCGGCGGCCGGACGCTTCTTCGGGTACGTTGCGGTCGGTGCAGATCGTCGAGGGTGTTTGTGTTTGGTGGAGCGACGACGAGGGCTGGGGCGCCCTTCGGTCGACGGCGCTCGAGTCCGACGTCTTCGCGCATTTCTCCGAGCTCGATGGGCCTGGCTTCCTCTCGCTTCGGCCAGCCCAGACCGTGCGGTTCGAGGTCGAGCCCTACCCCAGCGGACAGGACGGGTACTTCTACCGAGCGCGCAGCGTTTCGAGGATTTGATCAGTAGCCGATCGATGATCCTAGGGTCTACAGGCCCTTACGCTTGTTCGTTTCCCAGTAGCCGAGCACCACGTCGTCGCCCTCCGGGAGCTCTCGTTCGACGAGCAGCAACAGACGTCGTCCTTGGCGTTCGTGGGAGCGCGCAGCCGTGTCGGTCGGCCAGCCGCTCTCGACGCCGTAGTTCTCGTTGAAGTCGCGGGCCCACTCGAGGATCGCCCGCTCGAGTCGGGGCGAGAACGACGGCGTGCCCGCGTCGCAGAGTCCATCGTCGCGCCACAGCGGCCAGTCGACGCCGTACTCGTTCATCAACCGATAGCGCACTCCCGCAGGATCGCGCAGGAGGCGAGCCGATGTCCGATAGCCGATAGCCGATAGCCGACAGCCGATAGCCGATAGCCGATAGCCGATAGGCCATCGGACGCTTGGCTTGCTTCAAGCAGCATCGAGAGCTTCCCGTTCCGGGGCTGCAAAAATGGCACTGTGCCCCTTCGCTCCCTCGAGACTCTCGACGACGCGACGTTTGACGCCACCGCTGCATGCGTCGCTGACGGGCAGCTGGTTCTGCACGGTTGGATCATCGAGCACGACACGAGCGTCGGCACTGCTCGACTGCCCGTCACTCTGACCGTGGCCGACGCGGTGGAAGTCGTCGTCGACAGTACCGACGGGACAGGCGACCTCGTACTCGAGAGCATCGACATCACCGCGACCACGGTGACGCTCCGGGGCGCCATCCCGTGCACGGTGGTGGTGACCACCGCTGTGCTGGGCGAAGTGCTGATCGACGTCGGCTCGACGCCGATCGCGGTCCGCCGCTGGGGGCGGTGGCGGCCGTGGGACGGATCAGCGCCGGTACTCCTGGACTTCCATGCCGTCTCGAAGCGCCTCCGCAAGACCGCCTGCCCCGCGTGCACGCACCCGTGGGACGAGCATCCCGGCGAATGGAGCGCAACGGGCACGACGTGCGGTGAGTGCGAATACGAGTTCGAGCACGGCGAGCTACCGCCGGACCGGTCGATCTGCACGGCGCACATTCCCCGCCACCTCATCGAGCCAGGACTCTCGCCTCTGTGACCAGGACGCTCATTGCCGGGACAGATGCGCTGGCCGTCTCGATAGCGGAGCGGCTATCGGCCCGCGAGAGACTCAGGCTGCCGTGTTCACCTCGAGCGCTGAGAGCTTCTTACTGACCTCGGCACGGCTCATGAAACCGATCCCGCCGCGCCCGCGCGGCATGACGACAATGCGGACGGTACCGATCCCGCACTCGATCTCGATCCCGCCCTTGATGCGCGGCGTCGCTGCGAAGACACCCTCATTCACGTCGAAGTCGATCGCACGCGCGGAAGAACAGGACGTGGTGACGTCGATCGACCGCGTCCGAGTCTGGACACGCACGCTACTTGCGGTGAGACCGATGAGCACGACGTTGCGGACCAAGTACGACGCCGGCAGGCCGAAGGCGACACGGCCCGACTTCGTCAGGAAACCAAGAAGCTGTAGGGATGCAGGGTCGGCGAGCTCGGGGGCCCGGGCACGTCGTTCGAGCACTCCGACGAAAGCCGCCAGGATGCCGAAGTAGATTCCGAGAAACACCAGTGCTCCGCCCAGCGACCACAGGAGTCCGACCACGTCGCCACTGTTGCCGAGTGTTCCGGCAACACCGAGTGCGATCCCCGCGAACGCCAGGGCGAGTTCGGTCGGGAATCTGCGTCGGTGCGTACTCACGTTTGCCGACACTAGTTTTCGCCGGTTCAGCTGAAAAGACCCGCGACGTCCGCGGGTCGGAACGCGATCAGTTCGAAGGTGCCCGTTTGCCAAACCTTCACCAATCGGAACCAGGCGTGCCGGGCCGCGATGGTTGAGCTGCCCGGTCCGCTGGCACGGCGGCGTGGTTCCATGGCTATCGGCGGGGCCCAAGGCCGATCGCGACGCGATGCGAAGCGAAAAGAGGAGCTTGAGTTGTCTGATGAACGGCCAGATGAGCGGTCAACCTCGATGAGAACACCGGGCCCCGCGATACGTCCCTGGTGGAGAATCTCCGACAACTCGGCCGTGATGTGGCCGCTTGCATACCTCGGGGCTCTGATCTGGCTCGGCATTGCGCTGACCAGGCGCAGCCCACTGGACTTCGCCGTGATCGGCGTCTGGTGCGCACCGGGGACCTTCGGGTTGGCGGTGAGCCTTACACGGGCTCGTCGTCGTGAGAGTGAGCAGGCTGCCGGCACAGAATCTGGCGCAGACAGGCTGGACGGGCCGCGCTCCGACCTCGAGTAGATGTGCCCTGACAGACTGCGGTAGTGCCCGGTGCGGACATCGAAGCCGACGACCGGCAGCGGATCGGCTATCGAACGCGCTGGTTGTGCTGGCCACGGCGTTCCCGAGCCTGCTGCCGGGCGACGCGCGGCCCCAGCGCGATCAAGATTGTCCCGGCAAGAGCGACGGCGACGGTCGCAGCGAGCAGCGGCGGCCAGGGCGTGAAGTCCGTGGCTGCCGCCATGACCGTCAGAACCATCAGGGCCGCCGTGAGCGGGCCGACGGTCCACGCCGTCCAGATTCGGTACCGACGCATCATTGCCCCATGCTGCTCTCGCTTCTCGGAGGGGGATCGGCGTGCGGACACTCCTTGCCGTTTCGCTTGCGGATGATCCCGCGGACGATGCCGTAGACCATCACGGCCCCGATTAGGGGCAGGGCAATCCACATCCCTGATGCACCCGCAGCAAACATGAGCAGAGGCCATGCCGAGCGCTGGTTCGTGTGTGTCGGATAGGCGATCGGCCATCGAAACGCTAATTGGAGCTTGCTCGTAAGGAGGCTAATGCGCATTCGCCCTTTGACTCTCACGCTCCTGATCCTGCTGGCAGGATGCGGATTCGGGCTCTTCGTGTTGCCACCGGGAGTGCCGACGAAAATCGTAGGAGCGGCATGCGTCATCATGGCGTTCATGGTGCTGATCTTTTCGGAACGAGCTGGTCGGTCAGGACGCTGACAGCACGGGGGTGTTCCCAGTGCCCGCCAATCCATCGGTTGCCGGGACTGTCGGTGCAATTCAGTCGGTGCCGGTGCTCGTGGTCGGTGGTTCGTTGCCAGCGACGTCAGCGAGGCCTCGGAGGTACTGCCCGCCTCGCTCGATGGCCGCGACGCGCCGGATGCGGTAGCCGAGCGGCCGGTCTTTCCACTCGCCGCTGGGCCGGACCTCCCAGAGGTAGAGCCAGTGACGGCTGATTTCGTCGACAATGCCAACCCACAGCGCGTCAGGCCGACGGTCTTTCTGCACCGCGATCAGCGAGCCGTCGGCGCCGAACGCCTTCAGGACGTCCCGGGTTCGGTCGAGACCGACATCGACACCAACGAGCCAGTCCGGGTCGCGTGGCGGCCACTCCGGACGGAGTCGGGCTGCTTGCGACTCGAAGGACCGGTCGAGCTGTGCTTGTCTGAGGTCAGTGAGTCTGAACGCGACGTGGCCATCGAAGAATCCGCCTTCCGCGACCCGGGCCAGGAGGACCCACTTGGCTCCGAGTGCGAGAACGTAGCCGCTGTACCGAGCGTCAGGCTCGGAGCGGCGTCGCAGCACCATGAGCTGTTCTCGGGACGCCTGATCGAGCAGGGCGCGAAGGTCCGACTGACGCACCGGATCAGCGTGCCACAGCAGACCGCAGTCCGTCTCGGTAAGCGATCCTTGGTTTCAGCCGGTCGTTGCAACACCACCGTGAATCGGAGTGCTGCAGATGGGATCGAGGCTGGAACACCGTGCTCGAGAGGCGCGGTTCTGGGAGCTATTGAGACAGGGCCTCGGGCGG
>NZ_JBPUGH010000082.1:0-14493 GCF_051548005.1 Curtobacterium flaccumfaciens | reverse complement strand
GTCCCGATCACGGCCGGCACGATCGTGGCGTTCACGACGGTACAGTCGCGCCTGCTCTTCCCGACCGTCGGACTGCTCCGGGTCGTGCTCGACCTCCAGACCTCGGGCGCCCTGTTCGCCCGCATCTTCGAGTACCTCGACCTGAAGCCGGCCATCACCGACTCCCCGACGGCGCACCCGGTCGACGAGTCCCGCCTCGGGCACGTCGCGTTCGAGCACGTGACCTTCGCCTACCCGGACGGTGAGCCCGACAACCCGACGCTGCGCGACGTCTCGTTCGAGCTCCGGCCGGGGCAGTTCGCCGCGTTCGTCGGCCCGTCGGGAGCGGGCAAGACGACCGTGTCGTACCTGGTCCCTCGGCTGTACGAGGCGACGAGCGGCAGCGTGCGGTTCGCGGGCGCCGACGTGCGCGACATCGAGCACGAGGACCTGATGCGGCACGTCGGCATCGTCAGTCAGGAGACCTACCTCTTCCACGCGTCTATCGGCGACAACCTCCGCTACGCCCGACCGGACGCCACCGACGAGGCCCTCGAACGGGCAGCTCGCGCGGCCAACATCCACGAGACGATCGCGTCGTTCCCCGAGGGGTACGACACGATCGTCGGAGAACGTGGTTACCGGCTCTCCGGCGGCGAAAAGCAGCGCATCGCCATCGCGCGCGTCCTGCTCAAGGACCCACCCGTCCTGGTCCTCGACGAGGCGACGAGCGCGCTCGACTCGATCTCCGAGCGGGTGGTGCAGACGGCGCTCGACAACGCGGCGGCCGGCCGGACGACGATCTCGATCGCGCACCGACTGTCGACGGTCCGCGACGCCGACGTGATCTTCGTGCTCGACCACGGACGCATCGTCGAACAGGGCACACACGACGAGCTCCTCGAGATCGGCGGCACGTACGCGACGCTCCATCGTCAGCAGAACCTGCCGGTGGGCGCCTGACCGACAGGTGAGGGTCGGACGAGGGCTGGCGGGCACCACACGCGGCGGCTGAACCCGGCCTGCCGCGACGCGGCCCGCGTCGCCCCGCCGCAACGCGACCCGGCCCGCCGCGGCGCACACCACCGGTGTCGCGCGCCGTCCCGACCGTCAGCCTGGAGGCCCGTGGCGGGCTGGCACCGCGCCTCCAGACCGATGGCGGCGGGCACCGACGACGGTGCGGTCCGGACCGCGAGACGCCATCTCGCCCCGCCGCGGCGACCGGGCCGACCGGCTCCGAGACGGCCACGCCACCGCCTGCACCGCTGGGCCGGACGCGCGACGGGTGTCGCCGATCGTGAGCGATCCCGCTCCGCGGGATGCGGATATCGAGCGAACACGGACGCGACGGTTCCTCGCGTGGTACCTGTGGATCCACAAACCCGAGCAGTGCCCCCTGATCCGCGCCGCCCGATCGGAGTCCTCCGTGACCGATGCCTCCTCCCCGTCCGACCCGATCCCGCCTGCGGGCAGCACCGCCGGCCCGGACAACCCGTACCGATCGGACAACCCGTACCGATCGGACAACCCGTACCGATCGGACGATCCGGACCGATCGAACGGTGCCCGCGACCCCGGTCAGCGCGCCGACCAGCCCCGTCGGCCGGGCCGCCTGCGCGGGTTCCTGACGAGTGGGGCGCTCGACGTCCAGTCGAAGCTCCTCGTGATGCTCCTGGCCGTGAGCCTCGTCGCCGCGCTCGTCGTCGGTGCCGTCGGCTACGTGAACGGCCGCGACTCCCTCCAGGCCGCCGCCTTCAACCAGGTGACCTCGCTGCGGGAGGCCCGGATCACCGAGCTCAAGCGGTCGTTCGGGCAGTTCACCGACACCGTGGTCGCGCAGACCCGGAACGCGAGCGTCATCGGGGCGACCAAGGCGTTCGAGTCCGGGTGGGACGACCTGCAGCGCCGTCCGGTGTCCGACGACGACCAGCAGAAAGTCGACGACTGGTACGCCGACACCCTCGTGCCGCAGCTCGACAAGGCGTCCGGTGGGACGGCCGACCCGCAGCAGTTCGCGCCGACGTCCGATCCGCAGACGTACCTGCAGGCGCGGTACACCGCTCCGTTCACCGACTACGACGAGGCGATCGCGCAGGACGACGCCGGCGACGGCAGTGCCTGGTCGAAGGCGCACGCCGAGTACCAGTCGTACTTCCGGCAGGCGGTGGAGACGGTCGGGTACGAGGACCTGCTCCTCATGAACACGGACGGCGACGTCGTGTACTCGGCGTACTCGGGCGCGGACCTCGGCACGGACCTGGACGACGGGCCGTACCGCGAGTCGAACCTCGCGACCGGGTACCGCGACGCGCTCCGGCTGACGAGTTCCGACGGCTTCGTGGTCACGGACTTCCAGCGGTACGTCCCGAGCCTCAACGTGCCGACGCTGTGGGTGATGTCCCCGGTGGGCGACGACGGCAAGATCATCGGCGTGATGGCGGTGCAGGTGCCCCTGGCGCTCGTCAGCGCCGTGATGACCGGTGACCAGGGTTGGAAGGCGGACGGGCTCGGCGACACGGGGGAGTCGTACCTCGTCGGCGACGATCGTCTGATGCGGTCGTACTCTCGGCAGCTGCTGCAGCACCCGGCGCAGTACGAGCGGGACGTCATCGCGGCCGGTACGGCGCCAGCGGTCGCGAAGCGGCAGGTGCAGGTCAAGGGCTCCGTGTTGCTCCAGGAGGTGAACACGACGCCGGTCAGCCGGGCGTTGCAGGGGAAGTCCGGGACGGTGATAGCCAGCGACTACCGCGGCAAGGAGGTCCTCGCGGCGTACGCACCGCTCGAGGTCGACGGCCTGCGGTGGGTGGTCGTCGCGCAGATGGACACCTCCGAGGCCTTCGCGCCGGTGAACGTGTTCGCGCGGAACCTCGCCCTCGCCCTCGTCGGGATCATCGTGCTCGTGTCCCTGCTCTCGCTCCTGCTCGCGCAGGTCTTCGTGCGGCCGATCCGACGGCTGCAACGGGCCGTCAACCGGGTGAGCGCCGGCGAGCTCGGCGTCGAGGTGCAGACGAAGGGCGGCGACGAGATCGGCGACCTCGGACTCGCGTTCAACGACATGAGCCGGAGTCTCCAGGTGAAGCAGGACCTCCTCGACGAGCAGCGGCGACAGAACGACACACTGCTGCTGACGATGATGCCGGAGGACGTGGCCAAGCGGTACAAGCAGGGCGAGGACACCATCGCGGCCGACCACCAGGACGTCGCGGTCGTGTACGCCGACCTGATCGGCTTCGACGACTTCGCGAAGGGACTCTCCGCCGAGGAGAGCCTGGCGCTCGTGAACGACCTCTGGCGCTCGCTCGACGAGGCCGCCGGTCGGTACGGCATCGAGCGTGTGCGGACGACGCGGGCCGGGTACCTCGCGTCGTGCGGCCTGAGCGTGCCCCGTGTCGACAACGTCCGGCGGGTCGTGGAGTGGGCGGAGGAGTCGCAGCGCGTGCTCGAACGCTTCAACGGGCAGCACGGTTCCCGCGTGGGACTCCGAGCGGGCATCGACGCCGGTCAGGTGACGAGCGGACTCGTCGGACGGGCGAGCCTCGTCTACGACATGTGGGGTGACGCCGTGAACCTCGCCTACCGCGTGCAGGGCATCGCCCCGTCGCCGGGGGTCTACGCCACGCAGCGGGTCGTCGACAAGCTCGGCGACCGGGGCGGCATCGTGGACGCGGGCGAGGTCCGGACGCAGTCCGGGACGCAGCGCATCTGGAAGCTCGAGCAGGTGCAGCCGTGACCCCGTTCTGGCAGCAGCCGTGGTTCTGGCCGGCGATCGTCGTCATCGTCGGACTCCCGGTCGTGCTGCTCGTCCTCACCGAGCTGCAGTCGAACCTGCAGCGCCGGGGCAACTCGCTGCACAAGGTCGTCGGCCTGCTCCGCAACGCGGTCGTCCCGGTCATCGCGATCCTCGTCCTGAGCGTGCAGGTCACGGCGGCGGTCGACCCGTCCCGGCCGGTGGTGACGCAGGTGATCGCGACGGTGCTCGGGTTCCTCGTCATCGTGTTCGTGCTGAACGGCATGAACGTCCTGCTGTTCACGAACGCCCGGAAGGGCAGTTGGCGCGAGAAGATCCCGTCGATCTTCGTCGACATCGCGCGGGTCGTCCTCGTGGCGATCGGCCTCGCGGTCGTGTTCCGCATCGTGTGGGGCGCAGACATCGGCGGCATCTTCACCGCCCTCGGCGTCGGCTCGTTCGTCATCGCGCTGGCCCTGCAGACCGCGGTCGGGCCGATCGTCGCCGGGCTGTTCCTGTTGTTCGAGCAGCCGTTCCGGCTCGGGGACTGGCTCGACATCGGCGGGACGCGCGGCCGGGTCATCGAGGTGAACTGGCGGTCCGTGCACCTGGACACGGGCAACGGCATCCTCATCACGCCGATCGGGTCGCTCGCCGGTGCGTCCTTCACGAACCTCAGCCGGACGGGAGGCACGTACCCGGTCTCGACGTCGGTCACGTTCACCACGGACGACGCTCCGGCAGCCGTGGTCGCCCTCCTCCAGCGCGTCGCGTCGGGTCTGCCCCAGCTCGCGTCGGGCACGAGCCCGTCGGCCGAGCCGACGGGAGGCACCGGCTACGCCGTCTCGTTCGAGGTCGGTGGCCCGTCACAGGAGGCTCCGGCGCTCGCCCAGTTCCGGATGTGGCTCTGGTACGCCGCTCGGCGCGCCGGCCTCGGGCTCGACGGTGACACGACCGACGACTTCGTCACCGACGAGCGACGGGACGCCGCCCTCGCCTCGATCGCACCGACCCTGTACCTGGCGTCCGACGACGTCGCGGCCCTCCGACAGGTCGTCACGCTCGAGCGGTACGCGGCCGGGGAGGTGATCTCCCGGCCGGGTGTCGTCCCGACGGCGATCCGCTTCGTGCTGAGCGGGAGCGTCGAGCTCCGGGTGCCGTTCGGCGACGAGCAGCTCCCCGCGACCCGGGTGGAGGCCGGCGACTACGTCGGGCAGACCTCGCTCACGCGCGAGGTCGTGCAGACCTTCCAGGTGGCCCTGACCGAGGTCGCGGTGCTCGTCGTCCCGGTGGAGGCGATCGACACCATCGTGCGGTCGAACCCGCAGCTCGCCCGTGACATCGGTGCCGTGATCGACCGGCGGCACCAGGACGTCGCGGACACGATCGCGGCGCGGGCCGGCCAGCTGCAGCACGGCGTCACGTCCGGGAGTGCGCTCGGGACGGGCATCTAGACTCGGCCCGTGCGTTACGCGAACTCCGTCGTCGACCTCGTGGGCGACACCCCGCTCGTCAAGCTCAACCGGGTGACCGAGGGGATCCGGGCGACCGTCCTCGTCAAGGTCGAGTACCTCAACCCCGGCGGGTCGTCGAAGGACCGCATCGCCACGCGGATCATCGACGCGGCCGAGGCGTCCGGCGACCTCCGGCCCGGCGGCACCATCGTCGAGCCGACGTCCGGCAACACCGGCGTCGGCCTCGCGCTCGTGGCGCAGCAGCGCGGCTACCGCTGCGTGTTCGTGCTGCCGGACAAGGTCGGCGAGGACAAGCGGAACGTGCTGACCGCGTACGGCGCCGAGATCGTCGTCACCCCGACCGCGGTCCCGCCCGAGCACCCGGAGTCGTACTACTCGGTGTCGGACCGCCTCGTGCAGGAGATCCCGGGCGCCTACAAGCCGAACCAGTACGCGAACCCGAACGGTCCGCGCAGCCACTACGAGACCACCGGTCCGGAGATCTGGCGCGACACCGAGGGGCGGATCACGCACTTCGTGGCGGGCGTCGGCACCGGCGGCACCATCTCCGGCACCGGGCGCTACCTCAAGGAGGCCTCCGAGGGACGCGTCCGCATCGTCGGCGCGGACCCCGAGGGCTCCGTGTACTCCGGCGGCACCGGCCGGCCGTACCTCGTCGAGGGCGTCGGCGAGGACTTCTGGCCCGCCGCGTACGACGCCGGGGTGCCCGACGAGATCATCGCCGTCACCGATGCCGAGTCGTTCGCGATGACCCGGCGGCTCGCTCGCGAGGAAGGCCTGCTCGTCGGGGGCTCGAGCGGCATGGCCGTGGTCGCCGCACTCCGGGCTGCCCGTGACCTGACCGAGGACGACGTCGTCGTGGTGCTCCTGCCCGACGGCGGTCGCGGCTACCTCGGCAAGATCTTCAACGACCGGTGGATGCGCTCGTACGGGTTCGCCGAGACGGACGACGCCCGCACGGTCGGCTCGGTCGTGGCGGGCAAGGACGGTCGGCTGCCCGACCTGGTGCACGCCCACCCCTCCGACACCGTCCGCGACGTCGTCGACATCATGGCGAAGTACGGCGTCTCGCAGATGCCCGTCCTCAGCGCGGAGCCACCCGTCGTCATCGGCGAGGTCGTCGGCGCCGTCGCCGAGAAGGACCTGCTCGAGCAGGTGTTCACGGGTGCCGCGTCGATGACGGACGCGCTCACGCCGTTCGTCGGGGAGCCGCTGCCGCTGATCGGCATCGGGGAGTCGGTCTCGGCCGCCCGGCGTGCCCTCGAGACCGTCGACGCACTCCTGGTGGTCGAGGACGGCAAGCCCGTCACGGTCCTCACCCGCCACGACCTGCTCACGTCCCTGTCCGAGTGAGCGGACGCTCGACCGCCCGACCGCCCGACCGCTCGAGCAACCGGCCGCTCCACCGCCCGACCGCTCGCCTGACCACCCGACCGTCCGACCTCCGAACGACCGAGGAACCCACAGCATGACCGAGTTCAGCACCCGCGCGATCCACGCCGGCCAGGAGCCCGACGCCGGCACCGGCGCGGTCATCCCCCCGATCCACGTCACGTCCACCTACGCGCAGGACGGCATCGGGAACATGCGCGCCGGGTACGAGTACTCCCGCGGCGGGAACCCGACCCGCGACGGCCTGCAGACCCTGCTCGCCGACCTCGACGGCGGTGTCGCGGCGTACTCGTTCGCTTCAGGGCTCGCGGCGGAGGACGCCCTGCTCCGCGCGTACCTCGAACCGGGCGCCCGCGTGGTGATGGGCAACGACGTGTACGGCGGCACGCACCGCCTCGTGAACCGGGTGCACGTGCCGTGGGGCGTCCAGCTCGTGGTGGTCGACATGAGCGACACCGACGCCGTCCGGACCGCGCTCGAGGGTGCTCCGGCGAAGACCGTGCTCTGGGTCGAGACCCCGACGAACCCGCTCATGAAGATCGCCGACATCGCGGCGCTCGCCGAGCTCGGGCACAGCGCCGGCGCGCTCGTCGTCGTGGACAACACCTTCGCGTCGCCGTACCTGCAGCAGCCGATCGCACTCGGCGCCGACGCCGTCGTGTACTCGACCACGAAGTACCTCGGCGGCCACTCGGACGTCGTCGGCGGGGCGGTGGTGCTCGGCGACGAGGAGCTGGCCGAGCGGGTGGCGTTCCTGCAGTTCGGTGCCGGGGCGATCTCGTCGCCGTTCGACGCGTTCCTCACCACCCGCGGCATCAAGACGCTCGCGGTCCGGATGGAGCGGCACTCCGCCAACGCCCAGGCCGTCGCCGAGTCGCTCGTCGGTGCGCCCGGCGTCGAGCGCGTCTTCTACCCGGGGCTCGCCGACCACCCGGGGCACGATGTCGCAGCCCGCCAGATGCGCGGCTTCGGCGGCATGCTCTCGCTCTCGCTGTCCGGCGGAGCCGCCGCGGCGAAACGGTTCGCGGAGTCGACCGAGGTGTTCACGCTCGCGGAATCGCTCGGCGGCGTCGAGTCGCTCATCGGGTACCCGAGCGAGATGACGCACGCCTCGGTGCGCGGGACCGAACTCGAGGTGCCCGACGACATCGTGCGCCTCTCCGTCGGGATCGAGGACGCCGGCGACCTCGTCGCCGACCTGCGGCAGGCGCTGACGCGCTGACCAGACCGACGGGAGGCACGGTGCGGGCCCGCCCCGCGCCTCCCGTCCGGCCCTCCGCGACCCCACGACCGTCGCTGGCCGCTCCTAGGATGGTGCGGTGAGCACCGCCGCCCCGACGAGGACCAGCATCTTCAGCGGGCGGTACGCCCTCGCCACCGTCGGCATGGTGGCGATCGTCGCGGTCGCGGCGTTCCAGAACCTCGCGATGACCACCGTCATGCCGGAGATCAGCCGCGACCTCGACGGCGAGACCCTGTACGCGCTGGCCTTCGCCGCACCGCTCGCCGCCGGCGTCCCGGGCATGGTGCTGGCGGGCAACTGGACCGATCGCTCCGGTGGCCGCGTGGTCGCGTGGGTGTCCGCCGCCTTCTTCGCGATCGGCACCGCGGTGGTGATGACCGCGCCGACGATGGAGGTCTTCCTCGTCGGGCGACTCGTCGAGGGCTTCGGCGCCGGGGCGATCGACGTCGTGCTCTACGTGCTCGTGGCGCGGATCTTCCCGGACGAGCTGCACGGCCCGGTGTTCGCGGGGTTCGCCGCGGCCTGGGTGCTCCCGGCGCTCGTCGGACCGGCGCTGGCCGGGATCGTCACCGAGGTCTGGGGCTGGCACTGGGTCTTCGCGGGGGCACTCGCCATCGCGGTCGTCGGGTTCAGCGTGCTCGTCCCGACCCTCCGGCGCCTGCACCCGCCGGCCGCCGAGGTCCGGGCGCCGTGGCAGCGCGCCCGCATCGGGTGGTCGGTGGCTGCGGCGGTCGCGATCCTGCTCCTCAACGTCGCGCCCGACCTCGGCGCCTGGGCCCGCGTCGCAGCCGTGGTCATCGGTGTCGTCGGTACCTGGGCTGCCCTCCGTCCGCTCGTGCCGCCGGGGACGTTCCGCGCCGCACCCGGTCTGCCGTCGGTCGTGCTGCTCCGTGGTCTCGTCGCCGCGTCGTTCTTCGGGAGCGAGGCCTACGTCCCGTTCCTGCTGCAGGCGAAGCACGGACTGTCCGCCTCCACCGCCGGACTCGCACTGACGGTCGCCGCGCTGAGCTGGGCCGGGGCGAGCTGGCTGCACGGACGGCTCGGCGAGACCCGGCTGACCGCGGCGCGGACGTTCGGCGTCGGGCTCGGCCTGGTGCTCGTGAGCCTGCTCGCCGCGTTCGCCGTCGCGACGTTCGACCTGCCGTGGTGGCTGCTCGTCGTCGGCTGGTTCGTCGGGGGAGCGGGCATGGGCGCCATCTACCCGCGCACGTCCATGCTCACGTTGCGGTTCTCGGGAGAAGGCGACGACGGTTTCGCGTCGAGCGCGCTCACGATCGCGGACGCCTCCGGCAGCGTGGTCGGGCTCGCGCTGACCGGGCTGCTGTTCGTCGGCACGGGCGGCGCGGACACCGACGTGGCGTTCCCGCTCGTCTTCGGCGGCATGGTGCTCGTGTCGCTCGTCGCCTGGGCGGCCGTCCGTCGGCTCGGGCCCGTCCCGCCACCGGCCACGGTCACGGACCGCGGGTAGCCTGGCCGACGTGTCCACCCGCATCGTCGCCGCAGCCGTCGCCCTCGCCGCGGCCCTCGCGCTGACCGGCTGTCAGGGCACGACGTCTGCTGCGCCGACCCCGGTGCAGAGCAGCGACCTGACGAGCTCCGACGGCGGCTTCGACCAGAACGCGGTCGTCGGGGTGGTCCTGCTGCGCAGCGCGGCGACCCCGGGGACGACCTCCGGCGGTGTGCCGCTCGCCACGCGGTTCCGTGACGACCTGACCGCCGCCGGGTTCCGGCCGGACGTCCGGGTCGCGGGGACGGCCGACGCTGCCGCGGACCAGGAACGGGCGGTGCGCCAGCTCGTCCAGCGCGGTGCGAAGGCGCTCCTCGTCGAGGCGGCCGACCCCGCGTCGCTCTCCGGCGCGCTGCAGGTCGCCCACGACGCCGGCGTGGTGGTCGTCGCGGTCGGTGACCCCCTGCCGACCTCGGGGACCGGCGGTGACGGCGTGTCCGCCGACTACCGCGTGCAGGGGAGCGACTCCGACGCGGCCACGGTCGCGAAGGCCACGGCGGTCGTGGAGTCCCTCCAGCGCGGCGAGAAGCCCCCGAACGGCTGACCCGAGCTGCGCAAGAGGGACGATCGGTCTCCCGGTGACTCCCCAGGCACGAGGGCGGACCCCGCACCACCACGCCCCCGACGGCTGAGCAGAAGGACAGTCGTCACCCCCGAACGGGTGACGCCGCACGTCGGTGGTTCCACCGACTGTCCGGTCGTTCCACAAGCTCACTACAGTCGCCTCACCCCAGCTCCACGGTGAGAGGACCCGAAGTGCAACGACGCCCACCGACCCCCGGTCGGACCGAACCCAAGAGGACCCGGACCGCGCTCGTCGCGATCGCCACCGCAGCGTGCACGATCGGTGCCGTCGCCATGACCGCCGGACCCGCCGACGCCGCCACCCGGCACACCCTGCCCGACTCCACCCCGTCGTGGGCGACGAGCACGAACGACGCCGGCACCGTGGCCGCGAGCACCGACGTCGAGGGCGAGGTCTACCTGCCGCTCCGGAACCAGCAGGGTGCCGAGGCGCTCGCCACCGCCGTCTCGACGCCCGGCAGCGCGCACTACCGCAAGCCGCTCAGCCCGTCGGCGTGGATCGCGAAGTACGCACCCACCAAGGCCTCCGCGGACGAGGTCACCGGGTACCTCCGGGCGCAGGGCCTCACGATCACGGCGGTCCCGGCCAGCCACGAGTTCGTGGTGTTCCGCGGACCGGCGTCCGTCGTCGGCGGGGTGCTCGGCACGAGCCTGCACAGCTACCGCCACGCGGGGAAGACCCTCGTCGCACCGTCGTCCGCGCCGTCGCTGCCGTCCTCGATCGCCGGCCTCGTCAGCGGGGTCACGGTCGACCAGGGACGCCTCCTGACCCACCCCGAACTCGTCCAGCAGGGCGAGACGCCCGCCACCTCGACGCCGGCCCGGACCCTCCGCGAACAGGCGACCGGCCCGACCGGGATCCAGGCGAAGTGCTCGGCCTACGACGGCCAGAACACGGCGACCGTCCCCGCGGCCTACGGCACGACGACCGTCCGCACCTTCGCCTGCGGCTACGTGCCGAAGCAGATCCGCTCCGCCTACGGCGTGGACGCGCTCGCGGCGAGGGGCGTGCAGGGGCAGGGACAGACCGTCGCGATCATCGACGCGTACGCCTCGCCGACGATCGTGCACGACACGAACAGCTACTCGGCGCAGAACGGTGAGCCGGGCCTCACGAGCGCGACCTTCCAGCAGAAGATCCCGTCGCCCTCGCAGTTCACCGACCAGGTCCTGTGCCAGCAGCCCAGCGGGTGGCAGGGCGAGGAGACGCTCGACGTGCAGTCGGTGCACGCCGTCGCCCCGGCCGCGAAGATCCTCTACGTCGGTGGGACGAACTGCGGCGGTGGCCTCGACGTCGCGATGTCGAAGGTCCTCGACCAGGGGCTCGCGAACCTCGTGAGCAACAGCTACGGCGACGTCGGCGAGAACGTGCCGCTGTCGGCCATCCGCGGCCAGGAGAACCTGCACATCCAGGCTGCCGGCGAGGGCATCGGCCTCTACTTCTCGAGCGGGGACAACGGCGACGAGTCGGCCGCCCTCGGCAGTGCACAGCCGGACTTCCCCGCGTCGAGCCCGTGGGTGACCGCGGTCGGCGGGACGAGCCTCGGCATCGGCGCCGACGGTCGCAAGACCTTCGAGACCGGGTGGGGCGACGTCCTCGACCAGATCGTGTCGAGCGACCGTGGTGACGTCTACGCAGCACCGCTGCCCGGCAACCTCGTCGGCGGTGGCGCCGGTGGCGGTCGGAGCACGCTCTTCGACCAGCCCGCCTACCAGAAGGGCGTCGTGCCGTCGTCGCTCGCGAACGGCAAGCGCGTCTCGCCGGACCTCGCGGCGCTCGCCGACCCGTACACCGGCTTCGCGATCGGGATCCGCCCGATCACGGACGACACCACCCTCGCGACCGGCGACTTCGTCAACGAGACGTACGGCGGCACCTCGCTCGCGTCCCCCCTGACGGCGGCGCTCATGGCGATCGTGCAGCAGTCGACGCACACCCGGCTCGGGTTCGCGAACCCGACGATCTACGCGACGTACCGCGCGGCACCCGAGGCGTTCAACGACGTCGTGCCGCCGAAGTCGCCGATCGCCCTCGCGTACACGAGCGCCACGAGCGGCAAGGACTACCTCGTGACGCTCGACCACGACACGTCGCTCACCACCGCGAAGGGGTACGACGACGTGACGGGACTCGGCTCGGTGTCGTTCACCGCGCTCTCGCAGGTGGCGCGCCGGTAGCGCGCACCGCGTCCTGGACGGACGCGCAGGACGGACGGGAGGCCCGGTGCCAGCTGGCACCGGGCCTCCCGTCCGTCCCGTGGTGCGTCAGCGCCACCAGGCCGGGAACGAGAGCGTGATGGTCTCGACCAGCGCCTTCCGCGACCGGCGCGGGCCGGCCAGCCAGGCCTCGATCGCACCGACGAAGCCCTGCGCGACGAACCCCGCCGCGACGTCGTCGAGCAGCTCCGGTCGGCCCGCCGGGAGGTCCCGGATGTGCTGCGCGCTCGACACCGTGAAGTGGTCGACCAGCAGTCGGTGCAGCGAGCCGTCCTCGGGGTCCGGCAGTGCCTTGCCGTAGATGTCCTTGTGCGCCACGACGTGCTCGACGACCGCGTCGATGCCCCGGCGCGTGATGGCGGCCAGCTCGTCCGGTCCGGCACCGCGGTCGAACGCGGCGCGACGTGCTGCAGCGTCGGCGTCCCGGATGCGGTCGAGCTCGGGGGTGAGCACGTCGGCGAGCAAGGACCCGGGCGAGACCGCGTGCGAGTAGAACGTCGCGCGGTTGATGCCGGCGGCGCGGGTGACGTCCGCGACCGTGATGCGGGAGACCGGGCGGTCGGCTGCGAGCCGCAGGATCGCCTCGCGCAGGGCGGCGGTCGTGTGCAGGATCCGGGCGTCCACCATGACACCCACCCCCTTCTGTCCAGATCGCCCGGTCCGCCGGGCAGTCCGAACGTACCGCATGTCAGGGGACGTACAGGTGCGGTTAGGATGGTTCCGCGGACGAATCGATTCGAGTCGGGGTCCGTGCTCCCGCCGCCACCCTCCTCTCCGTCGAAGGACCCTGCTCGTGACCGCGCCCGCCACCACCGGTTCGCTCCGTGTCGTCCTGCACCCGGGGGACTCGCTCTCCCGCGGGCAGCGACTCGTCTACGTCTTCGTCCTGGGCGCCCTCACCGCGCTCGGGCCGTTCACCATCGACCTGTACCTGCCGGCGTTCCCCGCGCTCAAGGAGCAGTTCAGCGTCACCGACGGTGCCGTGCAGCTGACCCTCACCGCCACCACGCTCGGCTTCGCGATCGGGCAACTGCTCGTCGGACCGTGGAGCGACAAGGTCGGTCGTCGACTCCCGCTCATCGTCGCCACGAGCCTGCACGTCCTCGCGTCGATCGGGGCGGCGACCGCACCGGACATCGAGCTCCTCGGGCTCTTCCGCGTGCTGCAGGGGATGGGCGCCGCGGCGGGCGGTGTCGTCGCCATGGCGACCGTGCGCGACCTGTTCGGCGGCAAGCCCCTCGTGCGCATGCTGTCCCGGCTCGCGATGGTGAACGGCCTCGCGCCGATCCTGGCCCCGCTCATCGGCTCGCAGATGCTGCGGTTCACGAGCTGGCGCGGGATCTTCGTCTTCCTCGCGTGCTACGGCCTCGCCGTCGTGATCGCCTCGCTCCTGCTCATCGTCGAGACCCTGCCGCCGGCGCGTCGGCACGAGGCCGGGCACTCGAGCGTCGGGCAGCGCTACCGAGCGCTCTTCTCCGACCGGATCTTCGTCGGCGTCGCCCTCATCGGGGCGATGGTGTTCAGCGGACTGTTCTCGTACCTCAGCGCGTCGCCGTTCCTCTTCCAACAGGTGTACGACCTCAACGCGCAGCAGTACGGCCTGCTCTTCGCGGTGAACTCGATCGGTGTCGTGCTCGGCGTGCAGATCTCGTCCCGCATCGCGCAGCGCGTCGGCCCGCAGTGGATCCTGGCGTGCTCGACCGCCACGCTCTTCCTCGCGGCCGTGGCGATCATCGTGCTCGACCTGCTCGGCGCCGGGCTCGTCGGGGTGCTCGTGCCGCTCTGGTTCTTCATCGCCGCGTGCGGGTTCTCGTTCCCGCTCGTGCAGGTGATCGGCCTCGCGGCCCACGGCAAGGAGGCGGGCACCGCAGCGTCCCTCCTCGGCGCGCTGAACTTCGGCGTGGCCGGACTCGTCTCGCCGATCGTCGGCTGGCTCGGCATCACGACCGCGGCACCGATGGCCGCGGTGATGGCGTGCACGTCGGCCGTGGCGATCCTGCTGCTCTGGGTGGTCGTCCGGCCGCGGACGGTCCCGGCGCTCTCGCACTGACACCGTCGCGCGGCGTCGGGTGGCGTCGGTGGCGTTGCGGTGTGCGGGCCGTCGCTGTCGGGCGACGTGACCGCTGTCGGACGACGTCGACCGAGTCGTCCGACAGCGGTACGAGCCGGACCGAACCGGCTGCCCCCGCCGTTCGTATGCTGAGCGCATGAGCGATGCTGTGGAGCAGGCACGGGCGGCGGCAGCGGCGGCGAAGGCCGCGGCGGACGAGGCTCGGCGCCTCGCGGACGAGGCCGCGGCCCGGGCCGAGGAACTCGCGGCGGCGCTCGCGGCCTCGATGCCCGCTGCGGACGCGGCACCCGTCACGGA
>NZ_JBPUGH010000081.1:0-14525 GCF_051548005.1 Curtobacterium flaccumfaciens | reverse complement strand
CGAGCCTCCAGTCCGTGGAGTGGTGACGATCAGGCCGCTGCCGGCTCCGTGATCGCGTCACGCAGGGCGGACGCCGCCGCGGCGACGTCGTCGGCGCTGTAGATCGCGCTGCCCGCGACCGCGACGCGGGCGCCCGACGCCTGGACGGCGGCGATCGTGTCGGTCGTGATGCCACCTGCGACCGAGAAGTCGACACCGGAGGCCTCGCCGTCGCGCAGCAGCGTCTCGAACGTGAAGCCCTCCTCGGCCTGCTCGTCGAGCCCGGCGTGCATCTCGACGAACTCGACGCCGAGCGCGGTGACCTCCTTCGCCCGGGCCGCCTTGTCCGGCACACCGATGAGGTCGACGACGATGCCCTTGCCGTGCTGCTTCGCGGCCTTGACGGCACCCGCGATCGTGCTGTCACCGGCGACGCCGAGGACGGTCACGAGGTCCGCGCCGGCCTGGAAGGCGATGTCGGCCTCGAGTTCGCCGGCGTCCATCGTCTTGAGGTCCGCGAAGACGATCTTGTCCGGGTGCGCCTCCTTGACCGCGGTGATCGCGGAGAGGCCGGCGCTCTTGATGAGGGGCGTGCCGAGCTCGATGACGTCGACGTACGGCGCGGCCTTGCCGGCGAGTTCGAGGGCGTGCTCGGTGGTCAGGGTGTCCATGGCGAACTGGAGCTGCATGGTGGTGTCCTTCCGGTGGTGGATCATTCGAGGTTGGCGTGGCGGGGCCACAGGTCGTCGGCGGAGTGTCCGCTGCGCTGCCAGAGCGCGTGGAACAGGGCATCCCCGAGCAGGACGACGGCCTGCTCGAAGAGGCTCCCGGCGTACTGCGCCGAGGCCGTCCCGGAGCGGTCGGTCTTCGTCGCCGCCGGGACCACGAGCGTGGTGTCGGCGACCTCGGACAGCGGTGCGTCGTCCGTCGTGCTGACGGCGAGCACTCGGGCGCCGACGCCGGCTGCGGTGCGCGCCGCCTCGACGATCCCGCGGGTCGTGCCCGAACCGCTCGCGACGAGGAGCAGGTCGCCCTCGCGGATCGCGGGCGTCGTGACCTCGCCGACGACGTGCACGACGAGTCCGAGGTGCATGAGGCGCATCGCGGTCATCCGGAGCGCGAGGCCCGAGCGGCCGGCGCCGTGCACGAAGACCCGGTCGGCGTCGGCGAGCAGCGTGAGGGCACGCTCGTTGGTGGCCGGGTCCGCCGAGCGGAGGGCTGTGACGAGGTCCTGCAGCTCGCTCCCGATCGTGCCGAGGGCGTCCGCGACGGTGGTGGTGGGCATGGGTCCGATGCTGCCCTGGCGGCTCGGTGTCCGGAGCCGCTCGGGCGCACGGTCGTCCCGTCCGATCGGGTGGGGCGGTCCGTTCGGGTGGGACCGGGTAGGTTCGGCGTGTGGGATCCGACGCGCATGCTCCAGCCAGCCGGACGGCCGCCGCCGAGCACGCCCGGACCGTCGCCGAGACGGCGGACCGGCACGCGCTGACGCTCGAGTCCGTGCTCGCCGCCCTCCGCTCGAGCAGGCTCTCCGACGCTGCCGCCCGCGCCGAGGCCGTCGAGATCGCCTCGGCGGCGCTCGTCGAGCTCCGGACGTCGAGCGATCGGCAGCGCAGCACCCTCCTCGAACCCGTGACCGGCGCGTTCTCCCGACTCCGCGCCGACCTCCGTCCGCTCGTGCGTTTCGGCGACCTCGACGTGCAGTTCGTCGAGCCGCCCGTCACCGGTCGCGCCCTGCCCGGGGATGTCGCCCACAGCGCCCGCGCGATCGTCCGGACCGCCGTCCTCGCGCTCGTCGACGACGGGGCAGCGCGGCGGGTGCGCATCCAGTGGGACTGCGACGGCCGGAACCTCCTCATGCAGCTCCGTGACGACGGCGCCGGCACGCTCGACGCCCACGACGACGCCGTGCGGCCGATCGCCGAGCGCGTCGTCGCCCTCGACGGCACCCTCACGGTGGACTCGACGCCGGGCTGGGGTTCGACGCTCGACATCGCGCTCCCGCTCGACCCCTCGCCGACCGCGCTCGACGTGCCGGACGACTCCGACCTCACCGCGCGGGAGCGCGACGTGCTGCGGCTCGTGGCGACCGGCGTCGGGAACCGGGAGATCGCCGAGGGGCTCGGCATCAGCGTCAACACGGTGAAGTACCACGTGGCGAACCTGCTCCGGAAGCACGGGGCCCGCACCCGCGCGGAGCTCGCGGCCTTCAGCGTGCGGGGCTGACCCGGCGAGACGACGACCCAGGGGGCGGCGTCCATCGTGCACTTTCCGCACCAGCCCCGTCGTCGACGGCTGTGCGGCGAGCATCGTGGTTCGATCACTTCGGAGACGACCGACGACCGACCGCACGGAACCGCCCGCGACCGCTCGGGACCGCCTGCGACCGCACACGACCGAGAGGCCACGACATGCCGTCGAGATCGAGCCGGTCGTTGCGCGAGCGACTCGGCGGGTGGACGTACGTCCTCGTCGGGTGCGCGGCGGTCGTCCTCGCCGAGGTGATCGGCCACGCGCTGTCGCTGACCGACGTCGTGCTCACCGAGGACGCGCCGGAAGCATCACCTGCCAACGACGATCGCGCGTCGGCCCCGGCGCGGTCACGCTGAGGAGCCGACCGGTCGCGGCGAGCTCTCGGCGGAGGGTGTGGGATTCGAACCCACGAGACATCACTGCCCACCTGTTTTCAAGACAGGCTCCATCGGCCGCTCGGACAACCCTCCAGTGACGCGACCACGTGGCGAGACGTGATCGCGTCCCGGGAAGTCTAGCAGGCCTCCAGGACGGCGAGCGAGGCGACGTGCGCCAGGCGCTACCGCGGCAGCGTGTCGAGCGCCGCGGCGAGCCCGTCGTCGGTGACGCCGCCGGTGAGCTCGTTGCCCGCGTCGACCACGTCGTCCGGCGCCTGGCCCATCGCGACCCCGCGGCCCGAGGTCGACGCCCACCGCAGCATGTCGATGTCGTTCCGACCGTCACCCGCGGCGAACACCCGGGAGCGCGGGATGTCGAGCCACTCGCGGACCCGCTCCATCGCGGTGGCCTTCGTCACGCCCTCGGGAGCGATGTCGAGCCACGAGGTCCAGCCGACCGAGTACGAGACCTTGTGCAGCCCCATCCGCTCGACGACCTGCAGGAAGTCCTCGGTGTCGTGCCCGGGAGAGATGACGACGACGCGGGTCGCCTCGACGCCGAGCAACTGCTCGAACGGGACGTGCTCGCCCTGCACGGTCATGGTGTCGTCGGGGAAGTTGCCGGACAGCAGGAAGTGGCCGTCCTCGTCCTCGACGCCGAACGCTGCATCGGCGAGGGCTCCGTGGATCGTCTGCAGCACCTCGGTCGGGTCGAACCGCTCGACGTGGGCGTGCTCGTAGGTGCCGTCCTCACGTCGGCGGAGGGTGAGGGCACCGTTGGCGACGACGAGGTACTTCGGACGGATGCCGAGGGTGTCGAGCAGCGGGACGGTCATGCTCTCGCTGCGACCGGTGGACAGCATGACCTCGTGCCCCGCGGCTTCGGCGTCACGGACGGCGGCGATCACGGTGTCGGTGATGACGCCGTCCTCGCGCATGGTCGTGCCGTCGATGTCGAGCGCGACGAGCCAGCGCTTCGTCCGCGCCGGGGCAGCGCCACCAGCGGCGGCAGGTCCGGCGGCGGCAGCGGTACCGGGCGCCGCGGCGCCACCGTCACCGGATCCGTCGACGAACCGCTCGTGGGAGGTCATCGGGGCTCGATCACCTCGACGCCACCGAGGTACGGCCGGAGCACCTCGGGCACGACGACCGACCCGTCGGCCTGCTGGTGCGTCTCGAGGATGGCGACGATCCACCGCGTGGTCGCCAGCGTGCCGTTGAGGGTCGCGACGGGCGCGGTCTTGCCCGACTCAGTGCGGTACCGGATGTCGAGGCGACGGGCCTGGAACGTCGTGCAGTTCGACGTCGAGGTGAGCTCGCGGAAGGTGCCCTGCGTCGGGACCCACGCCTCGATGTCGAACTTGCGCGCGGCACTCGTGCCGAGGTCTCCGCCGGCGACGTCGATCACGCGGTAGTGCAGGCCGAGGTCCTGGAGCATCGACTCCTGGTACCCGACGAGCTTCTCGTGCTCGGCCTCGGCCTGGTCCGGGTGGACGTAGGAGAACATCTCGAGCTTGTTGAACTGGTGCACGCGGAGGATGCCGCGGTTGTCCTTGCCCGCCGACCCGGCCTCGCGGCGGTAGCAGGTCGACCAGCCGGCGTAGCGGTGCGCCTCGCCCTCCGCGAGCGGGAGGATCTCGTCGGCGTGGAAGCCGGCGAGGGCGACCTCGCTCGTGCCCGTGAGGTAGAGGTCGTCGGCTTCGAGGCGGTACACCTCGGCGGCGTGCTCCCCGAGGAACCCGGTGCCGGCCATGGTCTCCGGGCGGACGAGCGTCGGCGTGATGAGCGGCTCGAACCCGGCGGCGACGGCCCGGTCGAGACCGAGCGACATCAGGGCGATCTCGAGCCGGGCGCCGAGGCCGCGGAGGAAGTAGAAGCGCGAGCCGGAGACCTTGACGCCGCGCGGGATGTCGATGATGCCGAGGTGCTCACCGAGGTCGGCGTGGTCCTTCGGCTCGAAGTCGAACTCGGGCTTGGTGCCGACGGTGCGGAGCGTGACGAAGTCGTCCTCGCCACCCTTGGGCACGTCCGGCAGCACGACGTTCGGGATCGACCGGACGACCTGGTTGAACGCGTCCTCGGCCTCGGTGACCGTGGCCTGCGCCTCCTTCACCTGCGCGGCGAGCGCCTGGGCCTGCTGCACGAGCGCGGCCTTCTCGTCCTTCGGGGCCTTCGCGACCGTCTTGCCGAAGGCGTTCTGCTCGGCACGGAGGGACTCGAACGAGGTGATCGCGCTCCGCCTCGCCGCGTCCGCGGCGACGGCGTCGTCGACGACGTCGACGGACGCGCCGCGCGCCTCCTGCGAGGCCTTGATGACGTCCGGGTTGTCACGCAACAGCTGGGGGTCGATCACCGCACCATCCTAAGGGGGCCGCACCAGGAGCCGGCCTGGAGGCCCGTGGCGGGCCCGCACCGCGCCTCCCGGCCGGTTCATGGCCGTCCCGGCATCCCCTCGCAGCATCCGGTCGGTAGCGTGGCAGCATGTCGACCCCTTCGGAGACCGCGCCTGCGGACGCCCTCCAGACCGAGCAGCAGACGGCCGCCGTCGTCTACAACCCGGTCAAGGTGCACCTGCCGACCCTCAAGCAGACGATCGAGCAGCTGCAGCGGGACGCTGGCTGGGCCGAGACCCTGTGGTTCGAGACCACGGAGGAGGACCCGGGCGGCGGCATGACCCGCGCTGCGCTCGAGGCCGGGGCGGACGTCGTCGCGGCCGCGGGTGGTGACGGCACCGTGCGGGCGGTGGCAGAGGTGGTGCACGGGTCCGACGCGGCCCTCGCCCTGCTGCCGAGCGGGACGGGCAACTTGCTCGCCCGCAACATGAAGCTGCCGCTCGACGACCTGCAGGCGAGCGCACGGACGATCTTCCACGGCGACGACCGCCCGATCGACTTCGGCACCCTCACGGTCGAGCGCGACGGCGGCGAGCGCGAGAAGTTCGGCTTCCTCGTGATGGCCGGCCTCGGGCTCGACGCCCGGATGCTCGCGAACACCCGTCCCGAGCTGAAGAAGCGCGTCGGGTGGCTGGCGTACGTGGACTCCCTGTTCCGCTCGGTACGCGACGCCGACGCGTTCGAGTTCCGCTACCAGCTCGACGACGAGGGCAACCACTCGGCGCGGGCGCACTCGCTCATCGTCGGGAACTGTGGGCAGCTCCAGGCCGGGGCGATCCTGCTGCCCGACGCCGAGATCGACGACGGTGTGTTCGACATCGCCGTGATGCGGCCGCGCGGGTTCTTCGGCTGGGTCCGCATCGGTGCGCGGGTGTTCTGGGAGAACGGGATCCTCCGCACGTTCCGGCGGTCGTCGCTCGCGAACACGGTCGTCGGGCAGAAGCTCGTGACGGCCTCGCGCGAGGAACGCCCGCTGCGGTACCTCCGCGGGCAGGAGTTCACGGCGCGGCTCGAGCGGCCGGACGAGTTCGAGGTGGACGGCGACCCGGTGGGGAAGATCGTGGCGTTCCGCTCGCGCATCGACCCGCTGGGCCTCCGGGTCCGCGTGCCGAAGCCCGGCGACGACCGGCACGGCTCGCGCCAGGTCCCGTAGGGCGCGGGCGGGCCGCGCGGGGCGGCGGGCGCGTCCGCGCGTGCGCGTGCGCGTGCGTCGACGACGGCACGACCGTGCGAGGATCCGCACGTGGTGCGAGGCTCACGCCATCGCACCCTGGGTGCAACCTCGCACCGTCCGGACATGCCCTCGCACCGTGCGCGCCACGGACCCTCGCTGCCCCGACCCGCGGAGCCTGCAGGGTTTCGCGCACGGCGCTCGCGCCGGCGCCTTCCGACGAGCGCGACCGTGTGAGGTTCCGCACGTGGTGCGAGGCTCACGCCATCGCACCCTGCGTGCAACCCCGCACCGTCCGGACGTGCCCTCGCACCGTGCGCGCCGCGGACCCTCGCTGCCCCGCACCGTGCGCGCCTCGCACCGTGCGCGCCCCAAAGCCGCAGCCGCACCCGCGGAGGGCTACCGCGCGTCGGGCTCGCCGGAGACGATCGCGCGCAGCCAGTCCCGCGCCTCGACGAACGCTTCGTCCGAGTAGCGCGCGGGCACCTCGGGGCGCTGCCCGTCGGCCCGCGGGTACGACCCGAGGAACGTCACGCGCGGGCTGAACCGCCGGAGACCGAGCAGCGCGTCCGCCACCCGCTCGTCGCGCACGTGCCCGTCGAGGTCGATGACGAAGCGGTAGCGACCGAGCTCGTCGCCGATCGGCCGCGAGGACAGCAGCCCCATGTTGATGCCCCGCGTCGCGAACTGCTCGAGCATGTCGACGAGGGCGCCCGGGTGCTCGCTCGGCAGCTCGACGATCACGCTCGTCTTGTCGGCACCGGTCGGCTCGGGCAGCGCCAGCGTCTTCGACACGAGCACGAACCGTGTCACGGCCGAGGCGTTGTCCCCGATGGAGGACGCCAGCACCGCGAGGTCGTGGTGGTCGGTGATCCCGGGGGGCGCGACGGCGGCGTCCGCGGTGGGGTGCTCGTCGAGCAGGGACACGGCGGCGGCGACGTTCGAGGACGCCGGGATGTGCCCGTGCCCGGGGAGGTGCTGCTCGAGCCACTGGTGCGTCTGGGCGTACGCGACCGGGTGGGCGTTGACGGTGTGCACGTCGGCGAGGGTGGTGCCGTGCCGTGCGACGAGGACGAAGTCGACGGGGACGAGGTACTCCCCCACGATCCGCACGCCGGGGATCCGGGCGAGGGCGTCCTGCGTCGCGCTGACCCCGCCGTCGACGCTGTTCTCGATCGCGATGACGGCGCCGACCGACCGGCCGCTCATGACGTCGTCGAGGGCCTCGCCGACGTTGTTCACGCTGCGCCAGGGCTTGCCGGCTGCGGCCTCGACGAGCTTGAGGGCCGCCTCGGTGAACGTGCCGGCCGGTCCGAGGTAGGAGTACGTGTCGGAGGGCTCGGCGGGCGCGTTCATGCGGTGAGCCTATTGCAGCGCGAGCGCCTGCCCGGCCGCCGCGGGCGCCTGCCTACTGCAGCGCCCGCTCCTGCCCGGTGAGCCGCTCCTCGCAGATCGTCGGGGCGTCGTCGTCGCGCGGGTAGGTCAGCGCCGCGAAGCGCCCCTCGGGGTCGAGCCGGCCGAGCAGCGCCTGCGTGATGGCGTCGAGCTGCCGCACCTGCTCGTCGGTCAGGGCGTCGATGACGAACGTCCGCGCGGTGCGCACGTGCTGCGGCGCCGCCTCGACGATGGCCGCGTAGCCGTCGTCGGTCAGCCGGACGTCGGTCGCCCGGCGGTCCTCCGTGGACGGGCAGCGCGCGACGAGCCCGCGCTTCTCGAGCCGCGAGACCACGTGCGACAGTCGGGGTAGCGACGCGTTCGTCGCCGACGCCAGGGCGGACATCCGCAGCGTCCGCGGCTCCGTCTCGGAGAGCATGGCGATGACCATGTAGTCGAAGTGCGTCAGGTCGGCGTCACGCTGGAGCTGCTGGTCGAGCGCCGCCGGGAGGAGCTCCATGACCGCGACGAGCTTCATCCACGCGCGGAGCTGCGCGCGGTCGAGCCACGGGGTGTCGTCGGTCGGCTCGGGCATGTGCTGAGTCTACCGAATGGTTGTCGGTTCAACCAGTGCGCGTGGACGACTCCTCGACATCCTCACGCCGACCACGAGCACCGCGACGACGACGAGCAGCAGCGCGCCCTCGACGATCGCGAGCCGCACCCCGTAGTCGAACGGCAGGACCGTCGGGTTCTTCTGCCCGTGTGCCTTGGCCGCGATCTCCGGCAGCACCACGAGGGCCAGGACGCTCCCGAGCACGACCGCGGACTGCACGACCACGAGCATCCAGGCCCGGATCGAGCGCCCGGTCCGGCGGAGCAGGAGACCGGCACCCACGACGAAGGGCGAGAGCACGGCGTCGTGCAGGACCACCGCGCCGAGCAGCCAGGTCGCGAGCCCCCAGATCCGGTTCGGTCGCACGGTCGTCACGAGGACGTACGCGCCGAACGCCATCACCAGGACTCCGAGCACGACGAGCACGATCCGCGCAGCCCTCATGCGATCACCTCGATCTTCTCGATCCACTTCGTCTGCAGCACGCCCGGCCGCCCGGGAGCGATGATGCGCGCCGGGAACCCGTGGTCGAGGTCGAGCGTCGCCCCGTTCAGCTCGAGGGCCACGAGCGTCGTCGGGTCCTCCGCGTACTCCGGTCCCATGTCCATGATCCGGTAGCCGCCGTGCCGTTCGAGGCTCGTCACCCGCACCTGCGACCCCGGCTCCGCCTGGACGGCCCGGAGCAGGTCGCGCATCCGGACGCCCCGCCAGGTCGCCATCTGGCTCCAGCCCTCGACGCACGCGATGGGGAGCTCGGCCTGCGCCGTCCCGAGTGCGACGAGCTCGGCGCGTGAGAACGTCCGGCTGACGGCCGGCCCGACCACCGTGAGCGTCCAGTCCGCGGCGGTCGCGGTCGCGAGGACCCCCGCCGCTCGAGCCGTCCGGTTGACGGGCAGGTCGTTCGGGCCACGGTGTCGCTGGCGTGCGCCGAACACGTTGAACGGCTCGGCGAGGGTGCTCGATTGGCCGGCGGTGAGGGCGACGACGCCGACCGTCGCGGCGGTCACCCCGGCGAAGAACCCGCGTCGGGCGATCCGCTGCCGTCGTCCGTCGGTCGCCTCCGCCTCCGCCTCCGCCGACGGCGCGGGAGCGCCGTCGACCCAGCGGAGCAGACGACCGGTGAGACCGCGGGGGTAGGAGGTGACCGCCTGCCGGCCCGGGTGGTCCGTGGCGGGGTCGAGCCGCGCCTCCCGGTCGACCGCCGGCGGCAGCAGCTCGCTGCCCACCGATGCGTCCGGCACGAACCGGCCGTGCTCGTCGTAGGAGTCGCGCGACCGCCAGTACCGCGCGATCACCCGCAGCTTGACCGCGACGTGCACGATGAGCGAACCGATGATCACGTACGCCAGCGCGTTGTGCACCTGCTTGAACGGGAACGGCCACGGGTACCACTGGTACGTGTTGAGCAGCCCGGTGACGACCTGCACGATCGCCGCCGACACGAGCACGGCGATGGACAGCCGCTCGAGGAGGTGCAGGAACCCACGCACCGGCGGGGTCTGCGCGAGCGCCGGCATCACCGCGTTGAGCTTCGCGAGGAGCAGCGGGATGATCGCGATCCCCGCGGTGATGTGGAGGCCCTGCGTGAACTGGTAGAGCTGCACCGGACGGGTCGCGAACCGCATGCCCGGGAGCGGCTGCTGGAGGAAGTAGCTGTAGACGCCGGTGCCGAAGCACACGAGGAACGCGATGCCGAGCAGACGACCGAGGACCACGGCCGAGCGGGCGTTCCGGTTCGGCGACGCCATCGCGGATCGTGCATCCAGGAGCAGCCGCCGGACCGTCGCTAGCCTCGACCCACCATGAGTGAACGTCTCCGCCCCGGCCGACTCCCGTCCACCGCGCTGGTGTCGACCGTGCTGGCGGTCGTCGGGGTGCTCGCCCTGGCGGGCGTCGTCGCCTACGGCGTCACGCATCTGGGGTTCCTCCGAGCTGGTCATCGTTCCCCATTCGTCGCGTGGACCCTGATCGCTTGGACGGTGTTCGCAGCGTCGGTGCTCGCGCTGCGGTTCGTACCCGCCCGGTGGGCGACGTGGCTCGTCGTCGGCGGTGGGCTGGTGGTCGGGCTCGCCGCGCTCGCGGGTCCGCCGAACACCAGCACCGACTCTGCCCGGTACGCCTGGGACGGCATCGTGCAGCACGCCGGGATCTCACCGTACGCGCACACCCCGCAGTCCGAGGCGCTCGCGGGGCTCCGGCCCGAGTGGCTGTTCCCCGATAAGGTCGACGGCACCTGCAAGCCGATCGAACCGCGGTTCCGGGGGCTCGGGGACGGCGCCGACGGGCACTGCGTGGCGATCAACCGCCCGGACGTCGTGACGATCTACCCGCCGATGGCCCAACTGTGGTTCGCACTCGTGCGCGCGTTCGTCCCGGCGACCGCGCAGTACATGCCGTTCCAGGTCGCGGGGCTGCTGCTCTCGCTCGGCGTCACCGTCGGACTCGTCGCGGTGCTGCGGCGCACGGGCCGTCCGGTCTGGTGGGCGGCGCTCTGGGCGTGGTCGCCGCTCGTGGCCTCCGAGGCGGTCACGAACTCCCACGTCGACGCCCTCGGGGCCGCGCTGGCGACCGCGGGAGCGGTGCTCGTGGCGTTCGGACGGCCGGTCTGGGGCGGCATCGCGCTCGGAGCCGCGACCGCGTCGAAGCTCATCCCCGCGCTCGTCTACCCGCCGCTCCTCGGCAGACGTCGGCACTGGTGGGCGATCCCGGTCGGCATCGCCGTGTTCGCGCTGCTGTACGTGCCGTACGTCAGCTCGACCGGGCCGAAGGTGCTCGGGTACCTGCCCGGCTACCTGTCGGAGGAGGGCTACGAGGACGGGTCCCGCTTCGCCCTCGTGTCGCTGGTGTTCCCCGGTGACGCCGGCACGGTCCTCGTCGGGCTGCTCGTGCTGCTCGCGGCGTACGTCGCCTGGCGCCTGGCCGACCCGGCGGCACCGTGGTCGGGCGAGGTGCTGCTCATCGGCGTGACGTTCCTCGCCGTGACGCCCCGCTACCCCTGGTACGCGCTGCTGCTCATCCCGTTCGTGGTGCTCTCCGGCCGATGGGAGTGGCTGTCGATCGGACTCGCGATCGCCCTGCGCGGGGTCTGGCCGTCGACCCCCGCCTACCGGTGGTGGCTCGCCGCGGCCGTGCTCGTCGTCGTGGTCGGCACCCTCGCCCGCACGAGCCGCTCCGACTGGGCCCGGTGGCGCGACCGCCTGCTGTTCCGCGACGGCCGCGCAGCGCACGCACCCGCGATGTCGTCAGGTGGGCGGTCGACGGAGGACGTACGCTGACGCCATGCCTCCCGCGACCCTGCTCGGCTCGACCGGCGCTCCCGCTCCGGACGCCCTGGTCGACCGCTTCGGCCGCCGTGCCGTCGACCTGCGGGTCTCGCTGACCGAGCGCTGCAACCTCCGCTGCACCTACTGCATGCCCGCCGCGGGCCTGCCGTTCGCCCCGGACGACGCCTTGATGACGGCGGCGGAGATCGAACGACTCGTCCGGCTCGGGACCGCGCGGTTCGGCGTCCGGAAGGTCCGCTTCACGGGCGGCGAGCCGATGCTGCGGCACGACCTCGTCGACGTGATCGCCCGGTGCGCCGCACTGCCGGATGCCCCGGAGCTGTCCCTGACGACGAACGCGATCGGCCTGGCGCACCGGGCGGCCGCGCTGTACGCCGCAGGACTCCGTCGGGTGAACGTGTCGCTCGACACCGTCGACCCGGACGTCTTCACCGAGGTCACCCGGCGGCCGTTCCTCGACAAGGTCATCGCCGGGCTGCAGGCCGCCCACGACGCCGGCCTCGCGATCAAGGTGAACGCGGTGCTGCTCCGCGGGGTGAACGACCACCTCGCGCCGGAGCTCATGCGCTGGTGCCTCGAGCGGGGCTACGAACTCCGGTTCATCGAGCAGATGCCGCTCGACAGCGACCACGCCTGGGAGCGCTCGACGATGATCACCGCCGCCGAGACCCGCGCGGTGCTCTCGACCTCGTTCGGGCTGGTCCCCGACGAGGCTCCGCGCGACGGTGCACCGGCCGAACGGTTCCGGGTGCTCGCGCGCGACGCCGACGGCACCCTCGGCGAGGAGCTCGGCACGATCGGGATCATCGCGAGCATCACCGAGTCCTTCTGTGCCGACTGCACCCGCACCCGGCTCACCGCCGACGGCCACGTCCGGAGCTGCCTGTTCTCCGACGACGAGACGGACGTGCTCGGTCCCATGCGGTCGGGCGCGACGGACGACGAGGTCGCCGCACTCTGGCAGCGGGCCATGTGGGCGAAGCCCCGGGACCACGGCGACGACAGCGACGACCTCGTGCACCCGACGCGGGGCATGAGCGCGATCGGGGGCTGACGGTGACGACGGTGCGGTTCTTCGCGGCGGCACGGGCTGCCGTCGGTGCGGACGAGGTCGCGGTCGACGTGGCGTCGCTGCCGGATGCCTCGCTCGACCAGGCGCTGGCCGCGGTCTCGGCGTCGGACCCCGCACGGTGGGCAGCGCTGGTGGAGCGGTGCTCGTTCCTCGTCGACGGCGTCAGCACGCGGGACCGGTCGACCTCGCTCGTCGGGGTCGGGACGGTCGACGTCATGCCGCCGTTCGCCGGCGGCTGACACCCACTCGACCCGACGCCGGTCACCCGCGCGACCCGACGCCGGTCGCCCGCGCGACCCCACGCCGGTCACCCGCGCGACTCGGGCGCTCGCCCGCGGCCTCGAAGCGGCCGCCCGCACGGCCCGGCGGCGGTCGCCCGCGCTACGGCGCGATCGACAGCACGATGAACGCCGCGAAGATCACGAGGTGCACCCCGCCCTGCAGCCGCGTCGCGCGCCCGGGCAGCACGGTCAGCACCGCTGCGACGATCGTCAGCGCGAGCAGCACGATCTGCGCCGACCCGAGCCCGAGCAGCAGCGTCCCGGGCATGAACAGCGACGCCACCGCGATCGACGGGATCGTGAGACCGATCGACGCCATGGCGGACCCCATCGCGAGGTTGAGGCTCGTCTGGATCCGGTTCCGGGCCGCGGCTTTCGACGCCGCGATCCCCTCCGGCAGCAGGATGAGCAGGGCGATCACGACACCGACGAACGACGGCGGGAACCCGACCGCGGCGACGCCTGCCTCGATCGCCGGTGACTCCACCTTCGCCAGGCCGACGACGGCGACGAGCGCGAGGAGCAGCAGGCCGAGCGACACCAGCGTCTGCCGGCCGGTCGGGGTCGCCGCGTGTGCGGTCTCGTCGTCGGGAGCCGTCCGCGATCCCGGACCCACCGGCAGGAAGAAGTCCCGGTGCGCGATCGTCTGGGTGAAGACGAACAGTCCGTAGAGCGCGAGGGACGCGATCGCCACGAACACGAGCTGCACGCCGGTGAACGAGGCGTTGTCCGTCCCGGTGGTGAAGGTCGGCAGCACGAGCGTCAGGACCGCCAGCGCGGCGACCGTCATCGTCGCCGCGGAGGCGCCCTCTTGGTTGAACCGGACGGTGTGGTGCCGGATCGTCCCGATGAGGATCGCCAGCCCGACGAGCCCGTTCATCGTGATCATCACCGCCGAGAAGACCGTGTCACGCGCGAGTGTCTCGGCCTTCGCCCCACCCGAGCTCGACAGCGCGATGATGAGCGCGACCTCGATGATCGTGACGGCGACGGCGAGGACGAGCGACCCGAACGGCTCCCCCACCCGGTGCGCGACGACCTCGGCGTGGTGGACTGCGGCGAGGACCGTCGCGGCGAGGACGACGGCGACGAGCACGACGACCGCCGTGCCCAGTCCGTACCGGCCGAAGGTCAGCGCCAGGACGACCGCCGCGACGACGGGTACCGCGACGGGCCAGGCCTTGCCGATCCAGGAGGTCATCCGACGATCCTCCCACCGTCCGGCTCGTAGACCACCACCTCGTCGGCGGGGACGCGGATGCGACAGGTGTCGCCGACGGCGAGTCCGAGTGCCGCGAACCGCGTCAGCGTGACGTCCACGACGAGCTCGCCGGCCCGCACCCGGACGAGGCCGTCCCGCGGTTCGACGGCGTCGAGGCGACGCCCCGCTCCGTCGTCGTCCCGCGTCAGCAGCGCGGCCGTCGGGTGGTAGGCGGCGAGGGCGGATCGGCCGGGAGGCACGGCGTGCGCCGTCGACGCCAGCTCACCGCCGTCAGCGGTCACCACCCCACCCGTGGTCGCCCGCCCGGGGACCGTCACCAGGCCGGAGAACCGGGCGGCGAAGGCGCTTCGTGGACGTCCGAGGACCTCGTCGGGGGTGCCCTCGTCCACGACGCGGCCGGCCTCGATCACGACGACTCGGTGCGCGAGGCCCATCACCTCCACGGGGTCGTGCGACACGAGCAGCGTCGGGCGTCCGGTGGCCGCGGTGGCGAGGGCCGCGCGGAC
>NZ_JBPUGH010000080.1:0-14539 GCF_051548005.1 Curtobacterium flaccumfaciens | reverse complement strand
GCACGAGACACGTCGTCACAGGGCGCCACGTCGTCGCGTCGCTCGTCCCGTCGTGCTCGTCGGCGCGGGCAGTACGCTCGCGGCATGGGCACCCTGACGATCGCCGCGGCGCAGTTCGCGCCCGTTGACGACCCGGCCGCCAACCTCGACACGATCCGGACCTTCGCGGAGCAGGCGGTCGAGCGGGGCGCGCAGCTCCTCGTGACACCGGAGTACAGCTCGTACTTCACGGCCGACATCGACGACCGGTTCGTCGCCGCCGCGCAGCCGCTCGACGGGCCCTTCGTCACCGGCCTGCGACAGATCGCACGCGACACCGGCCTCGCGCTCGTCGTCGGCGTCGCGGAGGCCGCTGACGTTCCGGGGCGCTTCCGCAACACGCTCGTCACGGTGCGGCCGGACGGCACGCTCGACGTGGCCTACCGGAAGGTGCACCTCTACGACGCCTTCGGCTCGCTGGAGTCGGACCGGATCGAGGCGGGCGACCCGGAGCAGTTGGCCGTGTTCGAGCTCGTCGGCGTCCGGGTGGGACTGGAGACCTGCTACGACCTGCGCTTCCCGGAGGTCACCCGACGTCTGGCTGCGCCGGAGCTCGGCGCGGCCGACGTGGTCGTGCTCCCGGCGGAGTGGGTCCGGGGGCCGGGCAAGGAACACCACTGGCGGACCCTGCTCACGGCGCGTGCGATCGAGAACACCGTGTGGGTCGTCGGGGTGGGGCAGACGCCCCCGGTCGGCGTCGGTGGGTCGGTCGTGCTCGACCCGTCCGGGGTCGCGGTGGCGGCTGCCGGAGCGACACCCGGGCTGCTCGTGGCGCGGGTCGACACGGGTACGACGGAAGCGATCCGATCGGTGAACCCCTCGCTGACGCTGCGCCGCTACGACGTCGTGCCGCGGGGCTGACCCGGCGGTGCTGCGCGCTCGGCGGTCGGGGCGAGCGCTGCGAGGCGGGACGCCGCGTCCTCGAGGACGGAGCGTCGCTTGCAGAACGCGAAGCGCACGAGCGAGCGGTAGCCCGAGGCATGCTCGGGCCGGACGAACGCCGACACCGGGACCCCGACCACACCCGCCCGCTCGGGCAGGGCGAGGCAGAACGCCCGCGCATCGGCGAAGCCGAGCGGTGCGGCGTCCGCGATGACGAAGTACCCACCGTCGGGGTGCATGACGTCGAAGCCCGCGCTCCGGAGCCCGTCGGCGAGGAGCTCGTGCTTCGCCGCGAGCGTCGACGCGATGCCCGAGAAGACCTCGGTCGGAAGCCTGAGCCCCGCCGCGACCGCTGGCTGGAAGGGTGATCCGTTCACGAACGTGAGGAACTGCTTCACCGAGGTGATCGCGTCGACGAGCGCCGGGGGAGCGGTCAGCCAGCCGATCTTCCAGCCCGTCGTACTGAAGGTCTTCCCAGCGCTGGAGATCGTCACCGTACGGTCGCGGGCGCCGGGGAGCGTGGCGATCGGCACGTGCGGGGTCGTGAAGGTGAGGTGCTCGTAGACCTCGTCGGTGACGATCAGGGCGTCGTGGTGCTCGGCGAGCTCGACGATCGTTCGCAGGACCTCGGCGGGGAGGACCCGGCCGGTCGGGTTGTGCGGCGTGTTCACGAGGACGACCCGGGTGCGGTCCGAGAACGCCGCGCGGAGCGTCGTCTCGTCGGGCAGGAAGTCCGGTGCGGTGAGGGGGACGGTGACGTGCGTGCCGCCGGCGAGCCGGATCAGGGCGCCGTAGGCGTCGTAGAACGGCTCGAAGGTGATCACCTCGTCGCCGGGTTCGACCAGGGCGAGGAGCGTCGCGGCGAGGGCCTCGGTGGCGCCGGCGGTGACGAGGACCTCACGGTCAGGGTCGACCTCGAGCCCGTACCAGCGGGCCTGGTGCTCGGCGATCGCCTGACGGAGGTCCGGCGTGCCCCGACCGGGCGGGTACTGGTTCGCGCCGTCGCGGATCGCCTGCACGGCGGCGTCGAGGACCTGCTGCGGGCCGTCCTCGTCCGGGAAACCCTGGCCGAGGTTGATCGCCCCGGTCGCGGCAGCGAGTGCGCTCATCTCGGCGAAGACGGTCGGTGCGGGTGCGCCGTCGGGGCCGAGGAGCATCGCTCCCTCCGCCGCACGCAGCCAGGGTCCTTCGAGTCGCATGGTCGTCCTCCGCTGCGGATCGTCGTGCCGGTCGCCACCAACCTACTGGCGCAGGGGATCGGTGCCGCGGAACCCTCCACAGCGCACGCATAAGATCGCCATAGGTCGCGTGCAGCCCGGCCAGGACCGGCGCTCAGGTGGGTGCGACAGACTGCACGAGCTTGAAAGGAGCACGTCCAGCATGAGCGAGAACACGCCCCACGGGCAGGCCGACGACGACCGCCGCCACGATGAGACGACCGGTGCCGAGACGGCCGGTGCCGGCGCGACCGGTGCCGAGCACGGCCAGACGGACCACACCGACGTGATCGAGCCGGCGGCCGCGAACGAGACCGACGTGTTCCCGCGGGCTGACGACCAGCAGACCTCGCAGTACACGGCGCCGTACCCGGCGGTGGCGGACGACCGCTCGGCTGGTGCGTCCAGCGCCGGCCAGCAGGGCGGGTACGGGCAGGACGCCGGCCGGTACGGGTCCGGACCGGACAGCGAGTACGGACAGTCCAGCCAGTACGGCTCTGGCCAGTCGAGCCAGTACGGCCAGTCGAGCCAGTACGGGCAGCAGGGCCAGTACGGTTCCGGGCAGTCGGGCCAGTACGGCCAGAGCAACCAGTACGGACAAGGCAGTCAGTACGGCCAGGGCGGCCAGGGCAGCCAGTACGGCCAGAGCAACCAGTACGGCCAGGGCAGCCAGTACGGCCAGAGCAACCAGTACGGCCAGGGCAGCCAGTACGGCCAGCAGAACCCCTACGGCACCCACGGCTCCACGTACGGCCAGCAGGCCGATCCGTCGCAGCAGGCCGGGCAGGATCGCCCCCGTTACGGCGAGTACGCCCAGCAGACCGGGTCCGCCGCAGCTCCCACCAGCGCGTACGCGTCCGCTCAGGCCCCCGGCTCCGCGACCGGCGCCCCCGCGTCGGCCTCGTCCTTCGGCGACGTCGACGGCTCGAACCAGCGCAACGGCCACTACTTCTCCGACTCCGCCACCGCGGCTCCGGCGGGCACCAAGACCGAGGGCCGCAACCGCCTCGTCGTCCCGCTCGTCGCGGCGGCCGTCATCGCGGGTCTCGTCGGTGGTGGCGCCGGCTGGCTCGCGGGCTCGGCGAACAGTGGTTCCGGCACGCCGACGAGCAGCTCCGCGCAGGGCGGCGGCAACCTCACGGTCAACGACTACAACAACGCGACCGTCGTCACGGCGGTCGCGGCGCAGGCCACGCCGTCGGTCGTGACGATCAACGTCTCCGCGAGCAGCGAGGCCGGCACCGGTTCCGGCGTCGTGTTCAGCAAGGACGGCTACATCGTCACGAACACCCACGTGGTGACGCTCGACGGAGACAGCTCGAACGGCAAGATCACCGTGACGACGTCGGATGGCAAGATCTACGACGCGAAGCTCATCGGGACCGACCCCACGGTCGACCTCGCGGTGATCAAGATCGACGCTACGGACATGAAGCCGATCTCGTTCGCGGACTCGTCCGACCTCAACGTCGGGGACACCGCGGTCGCGATCGGTGCGCCGCTCGGCCTGTCGAACACCGTCACGGACGGCATCGTCTCCACGCTGAACCGCAGCATCCAGGTCACGTCGAGCGCCCCGAACCCCGGCGGCGACTCGAACGAGGGCGGCAACGGCAGCCAGGGCGGCCCGTTCGACTTCTGGGGCAACGGCGACAACGGTTCGAGCTCCTCGGCGAGCTCGACGGTGTCGCTGCCCGTCATCCAGACCGACGCGTCGATCAACCCGGGCAACTCGGGCGGCGCGCTGCTCGACTCGAAGGGCAAGCTCATCGGCATCAACGTCGCGATCGCGTCCGCCGGCAGCAGCTCGTCGTCCGACTCGCAGTCCGGCAGCATCGGCGTCGGGTTCTCGATCCCGTCGAACCTCGTCAAGCGCGTGGCGAACGAGATCAAGGACAACGGCTCCGCGACGCACGGGCTCCTCGGCGCCGGTGTCGCCGACTCGACCGACGCCTCGAACGCCACGCAGATGGGCGCCCTCATCAAGTCGGTGACCTCCGGCGGTGCGGCGGCGAAGGCGGGGCTCAAGGCGGGTGACGTCGTCACGAAGATCGGGTCCGCCACGGTGTCGGACGCGACCGACCTGACCGCGCAGGTGCGCTTCTTCGCCGGTGGCACGAAGACCGAGATCACCTACCTCCGCGGTGGGAAGTCCTACACGGCGGACGTGACCCTCGGGACGTACGACAGCAAGGGCTGACGCGACCCACTGACGGACTGGAGGCCCGGTGCCAGCTGGCACCGGGCCTCCAGTCCGTCGGGGCGGAGCCGGCTTGATAGGCTCATGGTCGCTCTGCGGGGCGGCACCGCCCGCGGTGCGCCCCGCGCACCCAGCCACCGACCGAGGGACGCATGCAGCCAGACGGACAGCGCCTGCCGGGCGTCTCGTACGTGATGCCCGTGCTCAACGAGGTCACCGAGGTCCGTGCCGCCGTGCAGAGCCTGCTCGACCAGGACTACGCCGGCCCGTTCGAGGTCATCCTCGCGCTCGGCCCCTCCATCGACGGGACGAACGAGCTCGTCGCGGAGATGAGCGCGGCCGACCCTCGGATCCGAGCGATCGAGAACCCGGTCGGGTCGACCCCCGCCGGGCTGAACGTGGCGATCCGGGCATCCGAGCACCCCGTGGTCGTCCGTGTCGACGCGCACTCCGTGCTCCCGCGGGACTACACCCGCATCGCGGTCCGCGTGCTGCAGGAGTCCGGTGCGGACAACGTCGGCGGGATCATGCGAGCCGAGGGACGCACACCGTTCGAGCGGGCCGTGGCCCTCGCGTACGGCAGTCGGGTCGGACTGGGCGGAACGCCGCACCACGTCGGCGGGCAGGCCGGGCCGGCGGAGACCGCGTACCTCGGCGTCTTCCGGCGTGACCGCCTGTTCGAGGTCGGGCTGTTCGACGAGGGCATCAAGCGCGGCCAGGACTGGGAGCTCAACCGGCGGCTGCGGCAGACCGGTGGCACCGTGTGGTTCACGCCCGAACTGGTCGTCACGTACCGTCCGCGGCCGAGCCTGAAGCGGCTCGTGCGGCAGTTCGTCGCGACGGGGCTGTGGCGCGGCGAGCTCGCCCGGCGGTTCCCGGCGAACAACGGGCTGCGCTACTTCGTCCCGCCGGCCATGGTGGCGGCGATGGCCGTCGGGCTCGTCGCCGGGGTCGTCGGGATCGTCGGCGCGGCCACCGGGACGGGGGCTGCGTGGGCACTGCTCGGGTTCGTGGTCCCCGCGGTGTACCTGCTCTTCGTCGTGGTCGGCGCCGTCGCCGTCGCGCGGCGATCAGGGGCGGCGACGCTCCTCTGGCTCCTCGTCGTCCTGCCGTGCATCCACGTCGGCTGGGGAATCGGGTTCATCATCGGCTTCCTGACCAGGACGTCCGAACTCACGACGCACACGGGACGGTGACCGACATGACCGACGACGCCACCACGGGACGCGCTGCACGGCCGACCTCGATCGCCGAACTCCGGGCCGTCGCGCAACCGGACGCGGTCCGGATGCGGGCGAACGCCGAGCACTGGACGGCCTCGCTGTACCTCCGCGACGTCTCGCCGTACCTGACCTGGGTGCTGCTGAAGACGCGGGTGAGCGCGAACCAGGTCACCGGCCTGATGATCCTGGTCGGGTGGAGCGTCGCGGCCGCGCTGCTGATCCCCGGTGTCTGGGGTGCGGCGCTGGCACTCGTGCTCGGCCAGCTGCAGATGCTCGTCGACTGCAGCGACGGGGAGGTCGCCCGCTGGCGCGGCACCCACTCGCCCGCCGGGGTGTTCCTCGACAAGGTCGGGCACTACACGACCGAGGGGCTCATCCCGATCGCCCTCGGTGTCCGGGCGGCCACGTGGCCGATCCACGACGCGGACTGGATGTGGACGACGATCGGCTGTGCGCTCGGGCTCGTGATCGTCCTGAACAAGGCCCTCAACGACATGGTGCACGTGGCGCGCGCCAACGCCGGGCTCGAGAAGCTCGTCGACCGCCGGGACGCCTCGACCGCCCCGTCCGGGCGCCGGCTCGCGACGCTCCGGAAGGCGGCGCGGTTCCTGCCGTTCCACCGCCTCTACCACTCGGTGGAGCTCTCGATCCTCGCCTTCGTCTTCGCACTGCTCGGCCTCGTCATCGGCGACACGCTCGCGTCCCGCATCCTCGTCGGCGCGCTCCTGCCGCTCGCGGTCCTCGCGACGGCCGGGCACTTCCTCGCCATCATCGCGTCGAAGCGGGTCCGCGCGTGACCCCCGGGACGCTCCGTCGGGACGCCGTCCCGCACCGCGAGCGGCCCCGCGTCGCCGTCGTGAGCCTGTCGCAGGGCACCCGACCGGACGACCTCCGTCGCGGACTCGAGAGCGTGCTGGCGCAACAGGGCGTCGAGCTCGACGTCGTGTGCGTCGGCAACGGGTGGGACCCGACCGGGTTGCCCGAGGGTGTCCGTGCCCTCGCCCTCCCCGAGAACGTCGGCATCCCGGCCGGCCGGAACGCCGGCGCCGAGGTCGTCGACGGCGACTACGTGTTCTTCCTCGACGACGACGCATCCGTGCCGTCCGCGACGTTCCTGCGCGACGCGATCGCCCTGTTCGAGCACGACCCGTCGCTCGGCCTCGTGCAGCCACAGGTCGTCGACCCGACCGGGGCCGCGAACCCGACGCGGTGGATCCCGCGGATCCGGAAGGGCTCGGCGTCGGAGTCCTCGCCGGTGTTCTCGGTGTGGGAGGGTGCGGTCGTGCTCCCGATGGACGTCTACCGCGCGGTCGGAGGGTGGGGTGCGCCGTACTTCTACGCGCACGAGGGCATCGAACTGGCGTGGCGCGTCTGGGATGCCGGCCGCCGCACCTGGTACGCCGGGGACCTCGTCGCGCACCACCCCGCGATCGACCCCGCGCGACACCGTGAGTACTACCGACTGAACGCCCGGAACCGCGTCTGGCTCGCCCGCCGCAACCTGCCCGTCGTGCTCCAGCCGCTGTACGTCGGCTCCTGGGCGGCGATCCAGGTCGCCCGCTGGTGGCGACACCCGAGGCGTCTCGCGACGTGGTTCGGTGGCGTCCGCGAGGGCTGGACCACCGATTGCGGCCCGACCGCGACGATGGGATGGCTGACGATCGGGCGGATGACGCTCGCCGGCCGCCCCCCGATCATCTGAGGAGACCCGTGTCGATCACCAGTGACCTGCGCACCGCGGTGCGCCTCGTCGAGCGCCTGCTGAAGTCGCGGCAGAGCCGGAACGCCCTGGCCCGACGACTCCGGACGGAACCGCCGCTCGCACCCGGCTCGGTCGAGATCGCGGTCTACTTCGCCGACGGCCCCGTGAACCTGTACCAGGTGCGGCAGTGGTACGCGCCGCTCGCCGAACTGCACGCCGAGCACCCCGTCGCGATCCTCTCGCGGAGCCCCGGCACCATGCTCGCCCTGCTCGACGAGTCGCCGGTGCCCGTGGTCTACGCCCGGCAGGTCGTCGACCTCGAACGCTTCGTCGACGAGCAGGCGCCCAAGATCGTCCTCTACGTCAACCAGAACGCCCGGAACTTCCAGATGATGCGGTACGGGCGCATGTGGCACGTCTTCGTGAACCACGGCGAGAGCGACAAGATGTACATGACGACGAACCAGTTCAAGGCGTACGACCACGCTCTGATCGCCGGTGACGCCGCTCGTGACCGGTTGGCAGCCGCCCTGTGGGACTACGACCTCGACACCAGGACGACCGCGATCGGCCGCCCCCAGGCCGACCACTTCGCGGCCGAGGTGCCCTGGCCCGAGGACGGCCGCACCGTCGTGCTGTACGCACCGACGTGGGAGGGCGACCGCGCCGCCGCGGCCTACGGGTCGATCGCGAGCCACGGCACGACGATCGCCGAGCGGGTGCTCGCGTCCCCTGCCCACCGGCTCGTCTACCGCCCCCACCCGCGCTCGGGCGTGCTCGACGCGGACTACCGGGCGGCTCACGAACGGATCATCGCCGCGATCTCGGCCGCGAACGCCGCCGACCCGACCGCGCACCACGTGTACGACGACGGCCCGACGCTCGGCTGGCAGCTCGCCGGCGCCGACGTCGCGATCACGGACATCTCGGCGATGATCTACGACCGTCTCGCGGTGGGCAAGCCGCTGATCGTGACCCGGCCGGTGTCCCCGGACGCCGACGTCGACGAGCGCGGGTACCTCGGCGACGCGAACTGGCTGGAGGCGGCGGACGCGGCCGACGTCGTCACGCGGATCGACGCCGCAGCGAACGACGCCGACGAGCTGGCTCGGCTCCGGCACTGGGTCGAGCGCTACTTCGGTGACACGACGCCCGGCGTGGCGACCGCGAGGTTCCACGCTGCCGTGGAGCAGCTGCTCGAGCGGTGGCGGACCGTCGCCGCCGAACGCGACGCGAACTGACGGGGTCGCCGTACCGCGGGGCACGGTCACGAGCGGCGCGTCACCGCCCCGTGGCGTGTGCGACGAGCGGGACGTGCCAGAGGTACTCGCTGCGGTCGGGACGTCGCCACCGGAGCACCACCACCCCCGTGTCGTCCCGCTCCGCACCGAACACGGCGATCGACAGGGCCCGCCCCGGTTCGAGGCGACGGACGGCCATCGGTGGAGCGTAGCCCGACCCGAGGTGGGTGAGCGTCAGCCCGTCGACGGGCTCCGGCCCGGTGTTCACGAGGGTGTACCGACGTGGGGCGTCGGAGCGGTCGAGGTGGAACGGGACGCGGTACGCGGGGGCGGTGGGGTGCATGCCTCGAACGCTAGGTGGGGGTACCGACGTCGGGGCGCCCGGGAGCGGTGTGGACCACCTGCGCTGTGGAGGGAGGTCGGGGCGTGTGCCGTTGTGGAGGGGTGCCGCCGTCCGATCAGGCGTAGTCGGCGCTGTACCGCGCGAGGGCCTCGTCGATCGGCCCGTCGAACTGCAGCTGCCCCTTGTCGAGGTACAGCCCGCGGTCGCAGAACCGGCGCAGGTCCTTGTCGCTGTGGGAGACGAAGAAGAGCGTGCGTCCGCCGGCCAGGAGCTCGTCGATCCGCTTGTAGCACTTCTCGCGGAACCCCTTGTCGCCGACGGCGAGCACCTCGTCCACGAGCAGGACCGGCTCGTCCAGGCGGGAGATGACCGAGAACGCGATGCGGACCTTCATGCCGCTCGACAGGTGCTTGTACGGGGTGTCGACGAAGTCACCGATCTCGGCGAACTCGATGATCTCGTCGAAGGCGTCCCGGATCTCCGCACGCGACATCCCGTGCAGGCCGGCCGTCAGGTACACGTTGTCGCGCACCGTGAGGTCGCCGACGAAGCCGCCGGTGATCTCGATGAGGGGAGCGACCCCGGCGCCGACGCGCACGTGGCCCTCGTCGGGGAGCATCACCTGCGCGACGAGCTTGAGGAGCGTGGACTTGCCCTGACCGTTCCGCCCGACGACCCCGATGGCCTCACCGGGTTGCACGTCGAACGAGACGTCCCGGAGCGCCCAGAACTCGTCGCCGCGCTTCCGGCGGTCTCGGCCGGCGAACAGGTCCTTGAAGCTGCGGCTCGCCCGCCGGTTCCGCTTGAACCGGATGCCGGCCCTGCGAACGCTGATCACGGGCACCGTGGTCGTGCTGCGGCGGGACTCGTCGGTGGTCGTCATCACAGCTCCTTCAGGACGCGGTGCTCGCTCCGCTTGAAGACCACCGTGCCGATGACCACGACCACGACCGTCACGATCGTCGAGCCGATCACCTCGTGCCAGTGCAGCTGGCTCGGGAAGAAGGCCGACCGGTAGATGCCGATGATCCCGGAGAGGGGGTTCAGTGCCATGAGGTCCCGGTACCGCTCGGGCAGGGCGGTGGTGCCGTAGATGATCGGCGATGCGTAGAAGAGGAACCGCAGGATCAGCTTCACCGCGCGCTCGAGGTCGCGGAAGAAGACCACGAGCGGTGCGACGATGAGCCCGAGGCCGTAGATCAGCGCGCACTGCAGCACGATCGCGAGCGGGTACAGCAGGACCTCCCAGTGGAGGTGCGCGCCGGTCGCGAGCACGAAGACCGCGAGGACGGGCAGGCTCAGCACGAACTCGATGCCCTTGGACGCGTCGATGCGAGCGACCCAGATGCTGCGCGGGATGGTCGTCGAGCGGATGAGCTTGGCCTCGCTCGTGAACGCCCGCGTGGAGTCGGAGACCGCGCCGGTGAACCACATCCACGGCAAGAGCGCCGAGAGCAGGAAGACGATGTACGGTTCCTCGCCCACCTTGCCGCGGTGGAACACCTGTGTGAAGACGAACCAGTAGATGGCCGACATGACCAGCGGGTCGAGGATCGACCAGAAGTACCCGAGCGCCGACGTCGAGTACCGAACCCGGAGATCGCGGACGGTCAGGAGCCAGAGGGCATGACGATAGCGCCGACCGGCACTGCGGCTGGCCGGTGGGGCAGCAGCCGCGGGCACGGTCGGCGCACTCGCTGTGGTCACGGTTTCCCTCCGGGCGGAACCGCCGAGGGGGTGGGGTCCGGTCAGGCGAACAGGTTGTTCGCGCGCTCGAGGTCCTCGGCGAAGTCGATCTCGACCGCGTAGAGGTCCGAGATGTCGATCGGCGACCAGCGTAGCCCGTCCTCGGCGATGGCAGCCTCGATGCCGCCCTCGAAGTACTCCTGGTCGTCCACGCGGCCGAGCTGGCGGATCAGCGCCTGCTTGTCGGCGGCGGAGACGTAGTTGATGCCGACCGCCTCGCCCAGCCCGCCGACGACCTGCTTCGAGAGCTTCTCGATGAAGCCCTCGGCGTCGACGGTGTACTTGACCTCTTCGTCGGAGACCTTGTCGGTGTTGACGCTCACGAACGAGCGGTCCTCGTCGATCATGTCGGCGGCACGCACGAGCGCGCGCGGGTCGAACACGACGTCGCCGTTCATCCAGAGCACGCCGCTCTTGCCGGTGGCCTTGAGCGCGCGGAGGAGGCTCTTCGAGGTGTTCGTGGAGTCGTAGGACTCGTTGTAGACGAAGTTCGCCTGCGGGAACGCCTCGACGATGTACTCCGACTTGTACCCGACGACGATCGTCACGCGGGCGCTCGAGCCGAACGCGGCGCGGATGTTGTCGAACTGCTGCTGCATGATGGTGCGGCCGTCGGAGAGCTCCGTCAGCGGCTTCGGCAGGCTGCGCCCGAGGCGGCTGCCCATCCCCGCGGCGAGGATGACGATCTGCGTGGTCATGCTGGTCCCTTCTGGTGTCCGCCCGCGCGCCGATGGGCACGGGCGGGCCTGGTCGAGTCTGCTCCCGCAGGGTCCGGATCCGCCGTGAACCGTGCGCTTGTCGGATGGAACACCCGGCGCGGGCCGCATCACGTCGGTCGCCCGAACGGGTTTCCAAGTGGTGAACACTTCGGCGTGTCCTGGTGAATGATACGGAATCCGGTGCCGTCGGGGTACACCCGGACCGCCATCGTTCCCGATTCGTGACCCTCGCACGGGCGTCGTCGGTGACGGTCCGGTCACGGTCCCCGCCGCGTCCCGCAGCGTTGGTACGGTGGGGCGATGGCCGCAGGAGCAGACGACGAGGACGTGTACGCGACGTCCGACGCTGCCTGGCTGACCGAGGCCGACAGTGACATGGGGGACGGGGATGCGCGTGACGCGCCCGCTGGTGACGACATGACCGACGACACGACCACGATCGACGCCGGAGTCGCCGACACGCGCGGCGCGGCTGCCGACACGCGGGACGACGTCGGCACCGCCGATGACCGTGGGACGGGAGCCGCCGTTGCGGACGCCGCCTCCGCGAGCACGGGGAAGCAGTCGTCGAAGGGGTCCCGTGGCGCCAAGGGTCGCGTGAAGCGTCCGGCCGGCGCGCCGAAGGGCTCCGGACAGCGCGACGCCGCACCGGTGGACCCCGAAACGACGAGCACGGAGCCGGCGAACGCCGGTTCGACGAGCACGGAGCCGACGAGCACGGAGCCGACGAGCACGGAGTCGGCGAACGCGGAGTCGGCGAACGCGGACCGGACCAGCGCCGCGTCGGCCGGCACCCCGTCGAAGAAGCGCGCGCCACGGGCCAGCGTGAAGCGCCCCGCGGCCGCCGCACCGAAGCAGCCCGTGGTCCTCCGCGCCGAGGGGCTCGTGAAGCGCTACGGGCAGACCCTCGCCGTGGACGAGGTGGACCTCGAGATCCGCCAGGGCTCGATCTTCGGCGTCGTCGGTCCGAACGGCGCCGGCAAGACCACGACGCTCTCGATGGTCACCGGCCTGCTCCGTCCGGACGCCGGCACCGTGACCGTCCTCGACCACGACGTCTGGGCCGACCCGACCGCTGCGAAGCGCAGCCTCGGGGTCCTGCCCGACCGGCTCCGGCTGTTCGACCGGCTCACCGGCGCGCAGCTGCTCTACTACTCCGCCACGCTCCGGGGGCTCGACGGCGCCACGGCACGCGACCGCAGCGCAGACCTCGCCGAGGCGTTCGGGCTCGGGGAGGCGCTCGGCCGCCAGGTCGCGGACTACTCGGTCGGCATGGCGAAGAAGATCGCGCTCGCCGCCACGCTCATCCACTCGCCCCGGGTCCTCGTGCTCGACGAACCGTTCGAGTCCGTCGACCCGGTGAGCGCCGCGACCATCACCGAGATCCTCCGTCGCTACACGGCTGGTGGCGGCACGGTCGTGCTCTCCAGCCACTCGATGGAACTCGTCCAGCGCACGTGCGACTCGGTCGCGATCATCGTCGGCGGCAAGGTCCTCGCCTCCGGGACGATGGCCCAGGTCCGCGGGCGCAAGAGCCTCGAGGACAAGTTCGTCGAACTCGCGGGTGGCCGCGTCGTGGCAGAGAGCATGGAATGGTTGCACAGCTTCTCCGGCTGAGGGCCGACCTGCTCGCGGGCGGCGTCCGGGGGAGTGCACGTCGCTCGGTCCTGGTCGTCCTCGGGAGCCTCGTCGGGCTCCTCGCCGCGGTGGCGATCGCCGTCGTGGCCGCCGGTCTGCGGACGGTCGACCCGGAGTCGGCGCGTGCCGTCGTGGTCCCGGTGGGGACCCTCGTCACGTTCGGCTTCACCGTCGTCCCGCTCGTCGCCGGGCACGGCGACCAGTTCGACCCGCGCCGCTTCGCCGTGTTCGGGATCGGTCGGAAGGACCTCACGGTCGGGTTGTTCGTCGCTGGCCTCGTCGGCGTGCCGGTGGTCGCGGTGGCCATCGTCGCCGTGGGCCAGTCCGTCACGTGGATGCGCGGCGGCGGAACGGCGGTGCTCGGGGTCGTCGGCGGTCTGCTCGCGATCGCGACCTGCGCACTCCTCGTCCGGGTCGCGTCCACGGCGGGTTCGCGCCTGATCGGACAGCACCGGACCCGCGACGCCGGCTGGCTGGTCGCCCTGGTCATCGCGGTCCTGGCCGTCCCCACGGTCTCGCTCCTGGTCGACAGCGGGTGGATCGACCCCGCCGGCGCGGAGACGCAGCGGGTCGCGAACATCGCCGGCTGGACCCCGTGGGGTGCCGCGTGGGCCGTCCCGGCGGACGTCGCGGTGGGTGCCGTCGGCTCGGGCGTCCTCAAGCTGCTCGTCGCCGTCGTCACGGTCGCCCTGCTCGCGTGGGCCTGGTGGGCGCAGGTCGGTCACGCACTCGAGACCGTCGAGTCCCGGACCCGCAGCCGGCGGTACCGCGGCCTCGGCTGGTTCGACCGGCTCGGCTCCGCGCCGGTGGCCGCGGTCGCCGCCCGGGCGCTGACGTACTGGGGTCGGGACCCCCGGTACCGCACCTCCTACCTCGTCCTCGTCTTCGTGCCGATCGTCGTCATCCCGCTCGGGGTCGCCGGTGTCCCGTGGCACTGGACGGCGCTCGTGCCGCTCCCGCTCATGGCACTCATCGCCGGGTTCCTGCCGCACAACGACGTGTCGTACGACAACACCGCGGTCTGGCTGCACGTCGCCTCCGGCGCACCGGGGTGGAGCGACCGCCTCGGTCGGGTCGTCCCCGTCCTGGTCGTCGGGGTCCCGGCGCTCGTCGCGGGTGCCGCGGTCTCCGCACGGCTCTTCGGCGACTGGGTGGCGTTCCCGGTGCTCATCGGCATCGGTGCATCCGCGCTCCTCGCGGGCCTCGGCCTGTCGAGCATCGTCTCCGTCCTGCTGCCGTACCCGACCGTGCGGCCGGGTGACCACCCCTTCCAACAGCCGCAGGCCGCCGGCGTCACCGCGACGGTCGCGCAATCGGTGATGGTGATCGGGATCGTGGTGTCCTCGATCCCGGCCGTGTGGCTGGCAGTCCTGACCTTCCGTGACGGTGCGGACCCCTGGGCGACGACGACGCTGGTCGTCGGTGCGGTCGTCGGCGTGGTCGTGCTCGTCGCCGGTGTCGCGATCGGCGGCCGAGCGTTCGACCGGCACGGACCGGACCTCCTGGCGGCGGCGCAGCGCAACTGACCTGGCGGGTGGTGCGCCGCACGGCGTGCCGTCGCCCGCCTGCGGCGCAGGTGGTGCGCGCAC
>NZ_JBPUGH010000079.1:0-14680 GCF_051548005.1 Curtobacterium flaccumfaciens | reverse complement strand
TCGGTGACCAGGTCACCGAGGACCGTCGCCCTCGCGGAAGGGGTGCGCCCGCGTCAGCCGACGCCGAGCAGCGCCTCCAGTGGCCCGCGCGCGAAGTACAGCAGGAAGCCGAACGCGACGACGTACAGCAGCCACGAGACCTCGCGGCCGCGGCCGGACAGCAGCTTGATGAGCACCCAGCTGATGAAGCCCGCGCCGATGCCGTTCGCGATCGAGTAGGTCAGCGGCATCACGACGATCGTCAGGAACGCCGGCAGTGCCGACCCGAAGTCCGTCCACGAGATGTCCGCGACCTGCGCGACCATGAGCGCACCGACGACGACGAGTCCGGCGGCGGCGACCTCGAGCGGGACGACCTGCGTCAGCGGCGTGAGGAACATCGACGCCAGGAACAGCACGCCGGTCACGACCGAGGCCATGCCCGTCCGGGCGCCCTCGCCGATGCCGGACGCCGAGTCGATGAACACCGTGTTGGACGACACCGAGGCACCACCGCCGGCGATCGCTCCGACGCCCTCGACGACGAGCGCCGACTTGAGCCGCGGGAACGTGCCGTCGGGGTGCGCGACACCGGCGGCCTTCGCGAGCCCGGTCATGGTGCCCATCGCGTCGAAGAAGTTCGTGAAGACGAGGGTGAACACGAGCATCGACGCGGCGAGCGGGCCGATGCGGCTGAAGGCGCCGAAGTCGAAGTGACCGACGAGCGACAGGTCGGGCACGGCGAACAGGGCGGACGGGAGTCCAGGGGCGTTGAGGTTCCAGCCGGTCTTCGAGTCGACCGAGGTCGGCACCTGGAAGATCGCCTGCAGGATGATCGCGATGATCGTCGTCGCCACGATGCCGATGAGCAGGGCGCCCTTGACCCTGCGGGCCATGAGCGTGCCGATGATGATCAGGCCGATGAGGAACACGATCGTCGGGAGCGCCCCGACGGAGCCGTCCTCACCGAGCTGCAGCGGCGGCGAGGCGATCATGGACGACCGCACGAAGCCGGAGTCGACGAGCCCGATGAACGCGATGAACAGGCCGATGCCGACCGTGATCGCGGCCTTGAGCTGCGCCGGGACGGCCGTGAAGATCATCGTCCGGATGCCCGTCAGCGCGAGGATGACGATGATGATGCCGTTGATGACGACGAGTCCCATCGCCTCGGCCCAGGTCACCTGCTTGACGACGCTGACGGCCAGGAACGAGTTGATGCCGAGACCCGCCGCGATGCCGAACGGCAGGTTGGCGATGACGCCCATCGCGATGGTCATGAGTCCGGCGACGAGGCCCGTCGCCGCCGCGACCTGGGCGTTCTCGAGCCAACCACCGTTGACGTCCTTGGCGGCCTGGTCGGCACTGAACCCACCGAGGATCAGCGGGTTGAGGATGACGATGTAGGCCATCGTCACGAAGGAGACGAGACCACCACGGATCTCTCGGGGGATCGTCGACCCGCGGCTCGTGATGGAGAAGTAGCGGTCGAGGCCGGACGCGAAGCGGTTCCGGGGCGGCGTGTCGGTCTGCTGGGCGCTCACCGGACGAGTTTACAGAACGCTGGGAGCGCGGCGCGTCGCGCCGGGGGCGTCGACCTGGAGGCGCGGCTCGCCTCGACGGGGTACGTCACCTCGGGTGCCCGCTCGCGTTCTGCGGCCAGCGACGGTGTTGGATGAGGACGTGAACGAACGACTGGACCGCGCGCGCATCGAAGCCGCCGTGCGCGAGCTCCTCCTCGCCGTCGGCGACGACCCCGACCGCCCCGAGCTCGCCCGCACCCCGGCGCGCGTCGCGGACTCCTACGCGGAGTTCTTCTCCGGCATCGGGACCGACGCCGTCGCGATCGCCCGTGACGGCGTCGTGCACGCCGAGGACGGCGACCGCGGCCAGCTCGTCATCGTCCGCGACGTCAAGTTCCGCTCGATGTGCGAGCACCACCTGCTGCCCTTCATCGGCGTTGCCCACCTCGCCTACGCGCCCGGCGACCAGCTCATCGGCCTCGGCACGCTGTCGCGCGTGCTCGACGCCGTGGCCTCCCGCCCGCAGCTCCAGGAGCGGCTCGGCGAGCAGGTCGCAGCCACGATCGCAGAGGGCCTCGACGCCACCGGCGTGCTCGTCGTGCTGGACGCCCAACACCAGTGCGTCACCAGTCGCGGCGAACGCCAGACCGGCTCGACCACGGTGACCGTCGCCGCCACCGGGACCCTCGCCACGCCGGCCGGCCGCGCCGAGGCGATCGCGCTCATCGGCGCCGGCATCGGGACGGCGGGCGGTTCCGCCGCCGGGGCCGACCACGGGGCGGACGCATGACGACCGAGCAGCGCGGTCCGAGCCTCCAGGTCGTCGCGACCGGACCCGGCTGGGTGGTGCCGGACCTGCGCGACCCCGTCCGCACCATCGGTCGGCGGACGTTCGACTTCGACCACCGCGTCGCCGTCATGGCGATCGTGAACCGCACACCCGACTCGTTCCACGACCGGGGTGCGACGTTCGCACTCGACCAGGCCGTGGCCGCCGCGGTCCGTGCCGCCGACCAGGGCGCCGACTGGGTCGACATCGGGGGCGTGAAGTTCGCACCGGGGCCGGAGCTCTCCGCGGCCGACGAGCTCGACCGGGTCCTGCCGGTGGTGTCCCAGCTCGCGCAGGAGTCCGACGTGGTCATCTCGGTCGACACCTTCCGTCCCGAGGTCGCCGAGGCCACGATCGCCGCCGGCGCCAGCGTGGTCAACGACACCACCGGGTTGTCGGACCCGCGGATGGCCGCGGTGGTCGCGGACTCCGACGCGACGATCGTCATCACGCACTCGATCGCTCCGCCACGGCAGGAGCTGCCGTCGCCGCCGACGTACGACGACGTGACGGCCTCGGTCGTCGACTTCCTGCGCGAGCGGGTCGACCGGGCGCTCGCGGCGGGCATCCCGGAGTCGCGGATCATCGTCGACCCCGGACACGACCTCAACAAGAACACGGTGCACACGCTCGAACTGACACGTCGCCTGCCGGAGGTCGTCGCGCTCGGCTACCCGGTGCTCGCCGCGGTGTCGAACAAGGACTTCGTCGGGGAGTCACTCGGGCGTCCCCGGGGAGAACGGCTGTCGGGTTCGCTCGCCGCCGCCACCGTCAGTGCGATGCTCGGCGCGCGGATCGTCCGGATGCACGACGTCGTCGAGAGCGTCGACGCGATGCGCATGGTCGAGGCGGTCCTCGGCTGGCGCGAACCCGTGGAAGCGAGGCACAACACGTGAACACCCTGCCCCCGTCCATCGCCGACTGCTCCGACGACGACCTGCTCGCGCGCTACTCGGACGGCGTCCCCGACGGCCCCTGGCTGCGTGTGAACTTCGTCACGACGCTCGACGGCTCGGCCTCGGCGGGCGGTCGGACGGCGGACCTCGGCGGCGACGACGACCTCCGCGTGTTCGACCTGCTCCGCCGCACGGCCGACGTGGTCCTCGTCGCCGCCGGCACCGTCCGCGACGAGGAGTACGGGCCGATGGTCCTGCACGACGCCGACGTCGACTGGCGTCGTGCGCACGGCCTGCCCGACCACCCGGTGTTCGCGATCGTCACGGGCTCGGCGGGCCTCGATCCGTCGTCGCGGGTGTTCACCGAGGCGCCGGTCCGTCCGGTCGTGCTGACCTCTGCGTCCGGCGCGTCGTCGGACCGGGGGCGGGCGCTCGCCGAGGTCGCGGACGTCGTGGCGTGCGGCGACGACTCCGTGGACGTCGCCGCCGTCGTGCGGGCACTGGCCGACCGGGGTCTGGACCGGATCCACTGCGAGGGAGGGCCGTCGTTCTTCGGGGCGCTCATCGCGGCGGACCTGGTCGACGAACTCACCCTGACGATCGATCCGACACTCGAGGGCGGGGAGGGTCCGCGGATCGCCACAGGGTCGTCTGCCGGACTCCGGCGCCTGCGGCCCGCGCACGTGCTGCTCGGCGACGGCGGGGTGCTGCTGACGCGGTACGTGCGCGCCTGACGCTGCGCTCGCTGGGGTCGGTGCCCGACGTGGGCCGAGTCTCGTGCTGGGGGACAAGTCTCGTGCGCACGGACACGAGACTCGTCCGCCTGCCCGAGTCTCGTGGCGCCGGGCCCGAGTCTCGTGGGGCCGGGCCCGAGTCTCGCGGTACCCGGCCCGAGTCTCGTGGCGCGGGCGCCCGCTAGGGTCGGACGTGTGATCGACGTCGTGGTGTCCGGGGTCCTGTTCGACATGGACGGGACGCTCGTCGACTCGACCGCCGTCGTCGAAGCGGCGTGGACCCGGTTCGGCGACGAGCACGGCCTCGACCCGGTGGAGATCCTCGGCTTCTCGCACGGCCGCCAGACGATCGACACGATCCAGCGCTTCCTGCCCGACCTCCCGCGCGACGAGCAGCAGGTGATCGTCGACACGATGATCGCCGCCGAGATCGACTACGTGCACGGGATCATCGAGGTCCCCGGCGCCGGCGCGTTCGTCCGCCGCCTGCAGGACCTCGGCGTCCCGGTCGCCCTCGTCACGAGCGCGCCGCGGGAGCTCGCCGTGAAGCGGATGATCGCCGCCGGTGTCCCCGTGCCCGACGCGCTCGTGCCGTCCGAGGACGCCGAGCGCAGCAAGCCGCACCCGGAGGGCTACCTCCGCGGCGCCGAGTTGCTCGGGGTGCCCGCCGATCGGTGCCTGGCGTTCGAGGACGCTCCCGCCGGGGTCGAGGCCGCACTCGCCTCCGGCGCGACGACCGTCGTGGTGGGAACCCTCGAGGCCGACGTCACGGCCGGTCTGCCGCGCATCGCGGGGTACGACGGACTGACCGTCGAGCCCGAAGGGTCCGGTTTCCGCATCCGCGGCTGAGCAGACCCGCTCGGAGCTGGGGAGGACCTGCCGACTGCGAGCACGCCCAGGGTCGCCCGACGACCGTGGAGTCTGGCGGCCGGAACCACCGGGCCGCGGAAGGAGTGACCATGGCAGCCCTCGACGGCAAGAAGATCCTCGTCATCGCGACGAACTACGGCGTGGAGCAGGACGAGATCGTCGTCCCCACCGACCAGCTCCGTGAACGCGGCGCGGACGTGACCGTGGCGGCGCAGGAATCCGGCTCGATCGAGACCCTCGTCGGCGACAAGGACCCGGGCAAGTCGGTGCCCTCCGACACCACCATCGGCAGTGTCAGCGGCGCGGGCGACTACGACGCGCTCGTGGTCCCCGGCGGCACGATCAACGCGGACACCATCCGCCAGGACTCCGACGCGGTCGCGCTCGTGCAGGCCTTCGCCGAGGCCGGCAAGCCCGTCGCAGCGATCTGCCACGGCCCGTGGACCCTCATCGAGGCCGGGGTCGTCTCCGGCAAGACGATCACGTCCTTCCCGTCGCTGCAGACCGATGTCCGGAACGCCGGTGGCGAGTGGGTCGACCAGGAGGTCCAGGTCGACGGCGGCCTCATCACCTCCCGGAACCCCGACGACCTGCCCGCGTTCGTCGACGCGATCGAGCACGCGCTCACGGCCTGACACCGCTGGCCCGAGACTCGGCTCGGCGGACACCGCGCGGCCTCCGGCAGCGCGGAACAGTCCGCGGTGCCGAGTCTCGGCGTGGGACGGTGATCGCCCAGGACAACGGGACTGGACGTGACCGCTCAGGACAGCGGGACGGGACGTGACGCGCTCAGGTCAGCGGGACGGGCACCGCGGTCCACAGCGTCGCGGGTCCGAGGGTGAGCACTCCGTCGGACTCCGGGTCGCACCGGATCCCCGCCCGTCCCCGCATCGCCCGGAACGCCCCCGGCGCCACCTCGTGGTCCATCCACGCGCATGGGTTCGCCGGCCGGTACCCGCGGAACCGCACCACGCCGGACCCGGAGTCGAGTGCGAACGGCTGGCCCCGCAGCGCCTCGACGTCGGCACCGCGCAGGTACACGTTCCGCCGGGTCGCCGCCGGGTCGACGACCGCCCCGAGGGAGCGCGCCACGTCCTCGAGGCCCTCGAGCCCGACCACCGTGACGCTCGCGTGCACGTGCGCCCGGGCGGCGAAGTAGCGGTCGCCCACGACGCCGAGCCCGGCCCGCAGCTCGACGTGGTCCCGGAGCTCGGGCATCGACGGGTCGGCCGGCAGCGCCCCGTCGGCCGGACGCCCCTCGTACCGGTGCCGTGGCGACGCGAGCAGCAGCGCGACCACGACGTCGGTCCGGCAGGGCAGCCCGTCGGGCGCGACCGGGTCGTCCGCGGAGGTCATGCGGCCAACGCTAGCCGTGCCTCCCGGCCGTCGCTGCCGTGTCCGATTCCCGCCAGTCGATGTCGGTGAGCCGTGCGACGCTGGACGCATGTCCACGACCGCAGCCGCCGCGCTCCACGCCGAGCGGTACCGCGCCGTCGCCTCGCGCGACGCGCGGTTCGACGGCCAGTTCGTCACCGCCGTCCACTCCACCGGCATCTACTGCCGGCCCTCGTGCCCGGCGCGCGCACCCAGCGAGTCCGGCATCACGTTCTACCGGACGAGCGCCGCCGCACACCTCGCCGGCTTCCGTGCCTGCAAGCGCTGCCTGCCCGAGGCGACGCCGGGGAGCCCCGAGTGGGACCTCCGCGAGGACGTCGCCGGCCGCGCGGTGCGCCTCGTCCTCGACGGCGTGGTCGAGCGTGAGGGCGTCCCCGGACTCGCTGCCCGCGTCGGCTACTCCGAGCGGCAGCTGGGCCGGATCATGACCGCCGAGCTCGGCGCCGGACCGAAGGCGCTGAGCCGCGCCCACCGCGCACAGACCGCGCGCACGCTCCTCACCTCGTCGGACCTGCCGATCGCGGACGTCGCCTTCGCCGCCGGCTTCGCGAGCGTCCGCCAGTTCAACGACACCGTGCGCGAGGTCTTCGCCGTCACGCCTTCCGAGCTCCGCGCCCGGCGCACCCTCCGACCGGTGGCCGACGGCGCGCTCCACGTCCACCTGCCGGCCCGCGCGCCGTTCGACGCGCAGGGTCTCCTCGAGTGGCACGCACTGCACGCGCTGCCGGGTACGGAGCAGGTGGACGTCGGCCCCGACGGTCGGGTCTCGTCCTACGGACGGCTGGTGTCCCTGCCGGGAGGCACTGGCTGGTTCCGCGCGACGGCCGCCGCCGGGCGAGCGGTCGGCATCGACCTGCAGGTGCGGGTCGAGGACCTGTCGGACCTCCCCGTGCTGGTCGCGCGCGTCCGCGCACTCTTCGACCTCGACGCGGATCCGATCGCTGTCGACTCCGTCCTCGCGACCCTCCCCGAGCTCGCGACCGCCGTGGGCCGCGTCCCGGGCATCCGCCTGCCCGGTGCAGTGGACCCGCACGAGGTGGTCGTGCGCACGCTCATCGGGCAGCAGGTCTCGGTGGCCGCCGCCCGGACCGCGCAGACGCGGCTCGTCGGGGCGCTCGGGGCGGTGACGCCGGAGTCGGTGCTCCCGGGCGGACGGCTCTTCCCCACGGTCGACGTGATCGCGGACCAGGGAGCGACGGTGCTCCGCGGACCGGCTGCCCGCGTCCAGACGATCCTCCGCGTCGCCGCCGCGCTCGCCGACGGGTCCCTCGTCGTCGATCCCGGACAGTCGGTGCAGGAGCTCCGCGCCGGACTCCTCGCCGTGAAGGGGATCGGACCGTGGACCGCGGACTACGTGGCGCTCCGTGTGCGACACCACCCCGACCTGTTCCTCCACAGCGACCTCGCGGTGCGGAACGGTGCACAGGAACTCGGGCTGCCCGGTGCCGTGCGCGAGCTCTCCCTACGGTCGGAGCAGGTGGCGCCGTGGCGGAGCTACCTGACGATGCACTGCTGGCGACCGATCGTCGACCGCGCGATGGCGACGGCCGGCGTCAGCCACATGACGACCGCGGCTGCTGCCGCCCGGAAGGACGAACGATGACCGACGCGACCATCCAGACGCTGGACACCCCCGACGGCCCCTTCACCGTGCTCGAGGACCCCGAGGGGCGGGTCCTCGCCTCGGGCTGGACCGACTCCTTCGAGCGGATCCTCGGCCGACTGGCCGAACGACACCGCCCCGATCGGGTGGTCGACGGACGGGTCGCCTCCGCCGAGGCCGTCGACGCGTTCTACGTTGGCGAGGTCGAGCACGCGATGCAGGTGCCCGTCCGGCAGGCCGGCACCGAGCTGTTCACCGAGGGGTGGCGGCAGCTGCGGCTCATCCCGGCCGGCGCGGTGTTGACCTACCGCGAGTTCGCTGCCGCGATGGGGCGGCCGGACGCGGTGCGGGCGGCAGCGAGCGTGTGCGCGCGGAACGCCCCGGCGCTCTTCGTGCCGTGCCACCGGGTGCTCCGGAGCGACGGCACGCTCGGCGGCTTCGCGTGGGGGCTCGACGTCAAGCGGTCGCTGCTCGAACGGGAGTCGGTCGGCACCACGGCGCTCGTCTGAGGGCTGCACCGCACCGTCCTCCCCCTGGTTGCGGGTGTTGGCGCGTGCCCGGAGTGCTGCCATGCTCGAGAAGACCTCACGCACGGTCCGTCCCGAGGACCCGGCGAACCGCCGTCGCACGACCCTCGAGGACCACATGCACCCACCCGTCCCGCCGTCCCCCTCCGTCGACCGGACCGTGGTGTCCGCCGACGGCACCGTGCTCGCGGTGACCGAGACCGGCGACGGCCCCTCGCTCCTCCTGGTCGGGGGTGCCTTCGACCACCGGGGCACGCCCTACCTCGATCGGCTCGTCGCCGCCCTCGCCGACCGGTACCGCGTCGTCACGTACGACCGGCGGGGTCGGGGCGCGTCCGGGGACACCGGACCGTGGGCGATCGAGCGCGAGGTCGAGGACCTGCTCGCCGTCGTGGAGTCGGTCCCCGGCCCCGTCGCGGCGTTCGGTGCCTGCGTCGGTGCCGGGGTGCTGCTGCACGGGCTCGCGGCCGGCGTCCCGATCACCCGTGCGGTGCTCTTCGAACCGCCGTTCCGGGCGAGCGTCGAACACCACGTGGACGACGTCGTGTTCGCCGATCTGCTCGACGAGCACGTCGCGGTGGGTCGGCGGTCCCAGACGGTCCGGGCGTTCCTCGCCCACGTCCTCGGCGTCCCGATGGGTCAGGTCGCCCTGCTCCGACTCCGGCCCGCGGTCTGGTCGGCCCTGCTCGGGGACGCGCACGTGCTGCCACGGGACGTCCGGGTGCTCAACGGGCTCGTCATCCCCGAACGGGTCGCGGCCGCGGTCGGCGTGCCGGTGCTCGTCGCCTCCGGGGACAGCGGCCCGGACTTCATGGGGCAGGCAGCGCGGGTGCTCGCCGACGCGATCCCGGGGGCCACGCACGTGCAGCTCGCCGGGCAGTGGCACCGGCCCGAGCCCGCGGTGGTCCGGCGGACGGTCGACCGGTTCGTGGGGGCCGCGCAGCCGACGACGACGGAGCCGTGATCGCGCCCCGTCCTCTGCGGGGCAGTACTCCTGCGAGGATGGAAGCGTGACTGCACCCCGTCTCGGCCTCCTGCTCGACGTCGACGGCCCGATCGCGAGCCCGGTGACCCGGACGATCGCGATCCCGAGCATCGTCGAGGACCTCGTCGCCCTCGCTGCCGAGGGCATCCCGATCGTCTTCAACACCGGCCGGAGCGACGCCTTCATCCGCGCCGAGGTCGTGGCGCCGCTGCTCGCCGGTGGCCTCGCCGAGGGCACCCGCGTGCACGCCGTGTGCGAGAAGGGCGCCGTCTGGTGCTCGATCGGCCCGCAGTACGAGGGCGGCATGGGCGAGCTCACGGTCGCCGACGACCTCGCGCTGCCCCGTGACTACGCGGACGAGATGCGCGAGCTGGTCCGGTCCGAGTACGCCGATCTGGTGTTCTTCGACGAGACGAAGCGTGCGATGGTCTCCATCGAGCAGCGCGTGGAGGTGCCGAACGCCACGTACCTCGCGCGCCAGGCCGAGTTCGACGCGAAGGCGATGGCGGCGCTCGTCCGTCGGGGGCTCGGCGTCCGCCGGCTCGACGACGTCCGACCGGCCGACGACGGCAGTGTCGACTGGCGGGTCGACCCGACGATCATCTCGACCGACGTCGAGTCGGACCGGAGCGGCAAGGACCTCGGGGCCGAGCGGTCGCTCGAGCTGCTCGCGGCCGACGGCGAGCTGCCGGTGGCCTGGCGGACGATGGGCGACTCCCGGAGCGACTACGCGATGGCGGACTGGCTGCACGCCAACGGCCACGACGTCGCGCACGTGGACGTCCGACCGTCCGACGGGGTCCCGGCGACGCCGTACCCGGTGCTCACCGCTGCCGAGGGCGTCATCCACGACGAGGCCGGCGCACGCTTCCTGCGCGACTGGACCCGCGCGGCCTGACGCGGGTCGACCGCCGGGCGTCGGCGGCGCACCGGAGGCGAGCCGCGCCTCCCGGCCGTTCCGGGGTGGAAGGACCGTCCGCGCGGACGCTTTGCGTGGCGGGGTGGTACACCAGTACCCTCACGGGGTCCGCCGCCCAGCCGATGACGGGAACCACCCCATGGCAACACCGCTCCGTGTCAAGTCGATCGAGGCCTCCCTCGCCGACTCCGAAGAGCAGGGACGCTCGCTGAAGCGCTCCCTCAAGACGTTCGACATCGCCGCGATGGGGATCGCGGTCGCGGTCGGCGCCGGCATCTTCTCCGTCGGTGCGAACGCCGCCGCGAACTTCGCCGGGCCGAGCGTCATCGTGTCGTTCATCCTCGCCGCCGTCACCTGTGGCCTGGCGATCATGTGCTACGCCGAGTTCGCCTCCACGATCCCCGTCGCGGGATCCGCGTACACGTTCACCTACGCGACCATGGGCGAGCTGCTCGCCTGGATCGTCGGGTGGGACCTCATCCTCGAGACGCTGACGGCGAGTGCCGTGATCGCGAAGTACTGGGGCATCTACCTCAGCACCGCGTTCGACGTCTTCGGGGTCAAGCTGCCCGACTCGATCGCCCTCGGCCCGATCGGGTTCGCGTGGGGCCCGGTCCTCATCGTCGCCGTGTTCACCGTGCTCCTGGCCTTCGGCACCCGGCTGTCGTCGCGCGTCTCCGCGGTCATCACGATCGTCAAGGTCGCCATCGTCGTGTTCGTCATCGTCGCCGGGGCGTTCTTCGTCAAGGCCGCGAACTTCACGCCGTTCGTGCCGCCGGCCGCGCCGTCGAAGGATGCCGACGGCAGCTTCTGGACGCAGTCCCTCGTGTCCTGGGCGACCGGTTCGGCCCCGGCGCAGTACGGCGTCTTCGGCCTGCTCGCCGCGGCGTCCCTGGTGTTCTTCGCGTTCATCGGCTTCGACGTCGTCGCCACGAGCGCCGAGGAGACCGAGAACCCGCAGAAGACCCTGCCCCGCGGCATCTTCCTCGGGCTCGGCATCGTGACCGTCCTGTACGTCGCCGTGTCCGTCGTCATCACGGGCATGGTGTCCTACCAGCGGCTCGCGCAGGAGGACTCGCCGTCGCTCGCCTCGGCCTTCTCGATCGTCGGCCTGCCCTGGGCCGCCGGGATCATCGCGATCGGCTCGCTCGTCGGCCTGACCACGGTCGTCATGGTGCTCCTCCTCGGCCTGTCCCGCATCGTCTTCTCGATGAGCCGCGACGGGCTGCTCCCGCGCTGGTTCTCGCAGACGAACCCGAGGACGCAGACGCCGGTCCGCGTCCAGGTCGTCGCCGGTGTCGTCGTCGCGGTGCTCGCCGGGTTCTTCCCCGTCGAGAAGCTCGAGGGCATGATCAACATCGGCACGCTGTCGGCGTTCGTGCTCGTGTCGATCGGCATCGTCGTGCTGCGTCGTTCGCGTCCGGATGCTCCCCGTGCCTTCCGGGTGCCGTGGTCGCCGGTGCTGCCGATCCTGTCCGCGGTGCTCTGCTTCTGGCTGATGCTCAACCTCGAGGTCGAGACCTGGCTGCGCTTCGTCATCTGGCTGGCGATCGGCTTCGCGATCTACTTCGGCTACAGCCGCCGGCACAGCCGGGTCGGGCAGCGCCTGCAGTAGGGCGCACGTCCTCCCGCGGAACCAGGTTCCGGACACAGCACCGCGCATCTGCGCGGTGCTGTGTCCGTTCCGCGGTGCGTGGTGCGTGGAGCGTGGTGCGACTCGCGCTACGCGCCGACGACGAGCGCGACCCCGAAGCCGAGCATCACGACGGCCACGAGGCCGTCGAACACCCGCCAGGTGAGCGGCTTCGCGAACAACGGCCGGAGCAGCCGCCCGCCGAACCCGACCGCGGCGAACCACACGCAGCTCGCGAGGACCGCCCCGACGGTCCACGGCCAACGCTCGACGGGTCCCTGCTGGTTCGCCACGGACCCGAGGAACACCAGGGTGTCCAGGTACACGTGCGGGTTCGCCCACGTGAAGACGAGCATGGTCACCACCGCCGCGCGTACCGTCGGCACCCGGCCTGGAGGCGCGGTGCGCGTCCTCCGCGCAGCCCGCGTCGGGCCGGTGGTCGCCGTCACGGCGCCCGTGGTCCCCGTGGACTCCGGGGCCGCCACGGACTCCGCCGCCGCCACGGCGTCGCGCTCCTGCGCGGGCTCGGCCCTGTCGCGCCCCGGCGCGGACATCGCGCCCCGCTCCGCCGGGGCGCGATGTTCGTGGGAGGGCGCGGTCGCGCCGTTCGCCGACGCTCCGGAAGGCTCGATGCCGTCGGAGGCGTCCCGAGACGGCACCGCGACGCCGTCGTCTGCCGCGGCGTCGTCGAGACGCAGGGCTTTACCCGACGGGCGGAGGGCCCGCCGCGCCGCCAGCACGCCGTAGGTCACGAGGAACGCAGCCCCGACGAACCGCACGACGACGAGCGCGATCGGGAACCGCTCCACGACCGCGCCGACGCCGAGCACCCCGGCCACGATGAGGACGGCGTCGGACAGGGCGCACACGACGACGGCGGCGGTCACCACCCGGAGGCCTGCGGACACCGCGAGCCGGAGCAGGTACGTGTTCTGCACACCGATCGCCACGATGAGCGCGAGTCCGGTGCCGAGGCCGGCGAGCAGGGGGAGGAGCACGTCTCCGACGGTAGGACCGTTCGGCTGTGAAGCCCAGTTCACGTTCCTGTAGCACCGTAAGCTCAGCTACATGACCCGGTTCCGGCGCGAGCACCTCGAGACCCTGCTGGCGGTCGTCGACAACGGGACTCTCGACGCCGCGGCTCGGGTCTTGTCGATCACGCCGTCGGCGGTGTCGCAGCGCCTGAAGGCGATGGAGCAGCAGGCGGGCCGGGTCCTCGTCCGCCGGACCGTCCCGGCAGTCCCGACCCCCGCCGGCGAGGTCGTCCTCCGGCACGCACGCCAGGCGAGACTGCTCGACGAGGAGACCGCGCGCGCCCTCGACGGGGACACGGGCTCCGTCCCGTCGATCCCGCTCGCCGTCAACGCCGACTCCCTCGGCACGTGGTTCCTCGACGCGCTTGCACGGGTCCGCGCCGACAGCGAGGTGGTGTTCGACCTGCACCGCGAGGACCAGGACCGGACGGCGGAACTCCTGCGCGCGGGGACCGTCATGGCTGCGGTGACCGCCGAGGCCGATCCCGTCCAGGGGTGTTCGTCGATCCCACTCGGCATCGACCGGTACCGCGCTGTCGCCGCACCCGCGTTCGTCGAGCGGTACCTCGGCGACCTCGACCCGGGTACCGCGTCCGAACGGCGCGTCCTCGACCGTCTCGACGCGGTGCCCCTCGTCGACTACGACCGCGACGACGATCTGCAGCAGGGGTACCTCCGTACGGTGCTCGGGCACGCGCCCCACGGCCCGCGACACTTCGTCCCGACGTCGGCTGACTTCGCCCGGGCGGTCGGCCTCGGGTTCGGGTGGGGACTCCTCCCCGAGGCGCAGTGCACGGCGCCCTTGGCCAGCGGTGCGCTCGTCGAACTCGTCCCCGGGCGGCACGCGGACGTCGCCCTGTGGTGGCAGCGGTGGAACCTGGCGTCGCCGCTGCTCGAACGGGTGACGGAGGCGGTGCGCGCGACCGCGGCCGAGTGGCTCCACCCGCCCCGCTGACCGAGGGCGTCGCTGCGCGTGCCGCCCGGGGGCTGGCCATCCGTTCGGCACGCCATCCGTTCTGCGCACCGGTGCCCGGTTGCGGCATCACGCAACCGGCCCGCGCCGCCGCGGAACCGTACCGCGGCAACACGCAAAGCCGATCAGATCCGACGCTCGTTCACGTCTGCGCCACCCGGAGCGCGGTCCTGCTCCGTAGGCTCTGAGGTACCCCGGCGGTCACCCGCCGCCGAGGTGCTCGCCCTGCCGGCCACCCACCGGCCGGAGTGCCCCGACGGGCGGCCACGTGCCTCCCGGAGGAGCGCCGGCGGATGACCCGTCCGCCGATCGAGCGCACCACCACGAGAACACCGAACACCCGCGGCCCACCCAGCCGCACGCTCCACCCGTCGCCGACGTCGCCGACACCACCCCACGCGTCGGCACCCGAAGCCGACGCGCGGGGTGACCGGTGCGAGCGGGGCCGGACTGCCCGGACGACGCGCTCCGGACGGTCCCGACCGCGCTCTCCGGACGGTCCTGGCGGCGCCCGGAGCCGTTCCGGCGCACCGTCGGGGGCATGTCGATCAGAAGCAGGACCGCCGCCGCTGCGATGACCGCCGCCACCGTTGCAGTGCTCCTCGTCGGGTGCTCCGACGCCGGTGCACAGAACGGCAACCCCGTCGGCAAGGGACCGGCGAGCGACGACCCGGCCCGCACCACGTGCCCCGTCGCGGCGAAGGAAGCCGTCGACGCCATCGACGAGGCCGTCGGAGCGCACGACGACACCGACTTCGCGAGCGTCCGGAAGGGTGACGG
>NZ_JBPUGH010000078.1:0-14874 GCF_051548005.1 Curtobacterium flaccumfaciens | reverse complement strand
CCCGTCCGGTGTCGTACGACGACGGCGCCGTCGTTCTGCAGCGGGTCAGGGCACCCGCCCGGCGGTCACCGCCGCGCCCACGCCGGCGCGTGCTCCGGCAGCGGCCCGAACGCCACCCCGCGTGCGTAGAGCCCGCGCACCGGCGGCACGTACCGCGCGAGGAGCACGGGCAGGAGCGGCGGACCGTCCGCGAGACGACCGGCGAACGCCCGCTCGAACACCACCCGGTGCAGCACCGACTGTGCCGCCTGGACGACGAGCATCGGCGGAGTCCGACGCCGCTGCACCCGCGCGAGCTCCCGGTCGAGGCCCGCTCCGGAACGACCCACCAGGAGCGCCGGAGCCAGCACGGTCGCCGTGGCCACGGCGTCCTGCACGGCGAGGTTGATGCCGACCCCGCCCGCCGGGGACATCGCGTGCGCCGCGTCGCCGATGCAGAGCAGGCCCGACCGCCACCAGCGCCGGAGCCGGTCCATCCGGACGTCGAGCACGTGCACCTCGTCCATCGAACCGATCGCCCCGACCCGGTCCGCGAAGTCCGGCCGCAGGCGAGCGACCCGGGCGCGGAACGCCTCGACGCCCTCGGCCCGCAGCCGCGCGTCCGACCCCTTCGCGGCGAAGTACGCGACCTGGTGGTACCCGGGCCGCGGGAACGAGAGCAGGACGTCCCCGTCCGAGAACGCCGGCACCAGGGCGGTCGCGGTGTCGCCGTCGAGCCGCGGGAGTCGGAACCACCACGTGTCGAACGGCACGGACGACGACACCGGTCGGAACCCTGCGGCCTCCCGGACCGTCGAGCCGCGGCCGTCGCACGCCACCACCACGTCCGCTCGCAGCTCGGTGCGCTCGCCGAGGCCGCTGCGCGGGGCGAGGTGCACGCCCGTGACCACCCCGTTCTCCACGATCACCCCGGTCGCGGCCGTCCCCATCGTGATCGTGAAGGTCGGCTCCGTGCGGGCAGCGGTGACGAGCAGGTCGAGGAGGTCCCACTGCGGCACCATGGCGACGTGGTCGTACGGCGGCGCGAGGCGCGAGAAGTCGCCGAGCAGCAGCCGGGAGCCGTCGGGCATCGGCAGGGAGAAGTCGTCGAGACGCGTCTGCGGGAGTGCCCGGAAGGCGTCGCCGAGGCCGAGCTCGTCGAGGAGCCGGATGGTCGAGGCGTGCACGGTGTCGCCGCGGAAGTCGCGGTTGAAGTCGTCGTGTCGTTCGACGACCTCGACGGCGATGCCCGCGCGCGCCAGCAGCAGGCCGAGGACGACGCCGGCCGGGCCGCCTCCCACCACCGCCACCGTGGTCCGCCGTGTGGTCACCATGGTGGGGACGGTACGCCCGTCCCGCGGGCGACGGCCTGGAGGCTCGGGGCGCGTCCAGGACGCAGCGCTCAGCCCGTCGGACGGTGCCGATCGGCGGCGGTGCGTCCGCGACGGACCGGGGGGACCGTCAGGCGGTGCCGACCGACGACGACGTCGTTCCGCGGTCGGCCGCCTGCGCGAAGACGACGCCGCCCCACGTGATGCACGCCACCGCGAGGACGAAGCCCACGGCCGCGATCCACCACGAGGTCCGGCGGCGCAGCCACGCCCCGATCGCGAGGACGACGGTCACGACGCCGATGACGAACGCCCCGCCGACCGCGATCGCGGTACCGCCGATGTACCCGCCGGGGGAGCAGCCCGCGGCAGCGTCGCAGGTCGCGGTGGCGGAGATCACCGCGATGATGCCGACGACCGCCGTGACGACGGTCATCACCGCGCCGAACGCGAGGAGCAGGATCGTCGACACGCGGTCCGCGACCCGTCCGGCCGGGAACAGCGTCGTACCGCCGCGCTCCCACGCCGCGGCACGCTGCTCGTCACCGGAAGAGGGGGAGGGCTGCCCGCCGGGCACGTTCGACCAGGTCATGGCACCAGTCCTACCGTGCCTCCACGCCGAACGCCTGGGCGAGCTTCTGGATCTTCTGCGCCCGGCCGAGGCGCGGCAGGTCCGACCCGTCGCGGATGACGCGGCCGCGGGCCTCGAAGTCGTCGAGGAAGTCCTGGGCCCACGCGACGTCGGTCGGTGTCGGCGAGATCACCTCGTTGATGACGGGGAGCTGCTCGGTGTCGAGGCAGAGCTTGCCGGTGAGCCCGAGCGACACCGCGATCTGCGACTGCTCGCGGAGGATGGCGTGCGCCGAGCCCACCGTGGGGCCGTCGATCGGCCCCGGCAGCCCGCCGACCCGCGAGGCCACGACGAGCCGCGACCGCGGGTACGCCATCGCGAGCGTGTCGGCGCTGGTCCCGGTGTCGCGCCGGTAGTCGCCCGACCCGAACGCCAGGCGGAACGCACCCTGGGCGCGCGCGATGGACGTCGCCTCCTCGATGCCGAGCGCCGACTCGACGAGTGCGATCACCGGGATCTGGCCGCCGAGCCGGTGCCACGTGTCGGTCACCTGCGCCGGGGACTCGGTCTTCGCGAGCATGACGCCCTGCAGCCCGGGCAGGCCCCGGAGCTCCTCGACGTCGTCGGCCCAGAAGTCGGTGGTGACGTCGTTGATCCGGACCCAGGCCTCGCCGCCCCCGGCCAGCCAGGCGGCCACGGTCGAGCGGGCGGCGGGCTTCGCGGCGGGGTCGACGGCGTCCTCGATGTCGAGGATGATCTGGTCGGCGCGGGATCGCTGCGCCCGGTCGAACCGGTCGGCGTGGTTGCCGGACACGAGGAGCCACGACCGTGAAATGTCCGGCGCGACCGCCCGTCGACGGGACGGGATCGGGGCGGGCGGAGCGGTTCGGTCGTCGATGGCCATGTCCACGTTGGTACCACACCGTGACCTCCAGGCCGCGTGTCACGGGCGACGAATCCGGAAACCTCCGGTTCATTGCAGGAGCACGGGTCCGGTTCCGCCTACAGTGTCCGATGTGTGGCGAGCGGACAGGGTGACCGACGGTGAGGACGACGTGAACGACGACGTCCCCGTCGAGGGTGCCGACGCGCGCCCCCGGAACGGACAGCAGGACCACGAGACGGGCACGACCGCGGCGCAGGCCCCGGTCGGGCAGCGCCCGTCCAGCGGAGCCGACCGTGGTCCGGACCCGGCCGACGAGACGGACCGCACCCTGCGGCCGGAGCAGCAGCTGACGAGTCCGCAGGCGATCAGCCTGGGCGATCCGCGCCTCCAGGCCGGCAACGCGGCGGAGCCCGCGTGGGACGCGTGGCGGAAGCAGCTCACGGGCGTCGGCGGCACGAGCCCGCTCACGCGGTTCTCCGACCACCCGCGTGCCCGCATCGAGCTCTCCACGACCCACCCGGGCGGCCTCGCGCAGTTCATCACCGGCAAGACGACGCTGCTGTCGAGCCTCATCCGTGACGACGTTGCGCTCCGTGCTGCCCGCATCGCCGCGGCGCACGTCGAGGCCAAGGGCACCGAGCTCGCGACGGTGCGCGGCATCGACGCGGTGAAGCTCGGCATCGGCATGGCCGACTGGAAGCACGGCGACGAGCACTTCCGCGGACCGGTGCTGCTGCGTCCGCTCGCGATCCGACGCCACGGCCGCGACTTCGAGGTGCGCCTGCTCGGCGAGCCCGTGCTCAACCCGGGCCTCGCCGATGCCCTGCACGAGCAGTACGGCGTGATCCTCGACGCGCAGTCGTTCGTCGCGCTCGCGCAGCAGGACGGCTCCTTCACCCCGAACCCCGTGATCGACCGGCTCCGCGGCCTCACCGCGCACATCCCCGGCTTCTCGGTGCACGCACGCCTCGTGGTGTCGACCTTCGCCGAGGTCGCGACCGGCATGGTCGAGGACACCGGCGACCTGTCGCACCCCGTGCTCGACGCCCTCGCCGGCAACCCGAGCGCCAAGTGGCAGGTCGAGCAGTCCTACCGTCCGGTCGAGCAGACGCCGTCCGACGAGCGCAGCCCCGAGACCGACACGCTGCTCCTCGACGCCGACGACGAGCAGGAGAACGTGATCGCGCAGATCACGGCCGGCAACTCGATCGTGGTGAAGACCCTGCCCGGCACGGGTGGCACGCAGACGATCGTGAACGCGCTCGGCGGCCTGGTCGCCGCGAACAAGCGCGTCCTCGTGGTGAGTCCCCGCCGCGCGACGCTCCGTGGCATCGCGGCCCGCTTCGGCGAGGTGCACCTGCCCGGGGTCGCGGTCACGCCGTCCACGCTCCGCCGCGACGTCGTCCGCGCGATCGCCCGCAACGAGAAGGCCAAGCGCCCGAACCTCCGCGAGGTCGACGACGCGCTCGTCCGGCTCCGGAAGGTGCTCATCGACTACCGCGGTGCCCTGACGCGCGTGGACCCGTCGTTCGGCGTCTCCGTGCTCGACTGCCTCGTCGAGCTCTCCCGGCTCTCGCTGCTGCCCGTCCCGCCGTCGACGACCGCACGGCTGTCGCAGTCGTCGGTCGCGTCCATGGTCGAGGGGCGCTCCCGTGTCGCCGAGACCATGGTCAGCGCGGCCAACCTCGGCGAGTTCCGCTACGGCCCGGACGACTCGCCCTGGTACGGCGCGAAGTTCTCCTCGAGCGACGGGGCGCAGCGGGCGCACAAGACCGCGAAGGACCTCGACGCCGACGGGCTGCCCACGCTGCTCCGCCGCGCGCACGACCTCGTCGCGACCACCCACATGCGGCAGTTCACGACGATCAACGAGCTCGGCATCTACCTGCGCCTGCTCACCGAGATCCGCGACACGCTCGACCGCTTCCTGCCCGTGGTCTTCGACCGGTCGGTGTCCGAGCTCGTCGCCGCGACCGCGCCGCGCGGGGAGGGCGCCCCGATGTCGTCGACGAACCGCCGTCGGCTGAAGAAGCTCGCCCGCGAGTACGTCCGCCCCGGCGTGCACGTGTCCGACCTCCACGAGGCGCTGACCCGCGTGCAGCAGCAGCGCGTGCTCTGGCAGCGGTACGTCGCCGCCGGCGTGAACCCCGAGGTGCCCACGGGCATCGCCGACGTCCAGGTGCTGTTCTCGAACGTCGTCGAGGACCTCGCGCGCCTCGACGAGCCGCTGGGCCGCACCGCACGCGAGGACCAGCTCGCGAACCTGCCCGTCGACCAGCTCGTGCCGACGATCGCCCGGCTCGCCGAGGACTCCGACGTCCTGCACAACCTGCAGGAGCGCACGGAGCTCATGCAGACCCTCCGCGACCTGGAGCTCGAGCCGCTCATCACCGATCTCGCGAACCGGCACGTCCCGGACACCCAGGTCCCCGCCGAGCTCGAGCTCGCGTGGTGGCAGTCCGCCCTCGAGTCGATGCTCGAGTCCGACCGGGCGCTCCTCGGCGCGAACACCGACATGCTCGACCGGGTCGAGGCCGACTTCCGGCTCGTCGACGACGCCCACGCGGCCGGGGTGTCCCAGGGCCTCGCGTGGCAGCTCGCCGAGAACTGGAAGGTCGGGCTCGTCGACTGGCCGGACGAGGCCACGGCGCTGAAGACGCAGCTCAAGGACGGGGCGATCACGTCACGTCTGCTGCAGGACTCGGCACCGCACCTGTCCCGGTCGATCGCGCCCGTGTGGCTCGCGAGCCCGTACGAGGTGTCCGAGATCGCGGACACGATGCCGTTCGACACCGTGATCCTCGTCGACGCCGGTGCCGTCACGATCGCCGAGACCGTCGGCGCCGTCCGCCGTGCGCGCCAGACCGTCGTGTTCGGTGACCCGGTCACGCAGACGCCGTCGCCGTTCCGCATCGCCGTCGACCCCGACCACCGCGCGCTGCAGGTCGACGAGGAGACCCTCGACGCCTTCCACGCCGACTCCGCGCTCGCGAAGCTGTCGACGCTGCTGCCGACGCTGTCGCTCACCCGCTCGTACCGGGCCGGCGGCGAGGACCTCGCCGAGCTCGTCAACCGACGCTTCTACGGCGGTCGCATCGAGTCGCTGCCGTGGGCCGGGTCGTTCCTCGGTCACGGGTCGATCGCGCTCGACTACGTCAGCGACGGCAAGGCCGTGCCGGACCCCGACTCCGGAGCGGTCGAGAGCGTCGACGCCGAGGTGGACCGCGTCGTGCGGCTCGTCATGGAGCACGCCCGGACCCGCCCGACCGAGTCGCTCATGGTCATCACGGCCTCCGCGAAGCACGCGGTCCGCGTCGAGCAGGCGGTGCTCACCGCGGCGCAGGGGCACAAGGACCTCACCGAGTTCGTCATCGGTGACCGCGCCGAGCCGTTCATCGTCGCCACCCTCGAACAGTCCGTCGCCCAGAGCCGCGACCGCGTGGTCTTCTCGATCGGCTACGGCCGCACGCCGCACGGCCGGGTCCTCCGCGACTTCGGTCCCCTCGGCAAGCCCGGCGGGGAGCGCCTGCTCGCGGTCGCGATGACCCGGGCACGCCGCTCGATGGTCATCGTCACGTGCTTCCAGCCGTCGGACATCGAGGCCGAGCGGATGGGCCACGGCACCGTCGCGCTCGCGGAGATCCTCGCCGAGGTCCGCGCCCGCACGAGCGCCGAGTACGTGCCGGACGACTCCGATCCACTGCTCGTCGACCTCGCCCGCCGACTCGAGATGCGCGGCATCCCGGTCGCGCTCGGGCACCGCGGCAAGCTCGGGCTCGTCGCGGCGCACGGCGGGGTCTGCGTCACGATCGAGACCGACGCGTCGCTCGTGAAGGGGTCGCTGCGCGAGTCGCTCCGGCTCCGCCCCGAGGTGCTCCGGCGGCTCGGGTGGCACTACGTGCGCGTGCACGCGTTCCAGCTGTTCTCCGACCCGGACCGCGTCGCGAACACCGTGGCCGCGGTGCTCGGCGTCGACCGCGGGGCGACCCAGGAGATCTCGATCCCCCCGATCCCGGCCCGCCGGTGAACACGTCAGATCTCGATCCCAGCGTGCTCCCGACGGGCCTCGCCCGCCGGTGAGCCCGTCCCGGCGCGCGTCCCGCGCCGCCGGTCCGGTGACGCCGGGGACGGACCAACTGGTGGGGTCGTGGACGCGAGCCGACGACGCGTCCGCAGCCGTTCCTCCAGTCCGCCCCGCGGCCGACGGCGTCCCTCCTGCGGATGACGTCGTGTCGCCTGCGGATGACACGACGGGTCGGCCGGGAGGCGCGCCCCGCCAGCGCAGGCGCGTCACCACCCGCCCGGTGCCGGGCTACGACCCGGCCGCGCCGCCGGAACCGGCCCGCCACCGCGAGGGCGAGAACGACGTCCGGCTCCGGGGGGACGTGCCTCCCCACTGGTAGCGGGTAGCCTGGCCTGCGATGACTGACACCGCGCGGCAGCGCCCCGACTGGCAGACCTGGCCGAACCTGATCTCGCTGGTCCGCCTGCTGCTCATCCCGGTGTTCGTGGGGCTCGTCGTCGCCGGTCACCCGGGGTGGGCGCTGGTCGTGCTCGTCGTGATCGGCGTCAGCGACTGGGCCGACGGCTTCATCGCGCGCCGCTTCGACCAGGGGTCCAAGCTCGGCAAGGCCATCGACCCCGTCGCCGACCGGCTCGCGATCATCGCCATCGTGCTCTCGCTCGTGCTGACCGGGCTGCTCCCGCTGTTCGTCGTCATCGTCGTCGTCGCGGTCGACCTGGTGCTCGCCGTGCTGTCGAGTGTGCTGTTCCACGGCAACCCCGACCTCGACGTCACCTGGACGGGCAAGATCCGCTCGGCACTGCTGTTCGTCGGCCTGCCGGTGCTGCTCTTCTCGGCCGTGCACACCGTGGACGAGAATGCGCCCTGGGTGCGGATCGTCGCCCTCGTGTTCGTGTACCTCGGCACCGCCGGGCACGTGCTCGCGGGCGCGCAGTACGCCGTCGCGATGGTCCGCAAGCGCCGCGCGGTGACTGTCGCGGCCTGAGTCGCTTCCTCGAGCGACGCTGGCGCCCCCTGACGGACAACGCGCCCCGGTGCACCGGGGCGCGTTGTCCGTCAGGGGGCGCGAACGCTAGAGCTTCGTCGAGCCGCCGATGCCCGGGCCCTCGGGAGCGTTCGACGGCGCCACGTGGGCACCGCCACCCGCCGGCAGCGCGGTGCCGTTCTGGGAGCGGAGCAGGTCGCGGATCTCGAGCAGCACCTCGACGTCGGTCGGCGGGACGTCCTGCGGTGTCTGCTCCTGGTTCTTCTGCACGCGCTCGAACGCCACCTTCTTGAGGTGGTTCACCGGCAGCACGAGCGCGAAGTACACGACCGCGGCGACGATGACGAAGTTGAGCGCAGCGCCGATCACCGCGCCGAAGTACATGGTCGCGTGACCGTTCGACACCGTCGGGATGACGACCGGCAGCGCCTTGTCGAGGCTCTTCGCGTTGAACACCGCCCCGATCGCAGGGTTGATGACGGCGTTCACGATCGCCGTCACGATCGCGGTGAACGCCGCACCGATGACGACGGCGACGGCCAGGTCGATGACGTTGCCGCGGAGCAGGAACTCCTTGAAGCCCTTCACGCGGGCCTCCTTCCGGTCGAGGAGCCCCCACCGTACCGAGGCGCCCGCCCGCAGGTCAGGAGGCGCTGGGCGCGGCCGGCTTCTTCGACTCGGTCTTCTTCGGCTCCGACTTGGCGGGAGCGCCCGACGACGAGCCGCTGCCCGACGACGAGCCGATGCCCGACGACGAGCCGCCGTCCGACGACGCACCGCCGCCGGCCGGCTTCGCCCGCGAGTCCGTCCGGTAGAACCCGCCCCCGTTGAACGTCACACCCACGGGCGAGAACACCTTCCGCAGCGCACCGCCGCAGACCGGGCACTCGGTCAGGGTGGCGTCCGAGAAGGACTGCTTGACGTCGAAGGCGTTGTCGCACTCGGTGCACCGGTACGAGTAGGTGGGCACGCTAGCTCCGGAAGGTGATGATGCGCGACGGCGTGATGATGCCGTCGACGGGTTCGTCGTGGGCCTCGCGCGGGACCTCGTCGAGGTACTCCGCGTCGAAGATCACAGCATAGACGGGTGGACGGTTCGCCATGGACCCGAGGGTCTTGTCGTAGTACCCGCGGCCCCAGCCCATGCGGACCCCGTCGTGCCCGACCGCGGCGGCCGGGGTGAGGATCGCGTCGACGTCCCCGAGGGCGAGCGGGGAGAGGACCTCGCCGACCACCTCGGGCATCCCGAAGAGTCCCTCGTGCTCGGACACGCCGTCGCCGACCGCCCAGTCGAGCAGACCGTCCTCGCGGGTGATCGGCAGCAGGACACGGATGCCGCGCGCGTGCGCCCAGTCGAGGAACGGCCGGACGTCGGGTTCGTCCGGCGCGGAGAGGTACAGCGCGAGCGATTCGACCTGGCGCTCCTCGACGAACCGCTGCAGGGTCTCGGTCAGCGCAGCCGCGTCCGCGTCGCGTTCGGTGGTGGTCCTGGTGCGTCGCCGCTGCCGGAGCTCGGCCCGCAACGCACGCTTCTCGACACCTCGGTCGGGGATCATGCCCGGGAGTCTACCGAGACCGCTCTTGCGGCTTCCCGCCGCGGCCCGCGCGAAGCCGTGTCCTCCACATCGACGACATGTGCCCTCCAGGAGGGGTCCGGTACGTTCACAGGCATGGGCTTCCAGATTTCGAAAGCCGTGATCCCCGCCGCCGGCCTGGGCACGCGCTTCCTCCCCGCCACCAAGGCGATGCCGAAGGAGATGCTCCCGGTCGTCGACAAGCCGGCCATCCAGTACGTGGTGGAGGAGGCGGTCGACGCCGGGCTCACCGACGTCCTGATGATCACGGGCCGCAACAAGAACGCGCTCGAGAACCACTTCGACCACGTCGCCGAGCTCGAGGAGACCCTGAAGAAGAAGGGCGACCACGAGAAGCTGCAGAAGGTCAACCAGTCGACGGACCTCGCGGACATGCACTACGTCCGCCAGGGTGACCCGCTCGGCCTCGGCCACGCGGTGCTCCGCGCGAAGATGCACGTCGGCCGGGAGCCCTTCGCGGTCCTCCTCGGCGACGACATCATCGACGCCCGCGACCCGCTGCTCAAGCGCATGATCGAGGTCCAGGGCCAGAAGAACGCCACGATCGTCGCGCTCCTCGAGGTCCCCGAGTCGCAGACCCACATGTACGGCATCGCGACGGTCGAGCCGACCGACACCGACGACGTCGTGAAGATCACCGGCCTGGTCGAGAAGCCCCCGCAGGGCGAAGCCCCCTCGAACCTCGCCATCATCGGCCGCTACGTCATCCGCCCCGAGGTCTTCGACGTCCTCGAGAAGCAGGAGCCGGGCAAGGGCGGCGAGATCCAGCTCACCGACGCCCTCATGAAGATGGCCGGCGCCGAGGAATGGACAGGCGGCGTGTACGGCGTCGTGTTCCGTGGACGTCGGTACGACACCGGTGACAAACTCGACTACATCAAGGCGATCGTGCAGCTCGCCTCGGACCGCGACGACCTCGGGCCGGACCTCAAGTCCTGGCTCAAGGAGTTCAACGCGGGCGAATAGCCGACCCGTCGCCGAACGGGTCCGGGGGGTTCCCCGGGCCCGTTCGGCGCATCCGGAGGAACCACAGCGATGACGACGATCCCGACCCTGTCCCACGGGCGGGTCACCATCCGGCCGCTCCGGCTCCGTGACACCCGTGACCTCGACGTCGCGCTCGCGTCGAACCGCGGCTGGCTCCGGACCTGGGAGGCCACGAACCCCTCCGGCCACGTCTCGACCGACGTCCGCGGCAGCATCCGCGCGCTGCAGGCCAACGCCCGTGCGGGGCTCGGGCTCCCGTTCGCGATGGAGCTCGACGGCCGGTTCGTCGGTCAGCTCAACGTCTCGGGCATCACCTACGGGTCGCTCGCGAGTGCCTCCATCGGCTACTGGGTCGTCGAGGACGCCGCCGGGCACAACGTGACCCCGATCTCGGTCGCCCTGGCGGTCGACCACTGCTTCCGGTCGGTCGGCGTCCACCGCATCGAGATCTGCATCCGTCCGGAGAACGCACCGAGCCTCAGGGTCGTCGAGAAGCTCGGGTTCCGGTACGAGGGGCTCCGCCGCCGGTACATCCACATCAACGGGGACTGGCGCGACCACTTCTGCTTCGCCCTCGTCGCCGAGGAGGTCCGCGAGGGCGTCCTCGAGCGCTGGGTCCAGGGTCGGGTGCCGCCGGGCGTCGGCAGCGTGCCGCTGTCCGCCCGTGACGAGGCGGCGTTGCCGATCCCCACCACGCCCCGTCTCTGACGCGTCCGTCGCGCCGGCTCGCGCCGCGCCGTGCGGCTCAGTACCGGCCTGGAGGCACGGCTGGGCCCCGGCGGATTCCGTCACGACACGCGCAACACGCGTCCGGCAATCACGGATCGTGCGTTCCCGCGCCCCTACCGTTGGCGCATGGCAGGTATCGGCTCCTGGGGCGGCGGCATCGTGCTGCTCCTGGCAGCCGTCCTCTGGATCGTCTACCTCGTGCCGTCCTGGGCCGCGCGGCGTCAGTACCTCGCGACCGAGCGGAACGCGATCCGGCTCCAGCAGACCCTCCGGATCCTCGCGCAGACGGCCGAGCTGCCCGAAGAGGTCCGCGTCGAGATGAACGCGAAGTCCCTCGCCGAGGCGCAGCGCGTCGCCCGCTCCGAGGAGGCCAAGCGCACTGCGATCGTCCGGGCGCACGAAGCCGCCCGCCAGCGGGAGATCACCCGTCGGCTCGCGGAGCAGGCGCCCGTGCTCGAGCGCGCCTCGAACGTCCCGGCCCTGACGGCCATGCGGATGCGTCGCTCCCGGCTCGGTGCGACCCTGTTCGGCACGATCGGTCTCGTCGTCGCCGTCGTGGTCCTCGTCACGGCACCCGGGCTCTGGCTGATCGCGGTCGCCGGGCTCGTGGCCGCCGGCGGCTCCGTCGCGGTCCTCGCCCAGCTGCACCAGGTCGCGCAGGCGCGGAAGGCGCGTGCCGCAGCCGCCGCGTCGGACGCGACCCGTGCCTCCCGGCCGACCACCGCGTGGACGGACCCGGCGCCGCCCCTGTCGACGGAAGCACCCGCCGAACCCGCGCGCGACAGGAGCTGGACCCCGAACCGCGTGCCGAAGCCGCTGTACGTCGAGCGGCCCGTCGCGCCGAAGGCCGCGCCGGAGTCCTCCGCCGAATTGGCTGCGCGCCTCAAGGAGCGCGTCGCCGAGGCGAAGGCCGAAGCGGACGCCGAGGCCGCGGCGATCCGTGCGGGTGCTGCCGACCCGACGCTCGCGACCGTCTCGCCCCTGCGTCCCGACGTCGAGGAGGCGGCCGCGTCGCTGTCCTCGCACGACCAGGGTCGGCTCGCCGAACGGCTCGGCCTCCGCGCCCCCGCATCCGCGAGGACGGAGACGGAGCCGGAGTCGGCTTCGGTTTCGGTTTCGGCCGAACCCGCCGCGGCAGCACCGGTCGAGTCCGCACCTCCGAGCCGGTGGGCCGGCATGGGCGTCATCGACGAGGACGTCTACCAGCAGGCCGACCTCGACGCGATCATGCGTCGACGCCGCGCGGTCTGACCGACCCTGCGGCGCGCCCGGAGACGGGTCGTCGATTTCTGTTCACGCGGCCCGTGGTGCTAGGGTTGTCGAGTCCTCGGGGCTATGGCGCAGTTGGTAGCGCGTCTCGTTCGCAATGAGAAGGTCAGGGGTTCGAATCCCCTTAGCTCCACCAGGTACACGAAGGGCCACCCGATCGGGTGGCCCTTCGTCGTTGCGTGGAGTTCTCCACGGCAGTGCTGGGGCTGTCCGTCGGGGGCGTCGCCTACCCTGGGGAGGTCATGACTGCCTCGTACACACGCCGCGCCCTGTTCTCGCTCGCCGGTGTCGCCGGTGTGGGTCTCGCGGTCGCCGCGTGCTCGTCCGACGGCGGGAAGACCTCGGCGACCCAGCAGCCCGGAGCGGCGGGATCCGGATCGACGGCCGGTCCGTCCGCCGCGAAGCCGGCCGCCTCGAAGCTCGAGCCCGCGCAGGTGCCGCTCGCGGGCGGCGTCACCGTCACCGTCCACGGGACCGGACTCGACGTCGTCAAGGGCGTCACGGTCGCCGGCATCGCCGCCCGCGACGTCGAGGCGACCGCGACGAAGGTCACCTTCACGGCCCCGCACCAGGCGATGTACACCGCGGGGGACGCAGACGTCGCACTCTTCACCGAGGCGATCGAGCCGTCGCCGTCGGCGAACCAGTCCTCCGACGGCAACGGCAGCAGCGCGAACGACGGCCAGTCCGGTGCGACGCAGGGCACCGCGACCGCGTCCCCGACAGCCACCGCAGCTCCGACCCCCGACACCTCCGCTGCGGTCGCGACGACCTCGCTGGCGTACGCGGCACTGACAGCGACCGACCGGCAGCTCGCGTACGCGATGCGGTACTGGAAGGACTACAACCTCGCCGAGTACGGGACGATGAACCCGATCGGCGGGGACTGCGCGAACTACGTCAGCCAGACCCTGATCGCCCGCGGGTGGGAGCAGCGCGACGACTGGTACAACCGCGACGCCGGCGCAGCACACTCGCCCACGTGGACGTACTGCCCGGCGATGGACCCGTGGCTGAGCGAGCACGCGGCCGAGTTCGGGCTGACGAAGCGGTCGATCGACGAGCGGGACAAGGTCAAGGTCGGCGACATCGTGTTCTTCGACTGGAACGACAACGCCTCGCCCGACCACACCACGATCGTGTCCGAGGTCTTCACCGAGCCGGACGGCACCGTGCGGATCAAGTCGGCGAGCCACAACCAGGACGGCCCCTACCGCGACCTCGACGAGATGATCACGGTGCAGCACCCCGGCGGCAAGGCCTGGTTCCACACGTTCGACGCGTAGCGCGGGCGCGGCCCGGCATCGCGCGCCCGCCGGGCTGCGCCCGCGCCTACGGGTACCCGAGGAACCACAGGAGCACGACCGCCACGGGCTGCAGGCCCATCCCGACCACGAGCCACGTCACCGCCCGCCCCCGGGTGCCGACGAACACGTCCGACCCGAGCAGCGGCGCCGTCGGCATGAGCAACCGGGGCAGCGACTGCTGCGGCAGGAACACCGCGACGAGGTAGAGCACGTACGCGGCCGTGAACGACCACACGTCGGTGCCCACCGCCCGGACGTCCCGCCGGCACCAGAACCACACGGCCGCTGCCAGCACGACGACCACGAGGACGATCCCCGCCGGCCCGAGCCACGTCCCCGCCATCGTGAACCACGGCGTGAGCGGCACGAAGTGCTGTCGCCCGACGAACCCGACCCACCACGACAGCTCGGTGTCGAGGTACGCATCCGGCCGCCCGGTCACCGCGGAGGCGATCACCGGCCACGCGAGCCCCGCGGCCGCGACGAGCAGCCCGGTGACCACGACGGCCACGCGCTCTCGCCACCGGAACGCCGAGCGGTCCTGCACCCACCGCACGACGAGGTGCACCGCGAGGGCCACGGCCAGCGCGAGCACGCCCGGCTTCGTGAACGCAGCGACGACCCCGAGCGGCGCGATCCACCAGTACCGCCGGCGGACGAGCGCGAGGAGCGCGGCGAACAGCAGCAGCAGGAACAGGCTCTCGGCGTAGGCGACCTGCAGCAGGAACCCGGTCGGCCCGAAGGCGAAGAGCGCGGTCGCCCAGCGCGCCGCACGGTCGTCGCGCACCGCCCGCACGAGTCGGTACAGCACGACGCAGGCCCCGGCACCGGCCAGGGTCGCGACGAGCACACCGGCGACCCAGAACGACCCGCCCACGACGGGCATCACCGTCCGCGCGAGCCACGGGAACACCGGCAGGAACGCCCACGCGTTCGGCAGCACGTGCCCGGCGTCGTCGACCGGGATGGTCGTCGGGTAGCCCCGCTCGGCGATGATCCGGTAGAACGACGCGTCCCACGACCCGGAGAACGTGAAGAACGACGGGTCGCGTCGGTACGACGCGAACGGCCAGCCGCTCGCGGTCGCCACCGCGTAGAGCGTGCCGAGCAGCAGCGTGCTGAACGCCCGAGACGCCAGCCACAGGACCAGGGGAGCGGACCACCCGCTGTGGCGCGCCTCCAGGGCGGAACCCAGCCGGGAGGCGCGGGTC
>NZ_JBPUGH010000077.1:0-14927 GCF_051548005.1 Curtobacterium flaccumfaciens | reverse complement strand
GGCCGACACGGTCGGGCAGGATCGGTGCTGTCGGGCAGGATCGGTGCAGGCGGGCCGGATCGGCTCAGAACAGCGGCCAGGGCACGGCCGGGCCGTGGCCCGGTGGCGGCGGGAAGATCCCGACCGCGCGGAGCGCCGCGCACCGGGCCGCGATCGTGTCGATCTCCTGCGCGGTGAGGTGCTCCTCCAGCGCGCGACCGAGGTCCCCGCTCAGCGCCCAGGAGACCCGGTCGATGCCCTCGAGCTCGTCGGGCGTGAGCGGCTCGCCGATCCAGCCCCAGAGCACCGTGCGGAGCTTGTGCTCGACGTGGAAGGTCAGGCCGTGGTCGACGCCGTACCGGTGACCGTCCGGCATCGCGAGCACGTGCCCGCCCTTCCGGTCGGCGTTGTTCGCGACCACGTCGAACACCGCCATGCGTCGGAGCTGCTCGGAGTCCTCGTGCACGAGCGTCACCGGTTGCTCGTGCTCGTCGATCGCCTCGAGGACGGGCAGCCACGGCGAGTCCGGTGCCTCGGCGACGTCGGGCGCGACGATGTCGACCGCGTCCTGCCCCGGGTCGATCTCCTGCCAGCGCTGCACCATGCCGGGGCCGAACGGCCCGTCACCGAGCCACGTCGGTGGGACGACGCCCCAGCCGAACGCCTCGGACACGAGGTACGCGGCGACCTCTCGACCGGCGAGCGTGCCGTCCGGGAAGTCCCACAGCGGGCGTTCACCCTCGATCGGCTTGTAGACCACCGCCTCGCCGTCGAGGTCGGCGAGGAAGGTCGCGTTCGAGGCCTCGCGGATCCGCGCCCGGATCGAGACCTCGCTCATGCCATCCCGGGCGGACGTCCGGCGGCGACGACCTCGCGGGTCCGCTCGACGAATGCGCGGGCGGTCCCGACGGGGATCTTCACCTGGAACAGCTCAGCGGGCTCGGGGATCTCGACGACCGCTTCGACCTCGCCGTCCTCGCCGGTCTCCTCGGCGACGATCTCGACCTCGTCGTCGATGGGGTACGCCTCGATGACGACCTGGGCGGTGGCCGGGTCGAAGCCGAGGCTGAGGGCGCCGGCACGGAACTCCGGCTCGACGGGCTGGTCGAGGGGGTCGCCGTCGAAGAGTTCCTTCGGCGCGGTGTCCGGGACGCTGAAGCGGTTGTCGTCGACCGTCGCGACCTCGTCCAGGAGCTCGTCGACCTTCTCGGCGAGCACCGCGGACTGCTCCTTCTCGAGGGCGACGCTCGTGACGCGCTTGCCGTCCCGAGCCTGCAGGTAGAACGCGCGCTCGCCCGGTCGTCCGATCGTGCCGACGACGATGCGGTCCGGCCAGTCGAAGCCGTGGACGATGGTGGGCATACCTGGATTGTAGGAGCGTCGTGCTCCGCTCGTTCAGGGAGCGGCGGTCCCCGGATGCCCGTCCGTCGCACCGGCAGCGGTCTCGTGGCCGGCTCCCCCGCCGACGGCCGCGTCACCGCTCGGAGCCGGGGCCACCGAGAGCCACGCCAGGTCGCCCGACTCGGTGTTCGTCGCGACCACTTCCGGCCGGTGCTCCCCGTAGCGGACGATCGACACCGAGGCGGGCCCGACCGCGATCCGCTGGAAGAGGTCGAGGTGCATGCCGAAAGCGTCGGCCAGCACGGACTTCACGATGTCGCCGTGGCTGACCGCGACCCAGACGGCGCCGGGCCCGTGCTGCCGCTCGACCTCGGCGTCGATCCGCCGGACAGCCGTCACCGCGCGTGACTGCATCGTCGGCATCGACTCCCCGCCGGGGAACACGACCGCGCTCGGGTTCGCCTGGACGGTGCGCCACAGCGGTTCCTTCGCGAGGTCGGCGAGCTTCCGGCCCTGCCACTCGCCGTAGTCGGCCTCGGTGATCGCGCGCTCGACGAGGGTGTCGGGCACGTGGCCGTGCGCGGCGCGCTGCGCGTCGGCGATCGCCCGTGCGGTCTGCCGGCACCGTTCGAGGGGGCTCGTGACGAGGGCGGCGAGGGACACCGCGGCGATGCGCTCCGCGGTGCGCTGGGCCTGGCGCCGTCCGACGTCGTCGAGCCGGACCCCGGCCGTGCGCCCGGCGAGCAGGCCGGTCGCGTTCGCGGTGGTGCGTCCGTGCCGGACGAGGAGGACGGTCGCCATGCCCCGATCCTAGGCGCGGCGCTCGTTCCGCTGCCTCCGGCACGGTCCGGGTGCTTGACCCGCTGCCCCTCGGCACGGTCTGATGGGGTGATGAGGGCCCGACACCGCGCAGCCCTCTTCGCCACGTCCACGATGACCGGCGTCGGCATCGCGTCGTGGATCACCCGCACCCCGGCCGTCCGCGACGAGCTCGGCGCCAGCATCGAGACGATGGGCATCGTGCTGCTCGGACTGTCGGCCGGGTCGATGATCGGCATCCTCGGCGCCGGGGCGCTCGTCCGCCGGACCGGGACGCGGCCGCTCGTGCTCGTCGGTGGCGCACTGCCCGTCCTCGGGATGCTGCTCGTCGCCCTGCTCGCTCCCGCCCACGTCACCGCGGGTGTCTGGGCCGGGCTGTTCTGCATCGGGTTCGGGGCCGGCGTGGCCGAGATCGGACTGAACGTCGAGGCGGCCGCGGTGGAACGGCAGCTCGGACGCCCGGTCGTCCCGGTCCTGCACGCCTGCTTCAGCCTCGGCACCGTGGTCGGTGGCGCGGCGGGGATCGGCCTGACCTCGATCCGGACACCGGTCACGGTGCACCTGATCCTGGCGACGGCCGTGATGGCGGGGCTCGCTGCCTTCGCGGCGACGAACCTCCGGCCGGTGGCGCGCGACGAACCCGTCGCTCACGAGCCCTCGGCGCACCCTCGACTCCGGTCGGTGCTCACCGTGCAGGTACTGCTGATCGGGGTGGTCACGCTCGCGATGGCGTTCGCCGAGGGTGCCGCATCCGACTGGTTGCCGCTCCTAATCACCTCGGGGCACGACGCGCCGGAGGTCGTCGGGTCGCTCGTGTTCACCGGCTTCGCGCTCGCGATGCTCGTCGGCCGCTCGGCCGGGACGCCCCTCGTCGCGCGGTTCGGTCGAGCACCGGTCGTCCGGGCGTGCGCGGCGGTCGGCACCGTCGGGGTGCTGCTCGTCGTGACCGCCGGGTCCCCCGTGGTGACCGCGACCGGTGCTGCGGTGTGGGGCCTCGGGATCGCGCTCGGGTTCCCGCTCGCGATCTCGGCAGCCGGGGACCACCCCACCGACGGCGACCGGCGCGTGTCCGTCGTCGCGACGGCCGGGTACGTGGCGTTCCTCGCGGGGCCGCCGCTCCTCGGGTTCCTCGGCGAGCACCTCGGGCTGCAGGCGGCCATGCTCGTGCCCGCGGCGCTCCTCGTCATCACGCTGTGCATCGCCTCGGCGACCCGGACTGCGCAATCCGGACAACGGCCGGGCGGGACGCGGTGAGGCACCAGGATGGAACGGTGCTCGTCTCCATCCTCTACATGAGCCGCGCCAACGTCCCCTTCGACGACGCCGACATGCAGGAGCTCCTCCGCGAGGCGCGCATCCGCAACACGGCGCTCGGTATCTCCGGGCTCCTCGTCGCCAAGGGCGGCCGGTTCATGCAGTTGCTCGAGGGGCCGGCGTGGAGCGTGGACGACCGGTTCGCGGCGATCTCGCGGGACGATCGGCACGGGGACGTGAAGTCACTCGTGCGGGAGGACGTCGACCACCGGCGGTTCGACGGCTGGGCCATGGCCTACCGCTCGCTGGAGGACGCGGACGTCGAGCAGCAGGAGGGCTTCAGTCCGTTCCTCACCGGCGACACGGACTTCCCGCCGGCGTTCGACCGCACGAGTTCCGCCTGGCTGCTGAAGTGGTTCCGCTCCCGCGAGCTCAACGACGCCTAGCGAGCGACGGACTCGAGTGTCACCCACTCCTCGTCCCGCAGGTAGCCGACGGCGGCGCCAGCGGCGATGATCGCCGGGTTGTCGGCAGATCCGCCGGTCCGGAAGCGGACGACGTCCTCGTCGAGCAGCGCGAGCACCGACGCCGCCTTCACAGCGGTCCCGATCCCTCGACCTCGGTGGTCCCGGGCGATGACGGTGAAGGCGGTCTCGACCGTGTCGCCGTCGACATCGAGGTACGTGGTGCCGACGAGGTCGCCCGAGGGCGACCACGCGCCGAATGCGCGGCGGGTCGAGGAGAGCGCGGCCGAGGACTCGGTCAGTGCCTCGTGCTGTGTCGCCACACTGCCCGGGTAGTCGGTGACGGTCGCGGCGTCGAGCGCGAGGACCGCAGGGAGGTCAGCGTCGCCGAGCTCCCCGACGACGATCGGGGCCACCCGCTCCACGAACCGCCGGAGCGCGGCACGGTCAGCACGGTCCGCGTCGAGCTGCGCCGCCCACGAACGTGCGGTCATCCGCCACCCCGTCCCGATGAGCTCGGCGACGCGCGGATCGCCCGCTCGCAGTACCGTCGTCTCCCCCACGCGGCGAGCCTAACGGGCGATGGACTGCTCGCCGAAGGCCTCGGCGACGCCGCCGAGCAACCGGTCCCGGTGCCTCGGGTCGGCGATGCCGTCGAGCACGATCCGCCACATCGCGGCCACGGCCGGGAACAGGTCCTGCCGCCCGGTGCGGACGGCCGACACGAGCTGCACGCCCGTGAACATCGGCACGACGGTCGCGCCGAGCTGCTCTGCGGAGAGGTCCGTCCGGAGCTCCCCGGCCGCGATCGCGAGCCGGAAGAGGTCGCTGATCCCGCCGATCCACTGCTCGTAGAACGCGGCGGTCGCGGCGCCGAACTCGCCGCGCTCCAGCGAGAGTCGGATCCCCGCGCTCACGACGGGGTCGGTGAGCAGCATCCCGGCGATGCCCCGGGACGCCGCCACGAGCGCTTCCGTGGGCGAGCTGTCGACGTGGCTCACCACGTCGAACGTCCGGACGTTCTGCTCGTCGATCACGCCGAGCGCGAGCGACACCTTCGACGGGAAGTGGAAGTGCAGCGCGCCCTGGGACACGCCCGCCTCACGGGCGACGGCCGCGATGGTCGTGGCGGCGTAGCCGACACGCTCGAACTCGCGGGCGGCGGCCTCCAGGATCAGTGCGCGGCGTTCCACGCCACCAGTCTGACGGCCTGGAGGCGCGGGTCGGGCCCGCACCGTGCCTCCAGTCCGAGGGGTGGTCACGTTCTCGGCGGTGCCGGCGCGGCTCAGCCGTGCAGGTGGTCGGTGCGTTCGGGAAGGTGGTCCGCCTCGAGGCGTACCTTGACCACCGGTCCGGAGTGCGGCGTCGTCGACGCGGGCACGGTGACCTCCAGGGCGTCCGGGGTCTGCGTCCAGGCGACCTCACCGTCGGCGCCGAGCACCTCGACGCTCCGGATCGGGCGGCCGAGCAGGTTCGCCGAGCTGCCGAACGACCGGATGCGCGCGGTGCCGTCCTCGGGCTGCGCGAGGAGGACGGCGTGCACGTACTCGCCCGTGGCGTCGACGCGTCGGGTGAACCGGACGTCGGCCGACGTGTAGACCGGGGTGTCGCCGTCGACGAACGACCCCGCCTGCACGTGGGTCGGCCCCTCGCCCGGGATCACCCACGGGCGGGTGCCGTAGACCGCCTGTCCGTTGACGACGAGCCAGCGACCGATCTCCTCGAGCAGCCGCTGCTCGGGCTCGGGGATCGTGCCGTCCGCCTTCGGCCCGACGTTGAGCAGGAGGACGCCGTTCTTCGCGACGACGTCGACGAGCTCGGCGACGAGGTCGGCCGTGGACTTGTAGTCGTGCCCCTCGACGAAGCTCCACGCGGTCTTCGAGACCGAAGTGTCGTTCTGCCAGACGAACGTCGGGGTGCCGCCCATCGCGCCGCGCTCGATGTCGTACACCGCGGAGCCCTCGGCGAAGGCGTTCCACTTGTAGTTGATGACGACCTCGCGGCCCCACTCGGCTGCGCGGTTGTAGTAGTACGCGGCGAGGGTCCGGAGCCACGGCTCGAACGCGGGCTGCTCGATCCACCAGTCGAACCAGAGCACCTGCGGCCGGTACCGGTCGATGACCTCGACGGTGCGGAGCAGCCAGTCCTCGAGGTGTCGCTCGTGCGGCGCGGTCTCCTCGCGCTGGGCGGGGCCGTAGAAGTCGATGAAGCGCGGGTCGAGGACGTCGGAGTCGAACCGGGTGCCGCCGTTCATGAAGAACCAGTGCTCGGCCCGGTGCGACGAGGCACCGCGGACCATGAAGGCGTCGTCCACGGCCTGGAGCAGGTCGCCGAACACGTCCCGCTCCGGGCCCATGCGCGCGGCGCTCCAGCGGGACCGCTCGGTGTCGTACATCGCGAAGCCGTCGTGGTGTTCGGCGACCGGGACGACGAACTGCGCCCCGGCGCGGCGGAAGAGCGTCGCCCAGGCCTGCGGGTCGAACCGCTCCATCCTGAAGGACGGGATGAAGTCCTTGTAGCCGAACTCCGACTGCGGGCCGTAGGTCGCGACGTGGTGCTCGTACTCGGGAGTGCCCTCGCGGTACATGTCGCGGGAGTACCACTCGTTCCGGAACGCGGGCACGGAGTAGACGCCCCAGTGCAGGAAGATGCCGAACTTCGCGTCCTGGTACCAGCGCGGCGGCTCGTACTGCTGCAGCGACTCCCACGTGGCGTCGTACGGTCCGGCGGCGACCACGGCGGCGACCGCGGCGAGCGCCTCCGAGTTGTCGGACACGTCGACGGGCTCCGGCAGGGTCGCCGGGTCGATGCGGGGCAGGTCGTGCGGTGCGGTCATGTCTCCTCCTCGAGCTGCACGAAACGTTACGTGTTCCGGGAGCGACGCGCTAGGGTTGCCCGCATCGAGCGGAGCGAAACGTTCCGCCCCGACGGGGAGAAAACCACGTGGACACGCTGACCCGCACGCTGCGCACCGGAGCGCAGATCCCGCTGATCGGCCTCGGCACGTTCGGATCCGACCGCTACGGTCCGGACGAGGTCGCGGCGGCGGTCCGCGGCGGGCTCGAGGCCGGCTACCGGCTGGTCGACTGCGCGTCCGTGTACGGCAACGAGGCCGAGGTCGGTGCGGCGATCGCGGCCAGCGGTGTCCCCCGCGACGACCTCTTCGTGATGTCGAAGGTCTGGAACGACGCACACGACCCCGTCGACGCGGTCGCCTCGGTCCGTCGTTCGCTCGCCGACCTGCGGCTCGACCACCTCGACGCGGTCTTCGTGCACTGGCCGTTCCCGAACCACCACGCTCCGCACGCCGCCGTGGAGGACCGGGACCGGTCGGCGCGGCCGTACGACCACGACGCGTACCTCGCGCTGTGGCGGGCGCTCGAGGGTCTCGTCGACGAGGGGGTCGTCCGGCACCTCGGGACGTCGAACACGACCGCGCCGAAGCTCCGGCTGCTGCTCCGCGACGCCCGCGTGCTGCCGTCGCTCAACGAGATGGAGCTGCACCCCACCTTCCAGCAGCCGGAGTTGTTCGACCTCTGCGTCGCGAACGACATCCAGCCCGTCGGGTACTCCCCGCTCGGGTCGCCGTCCCGGCCTGAGCGTGACCGCACCGACGACGACCCGGTGGACGTCGAGCACCCGACCGTCCGCCGGATCGCCGAGGCGCACGGGGTGCACCCGGCGGTCGTCTGCCTGAAGTGGGCGGTCGCCCGGGGTCAGGTGCCGATCCCGTTCGCGGTGAAGCCGGAGCAGTACCGCGCCAACCTCGAGGGGGCACTGACCGACCCGCTCACCGCGGACGAACTCGCGGCGATGGCGGACGTAGACCGCGGCGCCCGGCTCATCAAGGGGCAGGTGTTCCTCTGGGAGGGCGCGTCGAGCTGGCACGACCTCTGGGACGAGGACGGCACGGTCGCGGGTGGCCGCGTGTGACGGCGACCTACAAGGACCTGCAGCGCGAGACGGGGCTCTCGCTCGCGACGATCTCGAAGTTCTACAACGGCGGGGCGGTCCGGGACGAGAACGCCCGCGCGATCGAGCGCGCCGCGGCGGCCCTCGGGTTCCGGCCGAACGCGTTCGCACGGAGCCTGCGGTCCCGACGATCCGGGACCATCGGCGTGCTGCTCCCGGCGCTCGACAACGACTTCCACCTGACGGTCATCGCCGGCGTCGAGAGCGCACTGCGGCCGTCCGGGACGAGCGTCATCGTCTCGTCGAGCCCCGACGCCGAGGCCGGCGCGGTCGACCTCCTCCGGAGTCGGATGGTCGACGGCATCATCGCGGTGCCGTCGCCGCACGACGTCGAGGCGCTCGCGCGAGCGGCGGAGCAGATCCCCGTCGTGCAGATCGACTGGCGCGCGGAAGACCTCGTCGTCGACGGGGTCTTCCTCGACAACCACCGCGCTGGTGCCCTCGCGGCGCGGCACCTCCTCGACCACGGGCACCGGCGGCTCGGCGTCGTCGGGGGCGACCCGGCCGTCTCGACGATGCGCGGTCGGGCCGACGGCTTCCGAGAGGTCGCCCGGCAGGCCGGCGCCGACCTCGCGCCAGATGCCGTGCTCGCCGGCCCGCTCACGGTCGCGAACGGACAGGCGGCGATGCAGCAGTTGCTCGTGCTGCCGGAGCGCCCGACGGCGGTGTTCTGCGCCAACCACGAACTGACGATCGGCGCGGTCATCGCCGTCAACGAGTCGGGGCTGACGCTCGGACGCGACCTGTCGGTGCTCGGGTTCGACGGCCGGGAGCTCGCGCAGGTGACCGTTCCGAAGCTCACGGTCATCGAGCAGCCGACGCACGAGATCGCCGTGCGGGCAGCCGAACGTATCGCGGAGCGGCTGGACCAGCGGCGTACCGACCCGACCGCCATCGCGTCCGAACCCGTCGACGTCCTCGTCGCCCCACGACTCGTCGCTGGCGGGTCCGTCGCGCGGGTCGGCCCACCGATCACCGGCCCCACGGAGGCATGATGCTGCGCTACACCCTGACGCACCGACCGACCCTGAGCGCGCTCGCGTCGCTCGGCCACGGTTCGAAGGTGCTCGTCGCGGACGGGAACTACCCGTTCGCCACCGCGATGAACCCGCGCGCGGAGCTCGTGCACCTCAACTGGCGTCCGGGGCTGCTCGACGTCGACGAGGTCCTGACGACACTGCTCGACGCGGTCCCGTTCGATGCGGCCACCGTGATGACCCCGCCGCCGGACGCCCCGGTGGCAGCCCACGACGGGTACCGCCGGATCCTCGGGCCGGACGTGCCGCTCGGCACGCTCGACCGGTTCGCGTTCTACGACGCGGTCCGCGCGCCGGAGACCGGGCTCGTCATCGCCACCGGTGACCAGCGGTCGCACGCCAACCTGCTGCTCGAGGTCGGCTTCGTCGCGGCGCGCTGAGCACGGCGGCGGCACCCGACACGCGGAGCGCTCGTCGCCCGCCGCGCCGCCGCTGAACGACGCGACCGCTGTCGCACGACAACGACGCAGTCGTTCCGCGACGGCGACGGGACCCACCGCGGACGACGTGACCCGACGGAGCGCCCCGCGCCCCGGCCGGCCCCGCGACTCAGGCGGCGTGCCTGCCCAGGGTGATCCGCTCCTCCCGGCCGGTACCGGCACCGGCACCGACGCCGAGGTCGCGACCACGGAACCAGCGCAGCAGGAAGTCCGCGGAGGTGCCGGACAGCGAGGACGGGAGGCCCTCGCGGCGCTGGAGGAAGCCGCTGAAGCCGGGCTCCTCGAGGACGTCGGCGTCTGACGGCGCGCCGAACGCCATCGCCCACCCGTCGAAGCGACGGGCACCGATCTGCTCGCGGGACAGCGACTGCACCTCGGTGTGCCGGGGGTCGCGTTCGATGGCTGCGAACCGGTCCTCCACGCTCCACTCCGGGCCCTCGAGCACCTGCAGGAAGCGACCGCCCTTGGCGAGCAGGAGCCCCGAGACGCCGAGCGCCTCGTTGCGGAGTCGTGCCTCGCGGAGCATCGCGACGAGGTCGGCGTCGGTGAGCTCGTCGACGGCGACGGACATGTAGACGAGTGAGGTGAGGGAGGTCATCGGCGTCAGTTTCGTTCGAAGGTGGAACATCCGTCAACGCGGTCGTCCACGGACCGCACCGGGCCCGTGGACGACTGCGTGGAGCGGATGCGTCAGGTCAGCGCGAGGAGCGTGTTCACCTGCTCGTTCACGGCCGTGAGCGACGACACCGGCTTGCCGTTCGCGTAGATGCCGTCGAACGCGGGTTGCACCAGGGCCTGGACGTCGGCAGGGTTGCGGGTGACCGGGAAGAGGAACGTCGTGCCGTCCTCGACCTGCTCCGTGAACGCCGTCACGTCGAGCCCGCGCTTCGCGTAGGCCGCCACCGCCGCGTCCGTTCCCGATCGACGGGCCGGGAACACGATGCCCGCTCGTCCGACGATCTCCTGCGCCGCGGCACTGCCGAGGAACGCGACCCACTTGGCGGCCGCCTCGGGGTTCTTCGCCTGCTTCGTGATCGAGTCGCCGAGCCCGTTGAACATCGAGGCGCGGTGCCCCACCGGCCCCTTCGGTGTCGGGGCGACGCCGACGTCGATCCCCTGCAGGCCGAGGTAGGTGCCGATCATCCAGGATCCGTTGAACGACAGCGCCACCTTCTTCGAGCCGAGCTGCACGTCGGGGCCGGTCGTCGTCGAGAACACCCCGTACTTCGGCATGTACCCCTTGTCGGCGAGGCCGAAGTACCAGGAGATCGTCTTCTGGAACCCGGCGTCGTCGTAGCGGAACTTGTTCCCCCACGGGTTCCGGTTCGTGTAGAACCAGTCGATCGACCCGGTGAACGGCGACCACTGCGTCTGCCCGAACCCGTCGCCGCCGCTGCCGTTCGCGCTCATCCCGTAGACGGCGACGTCGTTCTTGTCGAACCCGGGCTCGTCGCCGCGGCGCCCCTTGCCGTCGATGGTGAGGTGGGCGATCGCCCGCTCGAAGGACCCGCCGTCGTCGGGGTTCCAGGACAGGTTCGCGAGGTCGTCGGCGGTGTAGCCAGCCTTCGCGATGACCTTCTTGTCGTAGAACATCGCGACGGTGTCCCAGTCCTTCGGCGAACCGTAGCGGTGGCCGTCCTTGCCCTTCCAGAGCTGCGCGAGGCCGGACTGGTAGTCGTCGTCGCGGATGGCGCTCGTCGCCTCGAGGTCGTCGAGTTCGTAAAGGACGTCGAGGTCGGCGAACTGCGGGAACTTCGACAGGTGGTCGGTGAACACGTCGGGCGCGGTGCCGGCGATGAACCCGGCGGTGAGCTTCGTCCAGTAGTCCGCCCACCCGAGCTGGGTGATCTTGATGCGGATGTCGGGGTTCTCGCGCTCGAAGGCCTTCGCGACGGCCTGGTAGGCGGGCAGCTGGTTCGCGTCCCAGAGCCAGTACGACACGGTGCCGGTCGCGCCGCTCCGCGGGTTCGGCGTGCTCGGTGAGGAGCAGGCGGCGAGCGCACCGAGGGCCAGGGCGGAGGCGCCCCCGGCGAAGAGGGCGCGGCGGGAGATGGGGTTCGTCATGAGCTGGTCCCTACTTGATGCCGGAGAAGCCGATGGAGTTGACGATGCGCTTCGCGAAGAGGCCGAACAGCACGATCATCGGGAGCGCTGCGACGAGGGTCGCGGCCATCAGCCCCGCCCAGTCGGTGCCGGACTGCGGCGACTGCGACTTGAAGACCCCGAGCGCCACGGTGAGCACCCGCGAGCTGTCCGTGTACGAGACCATCAGCGGCCAGAAGTAGTCGTTCCAGGCGGTGATGTACGTCAGCACGGCGAGCGTGGCGATGGGCGCGGAGGCCATGGGCAGGATGAGGCGGAAGAACACCCGGACCTTGCCGGCGCCGTCGATGAGCGCTGCCTCTTCGACCTCGCGCGAGATGCCGAGGAAGAACTGCCGCAGGAAGAACACCGCGAACGGGGTCATGAGCATCGACGGGAGCGCGATGCCGAACAGCGTGTCGACGAGCCCGAGCGACTTGATGAGCGCGAAGTTCGGCAGGAGCGTGAAGATCGTCGGCACCATGAGGCCGGCCAGGAACACCGCGAACACGCGGTCCCGTCCGGGCCACCGCAGGCGGGCGAACGCGTAGGCGGCGCCGGCGGAGAAGAACACCTGGCCGACGGTGATCATCGTCGCCGTGATCACGGAGTTGAGCAGGTACTGCCAGAAGTTGATGGCGGCACCGGAGCCGCCCTGGGCGAGGGCCTCCTTCGTGCTCTGCAGGCCGAACACCCGCTCGAACCCGCCGAGGCTGAACCCGGTGGGCAGGAGCGACGTGGGGTCGGCGGAGATCGCCCCGTTGGAGGACAGGGCGGTGCGGAGGATCCAGTAGAAGGGGAACAGGGTGACGACGATGACGGCGATCATCGCGATCCAGGCGATGACCCGTCCGACGGAGGGCTTCCGGCGCGGCGGCCGAGGGCCACCGCGGGTGGTGATCGCGCGGGTGGTCTGGGGTTCGACCACGGGGGGCAGGGTGCTGGTCATCTTCGACTCGCTTCCAGGAGGTGAGGGGCGGCCGCTTCGGCGGGCGGCCGGACGGGATCGGCCGCGTCAGTCCAGGTCGCTCTCGCCGGAGCGCGAGAGTCGGTACTGGACGAACGTGATGACGCTGAGGACGATGAGGAGGGCCACCGAGACGGCGGACGCGTAGCCGAACTGGAACCGGCCGAACGCGAGGTTGTAGATGTAGTTCTGCACGACGTTCGTGGCGTTCGCCGGCCCGCCCTGGGTCGTGACCGCGACGGTGTCGAACACCTGGAACGAGCCGATGATGGTGATGATGAGGACGAGCGAGAGGATCGGCCGCAGGAGCGGGACCGTGATGCGCCAGAACATCTTCCACTCGCTCGCACCGTCGATGCGGCCCGCTTCGTAGACCTGCTCGGGCAGTGCCTGGAGCCCCGCGAAGATGAGCAGCGCCGTGTAGCCGACGTTCCGCCAGACGTTGATGAACGCGATGGTCGGGATGCCCCAGACGTCGCTCTGCAGGAACGGGATGCGCCCGACGCCGATGGCCGAGAGGACCTCGTTGCCGATGCCGAGCTGCGTGTCGAGGATCCACAGCCAGATGAGCGCGGCGACGACGTTCGACACGAGGTAGGGCGCGAGGACGATCCCCCGGACGAACGTGGACTTCGTCAGCCGGTGCATCATGACCGCGATGAACAGCGCGAGGACGGTCTGGAAGCCGATGTTGAGGAGCACGTACTCGACGGTCACCGCCATCGAGTTCCAGAAGATCGAGTCCTGGACGAGTCGGACGTAGTTCTGCAGGCCGGTGAAGACCGGTGGAGTGAGCAGGTTGTAGGTCGTGAAGCTCAGGTAGATGCCCCGGACCGTCGGCCACGCCAGGAACAGCAGGAAACCGACCGAGGCAGGCGCGATGAAGACCAGCGCGAGCCAGAGGTCGCTCCGTGGGCGGCGGCGTGGGGAGGTGGTGCCGGCACCGGCTCGGTCGGCGACGCGACCCTGCCGTCTCGTGCTGGCGGTCGTCAGGGATGACGACACGGGGCTCTCGGTGACCATCGCGACTCCTTCGTCTGCGGTGGACTGGCTCGAAGCAGCAGTCCGTGGCCGGGAATCTACACGTGGAGACCGCCGCCGACAAGAGGCAGATCGGGGAGAGGAAGATGGGGGTTGTCACGAGTAGACCATCGTGGAATGCTGACGGGGATCGCACCGGCGCGACCTGCCCGGCGATGCACCCCCACCACCTCGGAAAGGTCCCCGATGATCTCCATCGCCATGGTCGGAGCCGGCCAGTTCGCGCCCCAGTTCGCCAAGCTGTTCAAGCTCCACCCCGACGTCGACCGGGTCTTCGTGACGGACCTCGTCGAGGACCGCGCGTCCGACCTCGTCGCGGAGCAGCACCTCGACGGCACCTTCGCGGACTTCGATGCCGCGCTCGCATCCGACGTCGACGCGGTCGCGATCTTCACGCAGCGCTGGACCCACGGGCCGCTCGTCGTGCAGGCCCTCCGCGCCGGCAAGCACGTGTACTCCGCGGTGCCGATGGCGATCTCGGTCGACGAGATCCGCGACATCATCGACACCGTCCGCGAGACCGGGCTCACCTACATGATGGGCGAGACCAGCTACTACAACCCGGCGACGGTGTTCGCGCGGAACAAGGTCGCCGAGGGGGCGTTCGGCCGGGTGTTCTACGCCGAGGGCGACTACGTCCACGACATGGACCTCGGGTTCTACGCCGCGTACCAGTACAGCGGCGGCGAGGACTGGAAGCGCACCGCCAGCTACCCGCCCATGCTCTACCCGACGCACTCCGTCGGTGGCGTCCTCGGCGCGATCCCCGGCCACGCGGTCAGCGTCAGCTGCATCGGGGTCAAGGACGACCGCGGCGACGGCGTCTTCGACAAGGACGTCAGCCAGTTCGACAACGACTTCTCGAACGCGACCGCCCTGTTCGAGCTCGACAACGGCGGCGTGATGCGGATCAACGAGATGCGCCGCGTGGGGTACCCGTCGCACATCCGGGAGTCACGCTTCCGGTACTTCGGTACCGAGGGCAGCTTCGAGCAGCTCGCGAAGGTCAGCGTCTGGCAGGACAAGCAGGACTCGGTCGACATCAGCGACCAGATCGACACCCAGGCGACGATGTCCCTCGACGACCCCCGTCTCGCCGGCGTCGACCCGTCCCTCCGCGACGCGTTCGTCTCCGGGTACGCCCCGGTGCACGACACCGCGCGCCTGCCGTCCGAGTACGACGGGGTGCCGACCGGCCACGAGGGCAGCCACCAGTTCCTCGCCGACGACTTCGTCCGTGCCGTGGTCGACCGCACCCTGCCCCCGGTGAACGCCTGGACCGCCGCCCGGTTCACGCTGCCGGGCATCATCGCCCACCAGTCCGCGCTGCAGGGCGGCGTCCGCCTCGAGGTACCGGACTTCGGCGACGCTCCGGAGACGGTCGACGCGGGCGCGCCGGCGAGCGCCACCGGGTCGGTGGGGGCTGCGGGCGCCGCCGGGCCGTCGAGCGCGGCACCGTCCAGCGACCAGACGCCCGCCGTCTAGGATCGCAGCGACGACAGCGGTCCGGCCGCCCGCCCACCCCGGGCGG
>NZ_JBPUGH010000076.1:0-15058 GCF_051548005.1 Curtobacterium flaccumfaciens | reverse complement strand
GGCTGGTCTCGTGGGCTCGGAGATGTGTATACGAGCCAGGGCGTCGGCCGCGCGGTCGCCAGCGGTGCGCAGCCGGCCCCGGACCGGCATGGGACCCGCACCGGTGAGTGCCGTCGGCAGACTGTCCGCGAAGGCATCGAACGGTACCGCGGTCCGTGGATCGGGTTCGTCCGGGTCTGCGAGGTGGTCGAGGATGGCGAAGCGCGTCGCCAGCGCTGCGCAGGACGTCAGCACCGCGATCGCGGCGACCGGGGACAACGGTCGCTCCGCGGGGCCGTCGGTCAGCGCGGCACAGGCCGCGCGCAGCGTCACTGCGGCAGCGATCTCACGCGGGTAGCGCACCGCTCGGTCGTGCTCGGATCGTGTCGTGGAGGGGATCATGCACGCCATCGAAGCGCGATCCGTGCCTCCAGGCCGCCGGGACGCTACCGCCCGTGGACGGTGCGCCGGCCCACCCGGCCTGTGCAGGAACGGTCCGCCGTCAGGCGCGGACCGCCTCGAGCGACTCCGCCACGAGGTCCCATCCGTCCGCGGTGCGCTCGACGACCACGCCGTGCGCGGCCGCCCACGACAGGAGGTCGTTGACCGACGCGATCTCTGCTCCGGTCCGACCGAGCAGTGCGACGAGCCGCCCCTTGGCGGTCTTGTTCCAGTGGTTGAGCGCCTTGCGTCGGCCACTGCCGTCGACGCTCACGACCCGGGGCGCCAAGGCGTCCGGGACCGGGCCCAGCTGGCGGTACCCCTCCGAGCGGAGGTCGAGGACGAGACCCGATGGCCGCGACGCGAGCGCGCGCGACGACACCGACGGCCAGTGCGACGCGAGTCGGACCGAGCCGAGTCGTGAATCGTGCGACAGCCGGTAGGCCGGGATCGGGTCCCCGGCTCCGATCGGCCCGAACATCGCGGACTGCACGATCACGTGCTCGGACCACCACCGACGGGTCGCCTCGTCGGCTGACTCCGCATCGAGGGGGTCGTAGAGGACACCGGTGTACCGCTCGATCGCCGACATGGTCGGGGCGGTGTCGAGCGCGAGGTTCCGGAACCGCTCGGCGATCGACTTCGGACCGAGCTTCAACGCCGTCCTCGCGGTGGACTCCTCGGAACTGACAGAACGGGCCGCGGTGATCACCGCGGCCCGTTCGTCGGACAGTTCCGGGAAGCTGAGCGCACGCAGGTCGAGCGTGCGACTCGGGTCCCCGCCCTCCCGCTTCGTCTCCGAAGGCGGGAGGAGGACGGTCAGTCCGGTCAGGACGCCAGCGCGGCCTGCCGCGCCACGATCGTGACCGTGTCGTGCTCGACCGACAGGAAGCCGTCGGCAGCGTCCGCGGTCACCGTCGAGCCGTCGGCCCGGGTGATGCGGACCTGGCCCTCGGCGAGGGTCGCGAGCAGCGGCTCGTGCCCCGCGAGGACACCGATCTGGCCCTCCGTCGTGCGTGCCACGACCATGGTGGCGTCGCCCGACCAGACCTCACGGTCGGCCGAGACGACGCTCACGGTGAGTGCCGCCATGTCAGCGGTTCTCCTTCTGGATCTGCGCCCACTTCTCTTCCACGTCGTTGATGCCACCGACGTTGAAGAACGCCTGGGTCGCGACGTGGTCGAACTCGCCGTCGGCGATCGCGCGGAACGACTCGATGGTGTCCTTCAGCGGGACGGTCGAACCCTCGACGCCCGTGAACTTCTTCGCCATGTAGGTGTTCTGCGAGAGGAACTGCTGGATACGACGAGCGCGCTCGACCGTGATCTTGTCCTCTTCGGAGAGCTCGTCGACACCGAGGATCGCGATGATCTCCTGCAGTTCCTTGTTCTTCTGGAGGATCTGCTTGACGCGCGTCGCGGTCTCGTAGTGGTCGGCGCCCAGGTACCGGGGGTCCATGATCCGCGACGTGGAGGTCAGCGGGTCGATGGCCGGGTACAGGCCCTGCGACGCGATCTCACGGGAGAGCTCGGTCGTGGCGTCGAGGTGCGCGAACGTGGTCGCCGGCGCCGGGTCGGTGTAGTCGTCGGCGGGGACGTAGATCGCCTGCAGCGAGGTGATCGAGTGACCACGCGTCGAGGTGATGCGCTCCTGGAGCACGCCCATCTCGTCGGCGAGGTTCGGCTGGTAGCCCACCGCGGACGGCATGCGACCGAGCAGCGTCGAGACCTCGGAACCGGCCTGCGTGAAGCGGAAGATGTTGTCGATGAAGAGGAGCACGTCCTGCTTCTGGACATCGCGGAAGTACTCCGCCATCGTCAGCGCCGACAGGGCAACGCGGAGACGCGTTCCCGGCGGCTCGTCCATCTGGCCGAACACGAGGGCCGTCTTGTCGAAGACCCCCGCCTCTTCCATCTCGCCGATGAGGTCGTTGCCCTCACGGGTGCGCTCGCCGACACCGGCGAACACCGACACACCGCCGTGGTCCTGCGCAACGCGCTGGATCATCTCCTGGATGAGGACCGTCTTGCCGACGCCCGCACCACCGAAGAGACCGATCTTGCCGCCCTGCACGTAGGGGGTGAGGAGGTCGATCGACTTGATGCCCGTCTCGAACATCGTGGTCTTGGACTCGAGCTGGTCGAAGGCCGGGGCCTTGCGGTGGATCGGCCAGCGCTCGGTGATCTCGATGGCCTCGTCGGTGTTGAGCACGTTGCCCAGCACGTCGAAGACCTTGCCCTTGGTGACGTCGCCGACGGGGACCGAGATCGGAGCGCCCGAGTCACGGACCTCCTGGCCACGGACCAGACCGTCGGTCGGCTTCAGGGAGATGGCGCGGACGAGGTCGTCGCCGAGGTGCTGCGCGACCTCGAGACCGATCTCCTGCGACGTGTCACCGATGGTGATCGTCGTGTGCAGGAGGTTGTAGATCTCGGGGATGGCGTCGTGGGGGAACTCGATGTCGACGACGGGGCCCGTGACACGGGCGATCCGGCCGACACCGGGCGCCGACGACGTCTCGACCGCGGTGGTGGCGGTGTCGGTCATGGCTGGTGCCTTCCTGAGGGTGGGTAACTGTCCGCGAACGACGCGGACTACTTCTTCTTCGACGAGAGGGCGTCGGCGCCGCCGACGATCTCGGAGATCTGCTGCGTGATCTCGGCCTGACGAGCGTTGTTCGCGAGGCGGGTGAAGTCACGGATGAGGGAGTCCGCGTTGTCACTCGCCGACTTCATGGCCTTCTGGCGCGCGGCGTGCTCGGAAGCAGCCGACTGCAGCATGGCGTTGAAGATGCGGCTCTCGATGTAGACCGGGAGCAGTGCGTCGAGCACGGCGTCCGCGTCGGGCTCGAACTCGTAGAGCGGGAGCGGCTCGTCGTTCGACGGCGCCTCGACCCCCTCGACGACCTCGAGCGGGAGCAGCCGGACGACCTGCGGCTCCTGCGTCGCGATGCTCACGAAGCGGTTGAAGACGATGTGGATCTCGTCCACGCCGCCCTCGGCCGTGTCCTGGAGGAACTTGCCGACGACCGCGTCGCCGATCTCCTTGGCCGTCGAGAACTCCGGCTGGTCGGTTCCACCGACCCACTGCTGCTCGGACGGGCGCTCACGGAAGCCGAAGTACCCGACCGCCTTGCGGCCGACGAGGTAGAACACGACCTCCTTGCCCTCGCTGCGGAGGAGGGACGCGAGTTCCTCACCCTGCTTGAGGACGTTCGTGCTGAACGCACCGTTCAGACCGCGGTCCGAGGTGAACAGCACGACTGCGGCACGTGTGGACGACTCCGGCTCGGTGGTCAGCACGTGGTCGACGTTCGAGAACGTCGCCACGGCCGACACGGCCCGCGTCACGGCCCGCGAGTACGGACCGGACGCGGCCATGCGGGCCTGTGCCTTCTGGATCCGCGACGCCGAGATCAGTTCCATCGCGCGAGTGACCTTCTTGGTGGTCTTCGCGGACTTGATCCTCTGTCGGTAGACCCGGACCTGCGCTGCCATCTAGCGACGACCCTTGACGATCTGCTCCTGGTCGACGTCCTCGGCCGAGGCCGCCTCGACCTGCTCCGAGCCGAGCGTCTTGCCGTCGCTCGTCTGGAAGCCCTTCGTGAAGGCGTCGATCTCGCGGTCCATCGCGGCGACGGTCTCGTCGCTGAGCTGGTTGGTCTCGCGGAGAGTGGTGAGGACGTCCGAGTTGCGACGGAGGTGCTCGAGCAGCTCCGACTCGAAGCGGAGGACGTCGGACACGGGGACCTCGTCGAGCTTGCCGTTGGTGCCGGCCCAGATCGAGACGACCTGCTCCTCCACCGGGTACGGCGAGTACTGCGGCTGCTTGAGGAGCTCGGTCAGACGCGCACCGCGGTCGAGCTGACGACGCGACGCCTGGTCGAGGTCGGACGCGAACATCGCGAAGGCCTCGAGCGAGCGGTACTGCGCGAGCTCGAGCTTGAGCGTGCCGGAGACCTTCTTGATCGACTTGACCTGTGCGTCACCACCGACTCGCGAGACCGAGATGCCCACGTCGACCGCGGGACGCTGGTTCGCGTTGAAGAGGTCGGACTGCAGGAAGATCTGGCCGTCCGTGATCGAGATCACGTTGGTCGGGATGTACGCCGAGACGTCGTTCGCCTTGGTCTCGATGATCGGGAGACCCGTCATCGAGCCGGCGCCCAGGTCGTCCGACAGCTTCGCGCAACGCTCCAGCAGACGGGAGTGCAGGTAGAAGACGTCGCCCGGGTAGGCCTCGCGGCCCGGCGGACGGCGGAGGAGGAGGGACACGGCACGGTAGGCCTCGGCCTGCTTCGACAGGTCGTCGAAGATGATCAGGACGTGCTTGCCGCCGTACATCCAGTGCTGGCCGATGGCCGAGCCGGTGTAGGGGGCGAGGTACTTGAAGCCGGCCGGGTCGGAGGCGGGGGCCGCGACGATGGTGGTGTACTCCATCGCACCGGCGTCCTCGAGCGCACCCTTGACGGAGGCAATCGTGGAGCCCTTCTGACCGATGGCGACGTAGATGCAGCGGACCTGCTTGTTCTCGTCGCCCGAGTCCCAGTTGGCCTTCTGGTTGATGATCGTGTCGATCGCGATCGCCGTCTTGCCGGTCTGGCGGTCGCCGATGATCAGCTGGCGCTGGCCGCGGCCGACGGGGATCATCGCGTCGATCGCCTTGATGCCGGTCTGGAGGGGCTCGTGGACCGACTTGCGGGACATGACGCCGGGAGCCTGGAGCTCGAGGGCACGACGACCCTCGGCCGGGATCTCGCCGAGGCCGTCGATCGGGTTGCCGAGCGGGTCGACGACGCGACCGAGGAAGCCGTCGCCGACGGGGGCCGAGAGGACCTCGCCGGTACGGGTGACTTCCTGGCCCTCTTCGATGCCGTCGAACTCGCCGAGCACGATGGCGCCGATCTCGTCCTCGTCGAGGTTCTGCGCGAGGCCGAGCGTGCCGTCCGCGAAGCGGATGAGCTCGTTGGCCATGACGCCGGGGAGGCCCTCGACGTGCGCGATGCCGTCACCGGCGTCGGTGACGTGCCCGACCTCGGCCGTGGAGGCCTTCGTCGGCTCGTAGTTCGAGACGAAGTCCTTCAGGGCATCACGGATCTCATCGGGGCTGATGGTGATGTCTGCCATGGGATTTTCCTTGTTGGTTTCCGGGGCCCTTCGGCTCCGAGAGGGTGATGCTGCCGTGACGACGACAGTTCCCGTTGTGGACTTGGGTGGGGCGGCTTCGACCGTACGCTCAGCCGGCCAGCTGGAGCCGGAGCTCAGCCAGGCGCGTGGACACGGTGCCGTCGATGACGTCGCCGCCGATCTGCACCCGGACCCCGCCGACGACCGACGGGTCGACGACCTGGTTGATGCTGATGTCCTTGCCGTACCGCTCGCCGAGGCCGCGGGCCACGCGTGCGGACTGTCCGGCGTCGAGCGGCGTCGCGGTGATGACCGTCGCGACGAGCTTGTCCGCCTGGTCGGCCACGATGCGGCTCGCCTCGCGCACCAGCTCGCCGATGCGACGACCGCGCGGCTGCTGCACGAGCGCCGACAGGATCGTCACGGTCTGCCGCGACGCCTTGGAGCCGAGCAGCCGCTCGACGAGCGCGCCCTTCTCCGCCGCGCTGCCGAGCTTCGTGCCGAGCGCGAGCTCGAGGTCGGCGTCCGAGCGGACGGCGGTCTCGAAGGCGAACAGCTCCGACTCGATCGAGGTGCCCGACCCCGCGGTGGCGGCGACGGCGCGGATGCCCGCGTCCTCGATGCCCGCGAGGAGGTCGTCCTGCGACGACCAGCGCGAGCCGGCCACCGCGGTCAGGACCGCACGGGTCGCGTCCGACTGACCGGCGAAGACGCGGTCGAGGACGACCTTCTTGCCGGCCGGGTCGGCCGTCGGGTCGGACAGCAGACCGAGCAGCTGCGGCGCACCGGCGATCGCTCGCCCGGAGGCGAGGATCTCGGCACCCGTGGCCAGGTCGGCGCTGCTGCCGAGGTCGGCGAGCACCGCCCTCGTGGACGCGAGTGCTTCCCTGGTGGCGCTGCGCATGCTCAGCGCTCCCCGGCCTTGGAGGCCTCGAGGTCCGCGAGGAAGCGGTCCACGACGGCGTTCGACTTCGCGTCGTCCTTGAGGGACTCACCGATCACACCGGACGCGAGGTCCAGGGCGAGCGAGCCGACCTCGGTGCGGAGCGACTGGAGCGCGCTCTGGCGCTCGGCCTCGATCTGCGCCTGGGCGTTGGCGGTGATGCGAGCTGCATCGGCCGCGGCCTGCTCGCGGACCTCGTTGCCGATGGCGGTCGCGTCGGCACGGGCCTGCTCGCGGATGCGCGATGCCTCGGCACGCGCCTCCGCCAGCTGCTTGTTGTACTCGTCGAGCGCAGCGGCGGCCTGCTCCTGAGCGGCCTCCGCCTTCTTGATGCCACCTTCGATGGCCTCGGTGCGCTCGTCGAGCATCTTCGTGATCCGCGGGATGATGACCCGCCAGAAGACCAGCAGGATGACGACGAACGCCACCGCGGACCACACGATGTCGTACAACGGCGGGACGAGGGGACTGTGCGTCTCCTCCGCCGCGATGATGAGTGCGTTCTGCATCGAGAGGCCTTAGTTGGTGCCGGTGAAGATGAAGTACGTCGCGATACCGATGAAGGCGAGGGCCTCGGTGAAGGCGATACCGATGTACATGAGGGTCGTCAGGCGGCCCTGGAGCTCCGGCTGGCGAGCGACGGACTCGATCGTCTTGCCGACGACGATGCCCACGCCGATGGCCGGGCCGATCGCCGCGAGGCCGTAGCCCACCGTCGCGATGTTGCCGTTGATTGCCGCGAGAACGGTCGTTGCGTCCACGTGTTTTCCTTTCAGGTGCGGCCCGGCGGATGCCGTGCCGTATGGGGGTCAGTGCAGGTCAGTGCTCGTCAGCCAGCGCGAGCTGGATGTACACAGCGGTCAGCAGCATGAAGACGTACGCCTGCAGCAGCGCGACCAGGATCTCGAAGAAGCTGAACGCGATGCCGAACGCGAGCGTCCCGACGCCGAAGAGCTTGAAGGCGCCCTCGGTGTCGAACAGGAAGAACTGCGTCGCTGCGAAGAACAGGACGAGCAGCAGGTGGCCGACGACCATGTTCATCAGGAGTCGCAGCGTCAGCGTCACCGGACGGAGCACGAAGGTCGAGACGAGCTCGATCGGCGTCACGATGATGTAGAGCGGCCACGGCACCCCGGGCGGGAACAGCGCGTTGCGGAGGAACGCGCCCGGGTGCTTGCGGAGGCCCGCGTAGATGAACGCCACGTAGGCGACGATCGCGAGGATCATCGGGTACGCGATGCGGCTGGTGCCCTGCAGGTTGAACCCGGGGATGAGACCCGTCAGGTTCAGGAACAGCACGGAGAAGAAGATGGTGGCGAGGATCGGCAGGAACCGCTTGCCGTCCTTCTCGCCGAGGTTGTCGAACGTGTTGCGACGGACGACGTCGAAGGCGTACTCGATGAGCGCCTGGCCACGACCCGGCACGAGCTTCATCGAGCGCGTCCCGACGATGCCGATGATCAGCAGCACGGCGACGGCGATGAACCGGATGATGACGAGGCGGTCGATCTCGAACGGGGTCCCGGCGAAGAAGATCGCGTCAGGGAAGAACTCGTTGATCGACGGACCGTGGAACTCGGCGGCCTGGCTGCTCCCCGCCGCGACGGGGTTGACCGCAGCGGTGAGGGACAGGGGAAGAGCGTGGGATAGCAGCGCTGTCTCCTGTGTCGGCGCGCGCACACACGGCACGCGATGGTGGACTTTGTGGAGGCTCGCCCGCTCCGAGCATTGCTCCGGACGCGGACTTCGAGAAGCCTATCAGGTGCGGGAGGCTTCCCGGGCTCTCAGTCGCGGGTGTCGTTCTTCTCAGGGTGCGAGGAGGAACCGCGGCGCGGGGCCGCCCCCGTTCCCGCCGAGGCACCGGGCAACGGCACGTCGATCGGCACCCGTGCGCCCGCGACCACCACGACGTCGATGACCAGGGAGCCGACGACGCCCACGATGATGACGACGGCGAGCACCGGGAGGTCGATCCAGTCGCGTCCGCGCAGCAGGAACAGCGCGACGAGGAACAGGACGAACTTCAGCAGCCACGTGCCCATCACGATGCCGAAGAACGCACCGGAGATCATCTGCCCCTTCGAGACGCGCAGCGCGACGAGGACGGACAGCGCGGTCAACCCGAGGAACACCACGCTGAGGACGGCGCCGAGCAGGCCCGCGGCGAGCCCCGGGGTGCCGGCGACGAGCAGCCCCACGACTCCCCCGACGACGGCGAGTGCGACGGCGAGGAGGCCCGCCCAGACGAGGATGCGGCGGAACACCGGCCGGACGTGGTCGAGCGCGTTCGGTGCGGTCACGTGATGTCTCCAGGGATCGTGCGGTCGTTGGCGGCCCGGTCGAGCGGGTCGAGGCTGGCGTCCACCACTGCGGCGGAACGGTTCGCGGTCTGTGCGGCGATCTCGGTGCGCTTGCGTCCGAGCGGGGCGAAGGTGGTGACGGCGCACACGGTGAAGCCGACGGCGACGAACGCCACGACCCAGTACCAGTCGACGAACAGGAAGAGCAGACACCCGACCGCCACGGTCGCGGTCCACGCGTAGAAGATCAGCACCGCGTGGAAGTGCGAGTGCCCCATGTCGAGCAGCCGGTGGTGCAGGTGCTTGCGGTCGGCCGAGAACGGCGACTTGCCCGCGCTGAGCCGCCGGGTGACGGCGAGACCGAAGTCGAGGATCGGCACGATCAGGATCGCGAAGGGCAGCAGGATCGGGATGAAGGCCGGCAGCAGCGCCTGGCGTGTCTGGACCGCCGCGGGGTCGATGTTGCCCGTCACGCTCACAGCGCTCGTGGCCATGAGGAACCCGACGAGCAGCGCACCCGCATCGCCCATGAACAGCTTCGCCGGGTGCCAGTTGAGGATCAGGAACCCGAAGCACGCCCCGACGAGGACCGCCGTCAGCAGCGACGGCAGGTTGAAGAAGAACTCGGTCTGCTGCACCACACGGTTGATGAAGAACGTGTAGAGGAAGAACACCCCGCCGGCGATGATCGCGACCCCCGCCACGAGGCCGTCGAGCCCGTCGATGAAGTTCACCGCGTTCATCACGAGCACGACCGCCAGCACGGTGAAGATCAGGCTCATGTACGAGGACCCGACGCCCAGCGTGTTGCCGATCGGCAGGGAGACGATCGCCACGCCCTGCCACGCCAGGATGCCCGCGGCGATGATCTGCCCCGCGAGCTTCGTCATCCAGTCGAGGTCCCAGATGTCGTCCGCGACGCCGAGGACGACGATGATCGTGGCCCCGCCGAGCACCGCGAGCACACGCCCCGGTTCGGAGAACACGAGCCGGAAGTAGTCGGTGCCGGCGATCGACGGGAACAGGAACCACGCCGCGAGCATCGCGACGATCACCCCGAGGTACATCGCGATCCCGCCGAGCCGGGGCGTCGGGGTGCGGTGCACGTCGCGCTCGCGGACCTTCGGGTACCACCGGAACCGGACGCCGAGCTTCCACACCAGCCAGCTGATGCAGAAGCTCACGACCGCGGCGATGGCCCCCGCGAGCAGGTAGTACTTCACGCGATCAGGTCGGCTCCGACGACCCGGGCGATCTCGTCGTCGGGGATCACCCCGTGACGCACGATCGTCAGCTTGTCACCGGTCGAGAGCCCGGTCGCGTCGACGATCGTCGACCCGGTGGACGCCGCGAACCCGTCGTGGACCTCGATCGGGCCGCCGTCGAGGTAGACCGAGACGCTGTCGCCGAGCATGCGCTCCGCCGCGTCGACGTCCATCGCGGCCGGGTCACCCGTGCTGTTCGCCGAGGACACCGCGAGCGGGCCGACCTCCTGCAGCAGCTCGAGCGCGATCCGGGAGTCCGGCATGCGGAGTGCGACGGTGCCCCGGGTCTCGCCGAGGTCCCAGTCGAGCGACGGCTGTGCTCGGAGGATGACGGTCAGGCCACCGGGCCAGAACTCGTCGACGAGGTCGCGCACCTGCTGCGGGACCTCGCTCGCGAGCGCGTCGAGCGTCGGCGGCCCCGGGATGAGCACGGGCGGCGGGGACTGCCGGGTGCGGCCCTTCGCGTCGAGCAACCGCTGCACTGCGGTCGCGCTGAAGGCGTCCGCGGCGAGGCCGTAGACGGTGTCGGTGGGGACCACGACGAGCTCCCCCCGTCCGAGCGCGGCACGTGCGAGCCGCATCCCGGTGAGGAGGCCGTCGTTGTCGGTGCAGTCGTATCGGGAGGCCATGACTCGCACGATGATAGTGCGACACAATGGGTGGCATCGTGAACGAGAACGCCGTGCCCCCGCTCCTCTTCCTGTTCGACATGGACGAGGTCCTCGTCCACTACGACTGGCGCGTGCGGATGGAGGCCCTCGCGGCCTTCACCGGACACGACTTCACCGAGCTCCGCCGACGCTGGTGGGACTGCGGCAACGAGGCACGTGCCGAGGCCGGCCACTGGCCCGACGGGGACGCCTACCTCGCCGCGTTCGAGGACGCGATGGGTTGCGACGTCCCGGAGTCCGAGTGGGCACGCTTCCGGGGTGCGGCGATGACCGAGCTCCCCGAGCGGGTCGAGGCGGTCCGGATCGCGGCCGAGCACGGGCGCGTCGGACTGCTGACGAACAACGGTCCGCTCGCCGGGCGCTGGATCGCGCGGTGGGTGCCGTCGCTCGCGGCGGTCTTCGGCGACCACCTCGACACCACGAGCAACTTCGGCGCCCGGAAGCCCGAGCCGGAGGTCTTCCTCCGGGCGCTCGAGCACCACGGCGTCCCGGCCGAGCGCACCTTCTTCGCCGACGACATGCCGGTCAACGTCGAGGGCGCGCGGAGCGTGGGCATCCACGCCGTCCTGGTCGAGGAGCACACCGACCTCCGCGAGGCGGTCCGCGCCTTCGTCGCGGAGCAGGAGCAGGAGCAGGAGCGGGTCACCTCCCCCGTCGCCTGATCGACGCGTCGCGTCACGACCGGCCGGGAGGCACGGCTCGCGTCCGCCCCGCGGGTCGCGTCAGCGGGTGGCCGTGGTGGTGCGGTCGCGGCCGGTCAGGTCGACGTGCGTCTCCGGCGTGCGGAACCCGCGTGCGGCGAGGACCTCGCGGACGCCGGCGCCCTGCTGCTCGGCGTGCTCGACGACGAGGAGGCCGCCGGGCACGAGCAGACGCCAGGCCGTCTCGGTGAGGGCACGGACCGCGTCGAGCCCGTCCGCTCCCCCGTACAGCGCGAGCGCGGGGTCGTGGTCGCGGACCTCCGGGTCGACCGGCACCATGTCGTCGGGCACGTAGGGCGGGTTCGACACGACGACGGACACCGTGCCGTCGAGCTCGGGCAGCGCGTCGGCGAGGTCGCCCTCGACGAGCCGGACCGTGCCGCCGTGGGCGTCGACGTTGCGTCGGGTCCACGAGAGGGCCTCCGGTGAGCGCTCGACCGCGTAGACGACCGCGTTCGGGACCTCGGTGTCCATCGCGATCGCGATCGCCCCGCTGCCGGAGCCCAGGTCGACGGCCACGGGTGACGGGAGCGCGGTGGCGCGGAGTGCGTCGATGCCGAACTGCACGACGCCCTCGGTCTCGGGCCGCGGGACGAACACGCCCGGCCCCACGGCGAGCGTCAGGGCGCGGAAGTACGCCTCGCCCGTGATGTGCTGGAGCGGCTCGCGGGTGGTCCGGCGTGCGACGGCGTGTCGGAAGCGCTCGACGTGCTCCGCGGCGATCGCTCCCCCGGTCAGCGCGCGGGCCTGGACCGCGCCGCGCGAGGTGTCGGTCGCCCAGGCGAGCAGGAGCTCGGCGTCCACGCGCCCAGCCGGGACCCCGTGCGCGACGAGCGCAGCGGTCGCCTCGTCGAGGAGGCGATCCGCTGCGGAGGTGGGCCGCGGGTCGGAGGTGGGTCGTGCCTCCCGGCCGTCATGACGACCGTCCGACGGAGTGTCGGTCACGCGTCCTGGTCGCCGATGGCGGCCAGGCGGGCCTCCTCGTCCGCCGTGATGGCGGACTGGATGACGGGCTCGAGTGCCCCGTTCATCACGCGGTCGAGGTCGTACGCCTTGTACCCGGTGCGGTGGTCTGCGATGCGGTTCTCCGGGAAGTTGTACGTCCGGATGCGCTCGGAACGGTCCATGCCGCGGATCTGCGACCTGCGCGCGTCCGAGGCGATCGCGTCGAGCTCCTCCTGCTGCTTCGCGAGGATGCGCGCACGGAGGACACGCATGCCGGCCTCGCGGTTCTGCAACTGCGACTTCTCGTTCTGCATCGCGACCGTGATGCCCGTGGGCAGGTGGGTGATGCGGACCGCGGAGTCCGTCGTGTTCACCGACTGGCCGCCGGGGCCGGAGGACCGGTACACGTCGATCTTGAGGTCGTTCTGGTTGATCTGGACCTCTTCGGGCTCGTCGACCTCGGGGAACACCAGCACGCCCGTGGTCGACGTGTGGATGCGCCCCTGCGACTCGGTCGCCGGCACCCGCTGCACGCGGTGCACGCCGCCCTCGTACTTGAGGTGCGCCCACACGCCCTGGGACGGGTCGGTCGCGTTCGACTTGATCGCGACCTGCACGTCCTTGTAGCCGCCGAGGTCGGACTCGGTGCGCTCGAGGAGCTCGACCTTCCAGCCCTTCGTCTCGGCGTAGTGCGAGTACATCCGCAGCAGGTCGGCCGCGAAGAGCGCCGACTCCTCGCCGCCCTCGCCGCCCTTGATCTCCATGATGACGTCACGGCCGTCGTCGGGGTCGCGCGGGATGAGCAGGCGACGCAGGCGCTCCTGACGCTCCTGCAGCTGCTCCTCGAGCGCGGGGACCTCGTCCGCGAACGCCTCGTCCTCGCGGGCGAGTTCGCGGGCGGCGGCGAGGTCGTCCCCCGCCGCCTGCCAGGACTCGTACGCGGCCTTGATCTGGCTGAGCTCGGCGTACCGCCGGTTCACCTTCTTCGCACGGGCCGGATCGGCGTGGAGCGCGGGGTCCGACAGCTGCTGCGTCAGGTCCTCGTGTTCCGCCAGCAGCCCCGCTACCGACTCGAACACCGACTACTCCTGGTGGCCGTTGTGGTGGCCGCCGGTCGTGGGGACCGACTTCTGCACCTGGACCAGGAACTCGACGTTCGACTGCGTCTCCTTGAGGTTCCGCAGCACGATCTCGAGGGCCTGCTGCGGGTCGAGCCCGGCGAGGGCCCGGCGCAGACGCCACGTGATCTTGACCTCGTCGGCGGAGAGCAGCTGCTCCTCGCGACGGGTGCCGGAGGCGTTGACGTCGACGGCCGGGAAGATCCGCTTGTCCGCGAGGTGGCGGTTGAGGCGGAGCTCCATGTTGCCGGTGCCCTTGAACTCCTCGAAGATGACCTCGTCCATCTTGGAGCCGGTCTCGACGAGCGCGGTCGCGAGGATGGTGAGCGACCCACCGTCCTCGATGTTGCGCGCCGCACCGAAGAAGCGCTTCGGCGGGTACAGCGCGGCCGAGTCGACGCCACCGGAGAGCACACGACCGGAGGCCGGCGTCGCCAGGTTGTAGGCGCGACCGAGGCGCGTGATCGAGTCGAGCAGCACGACGACGTCGTGACCGAGCTCCACCAGGCGCTTCGCCCGCTCGATCGCGAGCTCGGCGACGGTGGTGTGGTCCTCCGCCGGGCGGTCGAAGGTCGAGGCGATGACCTCGCCCTTCACCGAGCGCTGCATGTCGGTGACCTCTTCGGGCCGCTCGTCCACGAGGACGACCATGAGGTGCGCCTCGGGGTTGTTCTTCGCGATCGCGTTGGCGATGGCCTGCAGCACGACGGTCTTGCCGGCCTTCGGCGGCGACACGATGAGGCCGCGCTGGCCCTTGCCGATCGGCGACACGAGGTCGATGATCCGCGTCGACAGCTTCTGCGGCTCGGTCTCGAGACGCAGACGCTCGTTCGGGTACAGCGGGGTGAGGTCGGAGAAGTCCTTGCGGGCCGCTGCCTCGTCCGCGGTCTGACCGTTCACGGTGTCGACCTTGACGAGCGCGTTGTACTTCTGACGGCTCTGCTGCTCGCCGCCCTGGGGCTGCTTGATCGAACCGACGACCGCGTCGCCCTTGCGCAGGTGGTACTTCTTCACCTGGCCGAGCGAGACGTAGACGTCGCTCGGGCCGGGCAGGTAGCCGGTGGTCCGGACGAAGGCGTAGTTGTCGAGGACGTCGAGGATGCCCGCGATCGGGATGAGGACGTCGTCCTCGCTGACCTCCGGCTCGAGGTCGTCGTGCTGGCCGCCACGGCCGCGCTTGCGGTCACGCTGACGACGGCTGCGGCCCTCGCCCTCCTGCGCGTCCTGCTGCTGCGGGCCGTTCTGGCCGTTCTGGTTCTGGCCGTTGTGGTTCTGGCCGTTCTGCTTCTGCTGCTGGCCCTGCTTCTGCTGACCGTTCTGGTCGTCCTGCTTCTGCTGACCGTTCTGCTTCTGCTGGCCGTTCTGCTGGCCCTGCTTCTGCTGACCGTTCTGGTCGTCCTGCTTCTGCTGGCCCTGCTGGTCGTTGCCGCCCTGGCCGTTCTGCTCGCCGTTCTCGGCGTTCTGGCCGCGCCCACGACCACGACCGCGGCTGCGGCGGCCGCGACGCGCGCCGCCCTCGCCCTGCTGGTCGTCGCCCGACTCGCCGCCCTGCTCGCCCGCCTGCGAGG
>NZ_JBPUGH010000075.1:0-15556 GCF_051548005.1 Curtobacterium flaccumfaciens | reverse complement strand
GCCTGCGGGGGCGCGACGTCCGCGACGGGGCGCGATCCTCGAAGCCGTCGCAGACGGGAAGCGCGCGCAGACGGGAAGCGCGCGCAGACGGACGGGAGGCGCGGTGCCAGCTGGCACCGCGCCTCCCGTCCGCACGTCGGCGGGTCCGTCAGGTCGTCACCAGATGACGGCGATGAGCACGTTCACGATCGCGAGCGCGCCGGCCGAGTGGAAGAACGGCAGTGCGGCCTTGTCCTTCGCCTGGCCGGCGTCCGCCCGCTTCTGCCTCGAGCGGGCGACGAACGCGAGCACGAGCGCGACCAGGGCGATGACGAGCTTGACGCCGAGCTTGGCGTGGTTCGCTCCGCCGTCCGTGGTGGCGTCGATGAGACCCATCAGCCCGAGGCCCGTCACGAGCTGCGTCACGAGGCCGATGATCGCCCAGTTCGTCTCGAACCCGCCCTTGCGGCGCACCTGGAACAGGAACGAACCGATCACCGCCGCGAGGCCGATGAAGTGGAGGATGAGCAGGACGTCACGGAGCGCGGTCATGCCGCCATCGTGCAACATCCGGTATGCGGGCCGCCAGCAAGGCGACCCTCAGTCGAGGCCGATCAGTCGGCAGCGCGGAGGACGATGGCCTCGGTCGGCGGCCGCGGTCCGGTGCGGAGCACGTCGGGCTCGACGTAGATCACCCGGGCGATCGGCACCGCCTGGCGGACCCGGTGTTCGACGGTGTCGATGCCCGCCGCGACGTCGCCGAGCCGCCGGTCGCCGTCGACCGCGACCTTCACGCCGACCATGAGCTCGTCCGGGCCGAGGTAGAGCGTCTTGATGTGGATGATCGACTCGACCTCGGGGCCGTCGAGCACGGCGTCCTTGATCTTGGCGACGTCGGCCGCGGTGGCCCCCTCGCCCACGAGCAGGCTCTTCGTCTCGACGCCGAGCACCAGTGCCACGGCGATCAGCAGCACCGCGATGAGGATCGTGCCGATCGCGTCGAACACCCCGTTGCCGGTGATCGCGGTCAGGCCGACGCCGAACAACGCGAAGACGAGGCCGGTCAGCGCGGCGGTGTCCTCGAGCATGACCACCGGGAGCTCCGGGGCCTTGGCGCGTCGCACGTACTGCACCCACGACAGCGAGCCCTTGTTCGGCCGTGCCTCGCGGAGTGCCGTCCGGAGCGAGAAGCCCTCGAGGCCGATCGCGATGACGAGCACGAGCAGCGGGAGCCACCAGCTCTCGAGCGGGTGCGGGTTCCGCAGCTTCTCGATGCCCTCGTAGAGCGAGAACACGCCGCCGACGGAGAACAGCACGATCGACACGACGAACGCGTACACGTACCGCTCGCGCCCGTAGCCGAACGGATGCTCCTCGTCCGCGGCCCGCCGTGCCCGCCGACCGCCGAGCAGCAGCAGGAGTTGGTTCGCCGAGTCGGCGAGGGAGTGCACGCCCTCCGCCAGCATCGACGCCGAGCCGCTGATCGCCGCCGCGACGAACTTCACGATCGCGATGCCGACGTTCGCACCGAGTGCGGCGAGGATCGCCTTCGTGCCTCCGGAAGCGCTCACGGGTACCCCTTCAGTCCTGGCCTGACTGACGATCCTAGGCCGTCGGTAGGGTCGGGGGTCATGACCATCGAACTGCCCCGCACCGCCCTGCTCGGCGTCGGTTCCATGTCCGGCGCGGTCCTCGACGGGCTCCTCGCCGCCGGTCTCGACCCGTCGACCGTCGTCCTCACGACGAAGTCGGAGGCGTCCGCGGCGGCGCACCGTGCTCGTGGGCTCGACGCGCACGCGAGCGACACCGAGCCCGACGCGAACCGCACCGCCGTCCGTGGAGCGGGGCTCGTCGTCGTCGGGGTGAAGCCGTACATGATCGCCGACCTCCTCGCCGAGGTCGCGGACGACCTCGCACCCGGGACGGTCCTCGTCAGCGTCGCCGTCGGCACCACGACCGCGAGCATGGAGGCGGCCGTACCCGAGGGCGTCCGGGTCGTCCGGGCGCTGCCGAACACGCCGATCGGTGTCGGGCAGGGCGTCACCGGGATCAGCGCCGGGGCCTCGGCCGACGAGGACGCGGTCGCACTCGCGTCGTCGGTCTTCTCGGTGTCGGGCTCGGTGATCGAGGTGCCCGAGTCCCAGCTCGACGCCCTGTCGGCGGTGTCCGGCTCCGGCCCCGCCTACGTGTTCCTGCTCGTGGAGCAGTGGCAGCGGGCGGCCGAGGAACTCGGGTTCACGCCGGAGCAGGCCGCCACCATGGTGCAGGGCACGGTGAGCGGGGCGGTCGCGCTCCTCGAGTCCTCCGGGAAGACGCCGGCGGAGCTCCGCCGTGCCGTCACCAGCCCGAAGGGCACCACCGAGCGCGCCCTCGCGGTCCTGCAGGACGCCGACCTCTCGGCGACGCTGCTGCGCGCGTCGCGCGCTGCCATCGCGCGGGCCGAGGAGATCGCGGCCGGCTGACGCGGCTGCGGTGGACGTGACCACGGGGCGGCCTGGAGGCGCGGTGCGGGCCCGCCACCTGCCTCCCGGCCGTGACCCGACCGCTCACTCCACGGCTGCGAAGCGCTCCAGGTCGGCGGTCGCGCCCGAGACGATGATGACGTCGTCCTCGCCGATGACGCTCTCGGGCGTGGCGGGAACGAACGCCTGCCCCGGGGTCTTGATCCCGAGCACCGTCAGGCCGAAGCGCGTCCGGATGACCGTCGTCGCGAGGTCCTTCCCGCGCACCGCAGCCGGCGGGAACATCTTCACGACGGCGAAGTCGTCGTCGAACTGGATGAAGTCGAGCATCCGGCCCGAGACGAGGTGTGCGGTGCGCTCACCGGCCTCGCGCTCCGGGTAGACGACGTGGTTCGCGCCGATGCGCGACAGGATCACGCCGTGCGAGCGGCTGACGGCCTTCGCCCAGATCTGGGGGATGCCGAGGTCGACGAGGTTCGCCGTGATGAGGACGCTCGACTCCAGGTCCGAGCCGACACCGACGACGGCGATCGCGAAGTCCTGGGCGCCGATCTGCCGGAGTGCGTCCATGTCGGTCGCGTCGGCCTGCACCGCGTGGGTCACGCGGTCGGACCACTTCTGCACGAGGCCCGCGTCCGTGTCGACCACGAGGACCTCACGGTGCTGTCGCTCGAGCTGCCCGGCGGTCGCGGCACCGAAGCGGCCGAGACCGATCACCAGGACCGGCGCGTCGTGGCTGACGGCGCCGGCGAGCGGGTGCGTGGACGGCAGCGGGGTGCGGGAACGGTCAGCCAACGATCGGCCTCTCCTCGGGGCGACGGAACAACTGCCGGCTCTGGCTGGCGGCGAGGGCTGCGGCGATCGTCACTGTACCGACCCGGCCGAGGAACATCGTGGCGGCGAGCACGTACTTGCCGGCCTCGGGCAGTTCGGCGGAGATGCCGGAGGACAGGCCGCACGTGGCGAAGGCCGAGATCACCTCGAACAGGACGCGGTCGAGCGAGTCGCGCGTGATCTGCAGGAGGGTGATGGTCGAGACGGCGACGATCGTCGCTCCCCAGAGCACGACGGCGACCGCGACGCGGAGCACGTCGCTCGGGATGCGACGCCCGAAGGCCTCCATGCTCTGCCGGCCGCGCGCCTCGGCGACGGCGGCGAGGAAGAGCACGGCGAGGGTCGTCACCTTGATGCCGCCGGCGGTCGAGGCCGAGCCGCCACCGATGAACATGAGCATGTCCGTGACGAGCAGGCTCGCGCCGTGCATCTGTTCGACGTCGATGGTCGCGAAGCCGCCCGAGCGGGTCATCGTCGAGAAGAAGAGTGCCTGGAACGCCGTGTGACCGGCACCGGCCTCACCGAGCGTGGCCTTGTTCGACGCCTCGAGCGCGGTGTAGACGACCGCGCCGACGAGGAGCAGGACCGCGCTCGTGACGAGGGTGAGCTTGACGTGGAGCGACCAGCGTCGCGGCGTGCGGAACTGCTTGGTGATGGTGCGGATGACGGGGAACCCGATCGACCCCGCGACGACCGCGATCATGAGGAGGGTCAGGAACCAGTAGTCGTTCGCGAAGGGCGTCAGGCCCTCGGCGTTGGGGGAGAAGCCCGTGTTCGTGAAGGCCATCGCGGCGTAGTAGAAGGCATCACCGACCGCGGTCCAGAACGGGTAACCGGCGACGAGCACCGACGGGAGCAGCAGCAGGCCGACCGCGATCTCGATGGTCAGGGTGCTCACCGCCACCGTCGCGAGCAGCGTGCCGACCTCTCCGAGCCGGACCGCCTGCCCCTCGGGCACGGCGCCGTGGTGGGTGCGGAGCGGGTTCGAGTCACCAGCGGCCATGAGCTTCGCCCGCAGTCCGAGCCGGCGCGTCACGACGAGACCGAGGATCGAGGCGAAGGTGAGCACGCCGACCGCACCGATCTGCGTACCGACGACGATGACGACCTTGCCGAACACCGACCAGTGGGTCGCCATGTCGACGGTCGCGAGCCCGGTGACGCAGACCACGGACGCCGCGGTGAAGAGCGCGTCGGAGAAGTGCGTCGCTCGTCCGTCCGCTGCCGCCAACGGCGTCATGAAGAGCGACGTGAACACGAAGATCAACGCCAGGAACACCAGGATCGCCAGGCGGGACGGCGACGCCCGGAGGACCGCTCCGAGCTGAGCCAGGCGACGACGCGAGGTCGACGGACCGAGGCGCAGCTCTTCCGTGCGGTCCAGCATCGTCGTATGCCTCCGGGGACATGGGCGGGTCGCATGGCATGGTACATCCGCGACGGGGCGGATAGCCTTGCCCCCATGGCCGACATCTTCTCCGTCGTGGCGGACCCCACCCGACGCGAACTGCTCGGAGCGCTCCTCGCCGCCTACGGGTCGGACGTCACCGGCGGCGAACTCAGCGTCGGCCAGCTCGTCGAGAAGCTTGGCGTCAGCCAGCCGACCGTTTCGAAGCACCTGCGCGTGCTCCGTGACATCGGACTCGTGTCCAGTCGCGAGGAGGGCCAGCACCGCTACTACCGTCTCGACCCGGAACCGCTCCTGCCCGTGGAGGAGTGGGTCCTGTCGTTCACGGGGGCGGTCGACGCCGACGGCACCCCGGCCACGACCGCGTGGACGCCGGACGGGCAACCGGTCTCGGTGCGTCGGAACGGTGCCGCGGGCAAGGCCACCGTCGAGGTCGGTACGGAGCTCGGCCGCGTCATGGCGGAGGCGTCCTACCGTGCCTCGGCGGCGCTCACGGGAGCACAGCAGGGCTGGGAACGCGTCGTCGACCGCGGCCGGAAGCGCTTCACCCGCCGGGGCGACGAGGACTGAGCACGCTCGCCCGGCACCGGCACCGGCACCGGCACCGGCACCGGCACCGGCGCGGGCACCGGCTGCGCCCGCTCGCCCGACGCCCTCCGGGGCGTGCGCTCGTCGCTGTCGTGGCCGAGTCGTGACCGCGCGCCTGGACACGCTCTCCCACCGGCCTCTACAGTGATCAGAGACCACACAGGTCACACCCAACCCGTGCGTTCGGCGCCCGTCGCCCAGCACGAGTCCCCGAAGGCGGATCATGACCGGCAGTTTCGACGACGTGCGTTTCCTCACCGTGGCCGAGGTCGCGGAGATGATGCGCGTCTCGAAGATGACCGTCTACCGCATGGTGCACGCCGGGGAGCTCCCGGCCATCCGCTTCGGTCGGTCGTTCCGCGTGCCGGAGTCGGCGGTCGCCGACGTCCTGCGCGGGGGCATCGCCGACGTCGGCTGACCGCCCACCGCGCCGGGTGCGGCCACCGTGTTCGACAGGACCGGCGCGCTCCGCTAGACTCGGCCGGGTTGATTTTCCGCGGTCCCGACGGGCGCGGTGTCCACACATCAGCATCGTTCCGAGCGAGGTCCACTATGGGTTCTGTCATCAAGAAGCGCCGCAAGCGCATGGCGAAGAAGAAGCACCGCAAGCTCCTTCGCAAGACGCGCCACCAGCGTCGCAACAAGAAGTAGGCGCAGCGAAGTAAGTCCAGTACTTGCACCCGAAGCCCCGGTCCGCCGGGGCTTTCGTGTTCCCCGGCCCGCCCCGCTCGAGACTTCCGGCCCGCCGGGTTCGGGTACGCCACGCATGCCGGAGGGCTTCGGACACCGGCCGGTACGCTGATGCCATGCCCGCCGTGACCCTCCTGACGAAGCCCGGATGCCACCTCTGCGACGACGCTCGACCGATCGTCGAACGGGTCGTCGCCGAACACCCCGGTGTCACGCTGCAGGAGCGGTCGATCCTCGACGACGACACCCTCCGCGAGGAGTACGCCGAGGACATCCCGGTCGTCCTGGTCGACGGGCGCGTCCACAGCAACTGGCACGTCGACGCCGACCGGCTCCACCGTGCCCTCGAGAAGGCAGAGGCCTCCGCATGATCCACCACGTCGTCGCCTGGACCCTCCGTGAGGACGTCGATCGCGACGCCTCGATCGCCCGTGTGCGGGAGCTCCTCACGGGGCTGGTCGGGACCGTGCCGTCGATCCGCTCGCTCGAGGTCGTCGAGAACGTCGCCTACCCGGACAAGAACTCCGACCTCGCCGTCGTCGCGACCTTCGACGACCTCGCCGGGCTCGACGCGTACCAGGTGCACCCGGACCACCAGGCGGCGGCCGCGGAGATCCGCGGACTGGTCACGGGGCGGGCGGCCATCGACTGGCAGAGCTGAGCCGAGCCTCCCGGCCGGTCGCCTCGCGACCACCCGGAACGCGACAGCCCCCTCCCGATCGGGAGGGGGCTGTCGTCGTGCGGCGCGGGACTACGGGGTGAGGCGCGTCGGACCGCGGAACAGGTACGTCACCTCGCGGATCGACGGCTCGTGCAGCGCGAGCATGAGCACGCGCGCGAGGCCCATGCCGAAGCCGCCGTGCGGCGGGACGCCGTAGCGGAAGAAGTCGAGGTACCAGTCGATCTCGGCGGTGTCGAGGCCCTTCTCCTCCGCCTGCGCGGCGAGCCGGTCGACCCGGTGCTCGCGCTGCGCACCGGTGGAGATCTCCGCGCCGTTGAACAGCAGGTCGTAGCTGTTCGTGAGCGTCGGGTCGTCCTCGTGACGCATGTGGTAGTACGGCCGGATCGAGGCGTCGTAGTCGGTGACGAAGACGAACTCGGAGCCGTGGGTCTCCTTGGCCCAGGCGCTCACACGGCGCTCGCCCTCGGGGTCGAGGTCGCCGTCGGCGCGCACCACGTCGTAGCCGCTGTCGGCCACGATCTTCCGTGCCTCGGCGAGCGTCACGCGCGGGAACGGGGCGGTCGGGACGACGAACTCGAAGCCGAAGACCTCCTCGATCTCCTTGCCGTACTTCTCCTTGACGGCCGTGAAGCCGGCGACGAGGACCTCCTCGTGCATCGCCATGACGTCCTGGTGCGACTCCACCCACGAGATCTCGGCGTCGACGCTCGTGAACTCGGTCGCGTGACGGCTCGTGAACGACGGGTCGGCGCGGAAGGCGTCGGCGATCTCGAAGACGGCCCCGAAGCCGGCCGGCTGGGCCATCTGCTTGAAGTTCTGCGGCGACTGGGCCAGGTACGCGGTCGTCTCGAAGTACTCGAGCTGGAAGAGCTCGGCGCGCGACTCGGACGCCGACGCCATGAGCTTCGGCGTGTGGATCTCGATGTAGTCGCGGTCGATCCAGTACGAGCGGAACGCGTGCTCCATGGTCGTCTGGATGCGGAAGATGAGGTTCTGCTTGCGGTTGCGGAGGTCGAGGAAGCGCCAGTCGAGCCGCTTGTCGAGCGACGAGTCGTCCGCGATCGGGGTCTCCGGGATCGCGGCGCTGACGACCTCGAGCGAGCCGACCTTGACCTCGAGCCCGCCGAGCTTGACGCGCTCGTCGTGCTTGAGCGTGCCCTGCACGTGCACGAACGTCCCCTTGGCGAGGCCGGAGATCTCGTTCGTGGTGGCGAGCGCGGCCTGTGCGGCGTCGTCGCCGTCCTCGGCCTCACGGGTGGCGGGGTTCACGAGCTGCGCGGCGCCGGTCTCGTCGCGGAGGACGACGAACTGCACCTTCTTCTGGTCTCGGACGGTCTCGACCCATCCGGCGACGGAGACGGGGCCGTCGGGGAGCGCGGCGAGTTCGGCGATGCGGGTGCGTTCGATCACGGGGGTCGAGTCTAACCGGGTCCTCCACACCGGGTGCGATGCGCGGTGCGGTCCACAGGGTCGGCCGGGAGGCGCGGATCACCCCGCGCGGGTCCGTAGCGTCGTCGAGGTGGTCGGGTCGCGAGTTCTGGGAGGTGCGGTGACGGAAGGGAGCGAGGTGCTGGCGGCGTGGCCGCCGGCGGCGGTGGCGGTCGTCGTGGCAGCGGTCTGCACAGCGGCGTTCACGCTGCTCGTGGCGTTCGTCGGGGGCGTGTGGGCGGTGATCCGGTGGAGGCGGGACGTCGCTCGTGAGGAGCGCGACCGGGCGTGGTCCAGATTCGTGTGGATCGTCGATCAGGCCTGTGACGCGGACGTCGGGCGAGCGGAGATCGGGACCATCGGAGCCGACGCGATGTACGACATGCAGATGCTTCGCGAAGACGACGCCGTGCTCGGCACGATGGTGCTGGGACTCATCACCGGGAGGGAAGAAAGATGACGACGGAAGACCCGGTCCTGGCGCTGGTCCGACGGCGGCAGGAGGAGTGGCGGCAGCGGATTCGCCGGAAGTACCGACTGCGGCCGTGGAAGGCGCGTCGGCTCATCTGGGAGCACGACGAACTGATCCGACGGCAAGCCGAGTGGAGGGCGGCCCGGACAGAGCGCCGACGGCTCATCGAGGCGGGCCGGCTGTCAGGGGAGCGAAGCGCGGAGTGAACCGAGGGTGCCGATGAACTCCTCGGCCATGCCCGCGCGCTCGACGAGCTTCGCGTGCCGCGCCCTGGCGTCCTCGAGGAACTCGTCGAGCCGAGCAGCCAGGGCGGCCTCGTCGTCGCCGGCACGGGTGCGCAGGCCATCGACGACCCGCAGGAGCTCCGCCATCTCGTCGAGGGTGAAGCCGAGGGGCTTCATGCGACGGATCACGAGCAGCCGCTCGAGGTCCTCGGCGGTGTAGACGCGGAACCCGCCCGCGGTGCGACCGCTCGGGACGAGGAGCCCGACCTCGTCGTAGTGCCGGATCGTGCGCAGGGACATGCCGGCGCGCTCGGCCAGTTCCCCGATGTGCATCGTGTCCACCGGACCATCGTATCGACCCTACCCTCACGTGAGGGTAGAGTTGTCCGCGATGTCAGCGATCACCCACGCCCCGACGCCGCCGAGCGTCCTCGGCGCCCTCCGCTCCCCGCGCCTGCTCACCCGCGAGGTCCTCGCCGGCGTCGTCACGGCGCTGGCCCTCATCCCGGAAGCGATCTCCTTCTCGGTCGTCGCCGGGGTCGACCCGGCGGTCGGCCTGTTCTCCAGCGTGGTGATCGCGGTCGTGATCGCGTTCGTCGGCGGCCGGCCGGCGATGGTGTCCGCCGCGGCGGGCTCGGTCGCGCTCGTCATCGCACCGCTCGTCCGCGACCACGGCATCGCGTACCTCGTGCCCGCGGTGCTGCTCGGCGGCGTCGTGCAGATCGTCCTCGGCCTGCTCGGGGTCGCACGGCTGATGCGGTTCATCCCGCGGAGCGTGAACGTCGCGTTCGTGAACGCCCTCGCGATCCTCATCTTCACCGCGCAGCTCCCGAACCTGTTCGGCCACGACGTGCCGTTCGTGGTGTGGCCGCTGACGGCGCTCGGCATCGCGGTGATCGTCGGCTTCCCGTTCCTGACGAAGGCCGTCCCCGCGCCGCTCGTCGTCGTGGTCGTCATCACGGCGATCACGATCGTCTTCGGCGTCGCCGTGCCGACCGTGGGCGACGAGGGTGCCCTGCCGACGGCACTCCCCGGCTTCAACGGCGTCACCGTCCCGTTCAGCCTCGAGACGCTGCAGATCATCGCGCCGTACGCGTTCGGCATGGCGGTCGTGGGGCTCATCGAGACCCTGCTCACCGCCCAGCTCGTCGACGCGATCACCGAGACGGGGTCGAGCGGGTGGCGGGAGTCGTGGGGGCAGGGCATCGCGAACATCGCGTCGGCGTTCTTCGGTGGGACCGGCGGCTGCGCGATGATCGGTCAGACCGTGATCAACGTGAAGACCGCCGGCGCGCGGACCCGGATCTCGACCTTCGTCGCCGGCGTCTCCGTGCTGGTGCTCACCATCGTCCTGCACGACCTCGTCGCGCAGATCCCGATGGCCGCGCTCACCGCGGTGATGGTGATGGTGTGCGTCGCCACCTTCGACTGGCACAGCATCCGGCCGAACACCCTGCGCCGGATGCCGCTCGGCGAGACCGTCGTGATGGCGCTCACGGTCGTGGTCGTCGTGGCGACGGACAACCTCGCGACGGGGGTGCTCGTGGGAGTCGTGGCGGCCGCGCTGGTCTTCGCTCGTCGCGCTGCCCACGTGGTGTCGGTGGTCCGCGAACCCGTCGACGAGCAGACGGTGCGGTACCGCGTGCGGGGAGCCCTCTTCTTCGCGAGCTCGAACGACCTCGTGACCCGGTTCTCCTACGCCGAGGACCCCGAGCACGTCATCGTCGACATGACCGACGCGCACGTGTTCGACGCCAGCACCGTGGCTGCGCTCGACGGCGTCGAACAGCGGTACGCGCAGCACGGCTCGAGCGTCCGGGTGGAGAACCTCAACACCGGTTCGGTCGCCATCCACGGACGCCTGTCCGGCCACCTCGGCTGAGCGGACTCCTGAGCGTCCCTGCAGCCGTGAATCCCCTGGGCGGGGGGTGGGAGCGCCCGGGCGACCTAGACTGGAGGCCATGCCCGCGACCCGAGTCCACCTCGTCCGTCACGGCGAGGTGTACAACCCCGACCGTGTCCTCTACGGTCGGCTCCCGGGCTTCGGACTGAGCGACCTCGGCAAGCAGATGGCCGCCGCGTCAGCCGCTGCGTGGCACGACGCAGGCGTCGACGTCCGACGGATCGTGGCCTCGCCGCTGCAGCGCACGCAGGAGTCGGCGGCGCCCTGGGCCGAGGTCTACGGGCTCGAGGTCGCCCTCGACGAACGCCTCATCGAGCCGACGAACCGCTACGAGGGCCAGCCCCCGGGGTTCACCAAGCGGTCGATCGGCCGCCCGGCCGAGTGGCCCTGGATCGCGAACCCGTTCCGCCCGAGCTGGGGCGAGGCCTACGAGTCGATCGCGAACCGCATGCTCGCGGCCGTCGCCACGGCGTGGGAGAGCGTGGACGAGGGCGACGTCGTCCTCGTCAGCCACCAGCTGCCCATCTGGATGGTGCACCGCCGACTCGCCGGCGAGCACCTCTGGCACGACCCGCGGCAGCGTCGCTGCGACCTCTCCAGCATCACGACGCTCGAGCGTGTGCCCGCCACGCCGACCGGTCGCTTCACCGAGGTCGGGTACGCGGACCCGGCCGAACGGCTCCGGGCGTCCGCGATCGACGAAGGAGCAGTGTGAGGACCACCAGCAAGCGACTCGTGACCGTGGCGGCGACGGCGGTCGTCGCCGCGCTCGCCCTCGCCGGGTGCTCGTCGAGCAACGACGCGCTCACGAAGCAGTACGGCAACGGGACGACGCAGAACTACATCTCCGGCAACGGCGCGGTGACCGAGGTCGCCGTGGACGAGCGCACCGACCCGATCTCGTTCGACGTGAAGAGCATGACGGGGGAGCGGCTGTCGTCGAAGGCCCTCAAGGGCAAGGTCGTCGTCGTCAACTTCTGGTACGCCAGCTGCCCGCCGTGCCGAGCCGAGGCGAAGTACCTCGACAAGGTCGAGGCGAAGTACTCCACCGACGACGTCCAGTTCATCGGCGTGAACGTCCGCGACGAGCAGGGCACCGCCGAGGCCTTCGAGCGCACCTTCGGTGTCGACTACCCGACCGTGCTCGACGCCGGCACCGGGTCGATGCAGCTCGCGATGTCCGGCCAGGTCGCCCCGAACGCCGTCCCCGCGACGATCGTCCTCGACAAGGAGGGGCGGGTCGCGGCACGCGTCCTCGGTGCCGTCGACGGGCCGGGCATCCTCGACACCCTGGTCAGCGACGAGCTCACCGGGAAGGCCAAGGCCTCCTGACCGTGGCCAGCAACCCCTTCGCCGACGCGATCCTCAGCGGGCAGATGGCCGTGGCGTTGCCCGTGGCCGCGCTCGCCGGGCTCGTGTCGTTCCTGTCGCCGTGCGTCCTGCCGCTCGTGCCGGGCTACCTCGGGTACGTCGGGGGCGTCGCGGAGGGCGGGCAGCGCAAGGGGCGGGTCGTCCTGGGCGTGCTGCTCTTCATCGCCGGGTTCACCGCGGTCTTCGTCGCGTACACGACCGTGTTCGGGGCGCTCGGGTTCTGGCTCGTCCGGTGGCGCGACCTCATCACGCAGGTGCTCGGCGTCGTGGTCATCCTCATGGGCCTCGTGTTCGTCGGGCGCTTCACGTTCATGCAGCGCACGATCAAGCCGAGCTGGACGCCCGCGACCGGGCTCGTCGGCGCACCGCTGCTCGGCATCGTGTTCGGCCTCGGGTGGACGCCGTGCCTCGGCCCGACCCTCGCCGCGATCAACCTGCTCAGCGTCCAGTCGGGCAGTGCGTGGCAGGGCATGTGGCTCGGTGTGGCCTACTGCCTCGGGCTCGGCATCCCGTTCGTCCTCGTCGCGCTCGGCGCCGGCTGGGCCACCGGGGCGATCCGCGCCGTGAAGCGCCACATGCGCACCGTCAACATCATCGGAGGAGCGATCCTGATCGTCATCGGTCTGCTCATGGTCACCGGCATCTGGTCGGCCGTCTTGTCGAGCCTCGGGGCGGTGATCCAGAGCTTTGTCCCGGCAGTCTGAACACCAGGGCACGGCCACGCCCCGAGCCGAGGACGCGACCGACGCCCAGGAGGGCACCGACCTCGTCTCCGACCCGCAGCGACCGTCCGACCACGTCGACAGCGCCCCGGCGCCGCGTGAGCGTGACGCATCGGGCGGCGCCGAGGTCGCGCAGCCGAAGCTCGGCCTCGTCGGGTACCTCCGGTTCTTCTGGCGCCAACTGACGAGCATGCGCACGGCGCTGTTCCTGCTCATGCTGCTCGCCCTCGCAGCCATCCCGGGCTCGCTCGTCCCGCAGCGCACCGCCGACCCGAACGGTGTCGTGCAGTACAAGTCTGACCACCCTGCGCTCTACCCGGTGCTCGACAAGCTCCAGGTCTTCGACACCTACACGTCCGTGTGGTTCTCCGCGATCTACCTGCTGCTCTTCGTCTCGCTGATCGGCTGCATCGTCCCGCGGACGAAGCACCACTGGCAGGCGCTGCGCACCCGACCGCCGAAGACCCCCGTCCGGCTCGGCCGCCTCGCGGGCTTCCAGTCGGTGCCGGTGGACGCGACCAGCGTCACGACCGCGGCCGACGGAGCGGACGCCGCCACGGGCCTCCCGTCCGTCGACCACGCGGTGACGCGCGCCATGGCGATCCTCAAGCGCTCCGGGTACCGCGTGGAGCGGTTCGGCGACTCGGTCAGCGCGGAGCGCGGCTACCTGCGCGAGACCGGCAACCTCGTCTTCCACGCGGCCCTGGTCGGTGTGCTCCTCGCCGTCGGCGTCGGCGGTGGCTTCGGGTTCACCGGTCAGCGACTCCTCGTCGAGGGACAGACCTTCTCGAACAGCCTCGTGGCGTACGACTCGTTCAACCCGGGGCGGTGGTTCCAGCAGTCCGACCTGCAGGGCTACAACCTCAAGCTCGACAAGTTCGTGACGAAGTACGAGGAGAAGAACCTCAACGCCCTCGGACAGGCGCTCGACTACGACGCCACCGTCACGACCACCACGAAGAGCGGCCAGACGAAGACCCAGCGACTCGGCGTGAACGATCCGGTCTCGATCGGCGGGACGAACGTGTACCTGCTCGGCAACGGGTACGCCATGCAGGTGACCGTCCGGGACGGCAAGGGCAACGTGGCGTTCAAGGACGTCGTGCCCTTCCTGCCGCAGGACGCGAACTACACCTCCGTCGGCGTCATCAAGGTGCCGGACGCGAAGCCCGACCAGCTCGGCATCCAGGGCTTCTTCTACCCGACGGCGCAGGAGATGTCGACGGGTGCGTTCACGAGCACCTACCCCGACTCCGAGAACCCGCTGCTGAGCCTGCAGGTCTACACGGGCGACCTCGGTCTCGACGACGGGGTCCCGCAGAGCGTCTACACGCTCGACACCAGCGGACTCAAGGAGATCGCCGGTACCCGCGCGGACACCGCCTCGGTCCAGCTGAAGCCGGGTCAGACGAAGCAGCTGCCCGACGGTGCCGGGTCGATCACGTTCGACGGGGTGAAGCGCTACGTCTCCCTCGACGTGCACCACGACCCGTCGCAGCTCTGGGTGGGCGGCTTCGCGCTGCTCTCGACCCTGGGGCTCCTCACCTCGCTGTTCGTGCCCCGTCGCCGCGTGTGGGTCAAGGCCGTCCCGCGGAAGGGCGCGGAGCACGGGGAGTACGACCTCGAGTACGCGGGGCTCGCCCGCGGCGAGGACCCCAACCTCGAACGTGCGGTTGCGGAGATCGCCAAGCGGCACGTGTCAGACCTCGGCGTTAGGATGCCCCAGTGAACATGACCGCGACTCTGGCCAGCTACTCGGTCGTCCTGACGTACTCGGCGATGGCCGTCTACGTCATCGCGTTCATCGCGTTCGCGCTCGACATGGCGAAGCGCGCGGGCAACGTCGCGGCGTCTGAGGTCACCGCTGCTGCCCCGACCGCCGCAGCCCCCGCCGAGACCGTCGCGACGGTCCGCGGCGGCACCGTCGTGCTCGAGAAGGTGGACGCCGGCACCCCGGCCGACCCGACGAAGCGTGGCACCAAGTTCGAGCGCGTCGGCATGGCGATGATGATCCTCGGGGTCATCCTGCACATCGGCGCCGTCGTGCTCCGGGGCATCGCCGCTGACCGCGTGCCGTGGGGCAACATGTTCGAGTTCTCCCTCACGGGGACGGCGCTGATCGTGCTGATCTTCCTCGGGGTGCAGCTCTGGCAGAACCTCAAGTTCCTCGGCGTGTTCATCTCCGGTCTGACGCTCATCCTGCTCGGCGTCGCGACGGTGAACTACTACGTCCCGGTCGTCCCGCTCGTGGCTGCGCTGCAGTCGTACTGGCTCGTCATCCACGTGTTCGTCGCCATCGCCGGCACCGGGTTCTTCGCCCTGGGCGCCGGGCTCGCGGTGTCGCAGCTCGTGCAGACGTACCGCCAGGGGCGTCCGGTCTCGAAGAAGCTGCGCTTCATGGAGACGCTGCCCGACGCCGACCGCCTCGAGGTCCTGAGCTACCGCGTCATCCTCGTCGGCTTCGTCCTCTGGACCTTCACCCTCATCGCCGGTGCGATCTGGGCCGAGCGGGCCTGGGGCCGCTACTGGGGCTGGGACACGAAAGAGGTCTGGACCTTCATCATCTGGGTCCTCTACGCGGGCTACATCCACGCTCGCGCGACCCGCGGCTGGCGTGGCGCGCGGTCGTCGTGGCTGGCGCTCATCGGCTTCGGTGCGGTGATGTTCAACTTCTCCGTCGTCAACGTCTTCTTCAAGGGTCTGCACAGCTACTCGGGCCTGTGAGTGTGGGGTCTGTGAACGCGGGTCTGTGAACTCAGGGCGCTGAAGCGCCCACGACCGGACGGGAGGCGC
>NZ_JBPUGH010000074.1:0-16115 GCF_051548005.1 Curtobacterium flaccumfaciens | reverse complement strand
GTGCGGGTCCGCACCGCGCCTCCCGTCCGTTCCCCGGTCACCCCGCTCCCACCGCGCGACGGTAGGATCGACGGGTGGCAGTGAAGCAGGTGGATCCGATCGACGTCGTCCTGGTCGGGGGTGGCATCATGAGCGCCACGCTCGGCGCCATCATCCACCGGCTGGAGCCGAGCTGGAAGATCCGCGTCTACGAGCGCCTGGGCAGTGTCGCGCAGGAGTCCTCGAACCCGTGGAACAACGCCGGCACCGGGCACTCCGCCCTCTGTGAGCTGAACTACACGCCCGAGCTCGCGGACGGGCGCGTCGACATCAGCAAGGCCGTCGGTGTCAACGAGCAGTTCCAGGTGTCGCGGCAGTTCTGGTCGTTCCTGGTCGAACAGGGCGCGCTCCCGGAACCGACGAACTTCATCAACCCGACGCCGCACATCTCCTTCGTGTGGGGTGCCGAGAACGTCGAGTACATGCGCAAGCGGTACGAGGCCCTGAAGGGCCACCCGCTGTTCGCCGGGATCGAGTACTCGGACGACCCCCAGCAGATCCGGCAGTGGGCGCCGGCGCTCATCCCCGGTCGGAAGAAGGACCAGCCGATCGCGGCCACCTACTCCGCTGCCGGGTCGGACGTCGACTTCGGCTCGCTCACGCGTCAGCTCTTCGACCAGCTCGAGATCGACGGCGTCGAGTTCGAGTCGTCGCACCAGGTGACGAACGTCACGCGGTCGAAGATCAGCGAGGGGTGGGTACTCGACGTCCGGAACGAGATCGGTCGCTCGACGCAGCGCATCGCGGCGAAGTTCGTGTTCGTCGGCGCCGGCGGTGGGGCGCTCCACCTGCTGCAGAAGTCGGGCATCCCGGAGATCCGCGGCTACGGCGGGTTCCCGGTGTCGGGGGAGTTCCTCCGCACGGACGATCCCGAGGTCGTGCAGAAGCACTCTGCGAAGGTCTACGGCAAGGCCAGTGTCGGTGCGCCGCCGATGTCGGTCCCGCACCTCGACACCCGCATCGTCGACGGCAGCGCCTCGCTCATGTTCGGCCCCTACGCGGGGTTCAGCCCGAAGTTCCTCAAGCAGGGGTCCGTACTCGACCTGTTCAAGAGCATCCGGCCGCACAACCTCCGCCCGATGCTGAGCGTGGCGTTCTCGAACTTCGACCTCGTCCGGTACCTCGTCGGCCAGCTGCTCGCCTCGAAGCAGACCAAGTTCGACGCCCTCCGCGACTTCATGCCGTCCGCGCAGCCGGAGAACTGGCACCGCATCACGGCCGGGCAGCGCGTGCAGGTCATCAAACCCGACGCGGACAAGGGCGGCGTGCTGCAATTCGGCACCGAGGTCATCACCGCTGCCGACGGCTCGATCGCGGGCCTCCTCGGTGCGAGCCCCGGGGCGTCGACGGCTGTCCCGATCATGCTGAAGCTCCTCGAGCGGTGCTTCCCGGACCGCTGGGCCGGCTGGCAGCCTGCCGTCCAGCAGATGGTCCCGACCTACGGGAAGGACCTCGGGGACGACCCGCAGCTCGCGGACGAGACGCTGGAGCGCACCGCGAAGGTGCTCGGCCTGCACCACTGAGCCGGACCGCGGCTTGCGCGCCGTTCGAACGTGTGTTCGAATGGCGACATGCGGTGGAGTGGACAGGCGATCGACGCGTCGCAGGACGACGCACTGCCGGGCATGGAGTCGAACAGCGGGTTCGTCCGGAGTGTGACGACTCCGGAGTTCGCCGGGGTCACGTTCCACGAGGTCCTGGCGAAGAGCGCCCTGAACCGCGTGCCGAGTGCCGACGGCGACGGCACGTACGGGTGGACGATCAACCCGTACCGCGGGTGCAGCCATGCGTGCGTGTACTGCTTCGCGCGTCCGACGCACACGTACCTCGAGTTCGACGGGGGCGCGGACTTCGACCAGCAGATCGTCGTGAAGACCAACGTGGCGGACGTGCTGCGCCGCGAGCTCGCGAAGCCAACGTGGGAGGGGCACCCGGTCGCCCTCGGGACGAACACCGACCCGTACCAGCGAGCGGAGGGCCGGTACCGCCTGATGCCCGGCGTGATCGAGGCGCTGGCCGATGCCGGCACCCCGTTCAGCATCCTCACGAAGGGCACCCTGCTGCGCCGTGACCTGCCCCTGCTCGTCGCCGCGGCCGAACGGGTGCCGGTCGACCTGGCGATGTCGATCGCGGTGTACGACGACGACCTCCAGCAGTCCGTCGAGTCGGGGACGCCCACGACGGCCGCGCGCTTGGCCACGGTCCGCGCGATCCGGGACGCCGGGCTCGACTGCGCGGTGTTCCTGATGCCGGTCCTGCCGTACATCACGGACACGAAGGCGCACCTCGACGACGCGGTCGGTCGAGCCGTCGCGGCCGGTGCGACGAGCATCATGTACTCGGCGCTGCACCTGCGGCCCGGGGTGAAGCCCTGGTGGGCAGCGTGGCTCCGGCGGAACCGCCCGGACCTCGTCGAGCGCTACCGGTCGATGTACCTCGACAACACGTACGCGCCGAAGGACTACCGACGGTGGCTGGGGGAGCGGATCCGGCCGATCCTGCGCGCGCACGGCGTGGGTCTCGGCACGGTCGACCCGACCACCGGGTCGATGGGGCACAGCGTCGACCGCAAGCGTGTGATGCCGCTCAAACGGGCGGCACCGGAGTTCGCCGAGCGGCGTACCGTGACCAGGACCTCGCCGACGTTGTTCTGACGTCCGCTCCGCGTTCGGGGGACACCCGATGTCGGAGCGGGCCGGTATCATCGGGCGGGTCGCTGTCGCCACCTCGTTTCGGGGTACACGGACGGCGAAGAGACCTACCCGGAAGGACGACCCGCCCGTGCTCGGCATCCCCACGCACCTCGCGCCGCGCGTGAATGCCTGGTCGACCGTGCGCGCCTTCCACGCGGCGGCCGTGGGGTCGATCCTCGCGGCGGCGATCGCGCTCCTGCTGCTCGGCGCGAGCGACCCGGACGCACGGATCATCGGTGCCGTGCTCGTCCTCGTGCCGATGCTCGGGATGATCGGCGTCCACGCGCAGTTCGGCACGTGGCGCTCGGCCGTGGCGTTCCTCGTGGTCGGCGGCGTGTGCGTCTGGTGGTTCGCGACGGTCGTGCAACGCGAGGTCGAGGTGCCCTGGGTCGCGTCCTACCTGCTGTCCCTCGCCGTGATCCCGCTCGTGCTCGTCGGTGGCGCCGGAGCGGTACCCGGCCGGGTCGTGCTGTGGTCCCTCGGCGGGTTCCTCGTGGGGCGTGGTGCCGCACTGATCGCCCTCGTGCAGACGGACGGCACGCCGCAACCGCTCGTCCTCGCGTGGGTGACGCTCGCGTTCGTCATCGCCCTCGTGCTGTTCACCAGCCGCGCCACCGCACGGTCCACCCGGGTCCAGCCCGAACTCCTCCGGTCCGCGCGCGAGGAGCACGTCTCCGCGTACCGGGCCGGCGTCGAGGCCGAGGCGGCGGCGATCCTGCACGACACGGTCCTGAACCACCTCGGCGCCATCGCGCTCGCGCCCGACGGCCCGATGGACCGGCAGCTGGCCCGGACCGTCGACGCCGACATCGCTGTCCTGACCGGGCGGGAGTGGCTGGGGACGCCGGGCTCCGACGGCGCACGGTCCGCCGAGGACGGCCCCCGTGCCCCGGTGGCCGCGTTCGAGCAGCTGCTCGAGGACGAGCGCGATCGCGGCCTCGTGATCGCCATGACGGGCGAACGGTCCTCGCTCGAACGCCTGGACGACCGCACGCTCGACGCACTCGTGCGGGCCGTCGGGCAGTGCCTCGCCAACGTCCGGAAGCACGCCGGGGTGGACGCCGCCGAGGTCAGCGTGTTCGACGACGGCGCTTCGACCACGGTGATGGTCGTCGACGACGGTCGGGGCTTCGACGAGGCGGCGACCGGCGCCGACCGGATGGGGCTCCGGGGGTCGGTGCGGCAGCGCATCGAGCGGGTCGGCGGTTCCGTCCAGGTGTGGTCCTCACCGGGCGCCGGGACGAGCATCATGATGACGGTGCCGGTCGCGGCACCGGCGGGGATCACCCTGGGAGTCGGCCGCGCGGCCGAGGACGACGAACCGGAGCGTGCCCGGTGACGGCCCCCCGCCGCACCGCCCAGCAGTACGACCCGCTCGGTGCCATGGGATCACGGCCGTTCGCCGTCGTGATCGGCGCCGTGGGGACCCTCTGGGCGCTCCTGGTGTCCCTCTTCGACCGTGACGTGACCGGCAGCCCCGGGCTGAGCGCGCTGACGGTGCTGCTCGTCGCGGCGTCAGCGACGGTGGTGATCGCCGCCTCCAGTCCGTTCCGCGCACCGTTCACCCGCGGGGCGTTCACCGCACACGTGGCGCTCCTCGGCGCGGCCTCGGTGGCGAGCGTCGCAGCGCAGTGGGGGCCGGACCGCAACGCCCTCAACGACTTCATGTGCCTCCTCACGGCGACCGGCATCGTGATGGCGGCCCCGTACCGGCCGTGGACGGACCTCGCGGCCGGCGGACTCGTGCTCGCGGTGGTGAACGGCGTGACGTGGGGCGTGGGGGCCGCGGTGTTCCCGCACCAGGTGCCCGTGGCCGTCGCCGCGTTCCTGGCCGCGGCGCCCACCCTCGTGCTGACCGGGGCGTCCGCGGTGTTCGCATCGACGTTCTCCGGGCTCGCGGAGCGGGTGCAGATCCGAGCCGGGTCCTACTCGGTCGAGCGCGCCGAACAGGACGGCATCGCGGCGAGCGTGCAGCAGGACCGGTCGACGGTCCTCGCCGACGAGGTCGCGCCGTTCTTCGCCGAACTCCGCACCCGCGACGTCATCACCGACGTCGACCGTGCCCGCGCCCGGGCGATCGCCGACGGCCTGCGCCGTGGGATGGTCGCCGACGCCGACCGGACGTGGTTCGAGCACGCCATCCAGACCGAGGGCGGCGAGCGGTCCGTCGTGGACGACCCCGACGGGCTGCTCGCGACGCTCGACGTCGACCAGCGCACCGTCGTCCGGACGTTCCTCCGTGCCACGCTCCGCGCCGCCGCCGTCGATCCGGCCGGCGTCACCGCCCGGGCCCGCCCGGCACCGGAGGGCCGGGTCGAGGTCACCGTCGACGTCGTGGTCGCGGACTCCGACATCGGCATCCACCGCACGTTCGACCCCTACCTCGCCGTCCTCCGCGTGACGTTCCCCGACCTCGACGTCGCGGTCCGACCCTCCGCCCTCGCACTAAGGTTCTCGTATGACCAGCACTGACCCGAACCGGCTCTCGGAGGGCGGTCCCGTCCTCCCGACCCCGGGGACCCGCCGGGTGCGGTTGGCCATCCTCGACGACCACGAGGTGCTGCTCGACTCCCTGTCGAGCTGGATCGCCGTCAACGCCTTCGACTTCGACCTGGCCCTCACCGCGCACACCTGGCTCGAGATGGTCCACAGCGACAGCTTCCCGACCGACCTCGTGTTCCTCGACTTCCAGCTCAAGGAGCCCGTCTCGATCGAGGCCCGTGTCCGCACCTGCCGTGCCGCCGGGGCGAAGGTGATCGTCCTCTCCAGCGTCGACAGCCGCGAGTCCCGCGACCGCGCCCTCGCGGCCGGCGCCGCGGCGTTCCTGTCGAAGTCGCTGCCCATGCGGGAGGTCATGGACGTCGCGCGCGAGATCATGGGCGTCGCGCGCGAGACCCCGCCGCAGCGCGACTGGCGTCCGCTCCCGACGGGGGCGAACGCCCACCAGCGTCCCAAGCTCAGCCACGGCGAAGAAGAGGCCCTGCGCCTGTACGTGTCCGGCTACTCCACGAACGAGGTCGCCGCGCAGATGAACGTGCAGTACGAGACCGCGAAGACGTACCTCCGCCGCGTGCGCGAGAAGTACAGCAAGGTCGGGCGTCCCGCGTCGAAGAAGTCCGACCTCATCCGTCGTGCGGCGGAGGACGGGTTCCTCGCGTAGTGGCGAAGCTCTACTTCCGCTACGGCGCGATGAACAGCGGCAAGAGCACCGGGCTGTTGCAGGCGGCCTACAACTACGAGGAGCGCGGCCAACGGGTCCTGCTCGCGAAGCCCGCGGTGGACACCAAGGGTGACCACGAGATCGTCTCCCGCCTCGGTGTCACCCGGGCGGTCGACGTCGTGTTCGCCCCGACCGACGACGTCCGTGCCGCCGTCTTCGCCGCAGGAGCGGCCGACCCGGCGTCCGCGCGGCTGGACGGCATGGTCCGGCCCGTCAGCTGCGTCCTGGTCGACGAGGCGCAGTTCCTGACGCCGAAGCAGGTCGACGACCTCCTGCGCATCGCGGTCCTCGACGGCATCCCGGTCCTCGCGTACGGTATCCGCACCGACTTCCGCACCGAGGCGTTCCCCGGCAGTGCGCGGCTGCTCGAGATCGCGCACTCGCTCGAAGAGCTCAAGACGATCTGTCGGTGCGGACGGAAGGCGATCTTCAACCCCCGACTGATCGACGGTCGGTTCGTCTTCGACGGCGCGCAGGTCGCGATCGACGGCGAGGACGTCACCTACGAGGCCCTCTGCGCGAACTGCTACCTCACGGAGTCCGGCGGACACCTCGACGGCGACTGACGCTCGCCGCCGGCGCGGGGTCACCCCGTGACGGCCGGGAGGCCCGTGGCGGGTCCGCCGCGCGCCTCCCGGCCGTGGGCCGGTGCGGAATGCACGTCGGCCGGTCGCTGTTGGCGACCACATGAGCGACGCATCCGTGCACCTGTCCGTCCTCGACCTGGCCACGCGGGAGTACGGCCAGTCCAACACCGACGCCCTGCAGGGCTCCATCGACATGGCGGTGCACGCCGAACGGCTCGGCTACGAGCGCATCTGGGTCGCCGAGCACCACGGGATGCCGGGGATCACGTCCTCCGCGCCGGCGGTGCTGCTGAGCGCGGTGGGCGCCGCCACGTCGACCATCCGCATCGGTTCCGGGGGAGTGATGCTGCCGAACCACGCGCCGCTCGTGATCGCGGAGCAGTTCGGAACGCTCCGGGCGCTCTACGGCGACCGCGTCGACCTCGGCATCGGGCGTGCCCCGGGTACCGACGGCGCGACCGCGATGGCGCTCCGCCGCACCGACCGCCTCGACGTCGACGACTTCCCGCAGCAGCTCGCGGACCTCATCGGCTTCTTCACCGGCATGGACGCCTCGAACCCGCTGTCCCGCATCCGCGCCGTGCCCGGGTACGGCGACGTCCCGGAGTTCTGGCTGCTCGGCTCGTCCGGCTACAGCGCCCAGGTCGCCGGGGCGCTCGGCGTCTCGTTCGCCTTCGCGCACCACTTCGCGTCCGACAACACCGAGGCGGCGCTCGCGCTCTACCGGGACTCGTTCCGGCCGTCGCGCTTCCGCTCCGAGCCGAACGCGCTCATCGGCGTGCAGGTCGTCACGGACGAGGACCCCGCGGTGATCTCGGAGCAGTCCGCTCCCGGGATGATCTCCTTCATCCGGATGCGGCAGGGGGCGAAGCCCGAGCCGGTGTCGATGGACGAGGCCCGCGCGTACGAGTTCTCGGACCTCGAGCGTCGGTTCATCGAGGCCCGCACGGCTCGGCAGGCGTACGGCAACGCGGACGAGGTCGCGGCGAAGATCAACGCCCTCGTCGAGTCCACCGGCGCGGACGGCGTGATCGTGGCGCCGGGTGCTGCGCAGGCGCGGTACCGGCACCAGGCGCTCGACGTCGTGGCGCGGTTGCACGCCGAGGGGCGGCTCGTGCGGGCGGGCGCTGCGGTGGCCTGAGCCCAGTGCGGCGCGGACGGCGGCGCCGGACCTGGTCGCACAACGTGTCGGGCGGCCGTGGTCGGGACGGCACGTCGTGCGACCAACGCGCAACACGCGCGGCACGTCGTGCGACCGGCGCGGAGTACGCGCGGCACGTCGTGTGACCACTCGGTTCGAGGTATGGGGAGCAGGAACCCCTGCAACGAGAAAGGCCCTGGTCGTGTGACCAGGGCCTTGCTGTCGGGGTGACAGGATTTGAACCTGCGACCTCCTCGTCCCGAACGAGGCGCGCTACCAAGCTGCGCCACACCCCGCGGTGTGATCACTCCGAACCGGAGCAACCCCAGAAGTCTACCGGATGATCGAGGGTGCTCACGACCATCTGCGTGACGCCCGGGCGCGTCGGACCGGCGGTCAGCCAGTGCGTGCCGTGAGTGTCACGACGACGGCCTCCGGGCGGCACGAGAACCGCACGGGCGCGTAGATCGACGTCCCGAGGCCGGCGGACACCTCGAGCCACGACCAGTGGTTCCGGTGCTCCCACTTGTGCAGCCCGCTGACGTACCGGCGGGGGAGGTCGCAGTTCGTGACGAGCGCGCCGACGCCGGGTACCTGCACCTGGCCGCCGTGCGTGTGACCGGCGAAGATGATGTCGGCCCCCTGGGTCACGAAGGCGTCGAGCACCCGGCGGTACGGCGCGTGGGTGACCGCGATCGAGACCGGCGCGGGGCCGTCCTCGTCCTCGGACCAGGGGACGTCGCTGCGCATCTCGTCGACGTTGGTCGGCAGGAGGTCGAGACGGTCCCAGTCGCGGTGCGCGTCCGACGTGCCGAACAGCTCGAGTCGGGAGCCGCGGAGTTCGATCGCGTGCGCCTGGTCGTTGACGTCGAGCCAGCCGAGCGACTCGAAGAACGCCGTCTGCCGGTCGATGTCGAGCTCGACCGGACGGGCACCCCCGCCACCGTGCGTACTCGGGCCACCGAAGTACTTGAACGGGTTCCGCGGCGTCGGGCCGTAGAAGTCGTTCGAGCCGTACGCGAAGGCGCCCGGCACCCCGCGGAAAGGCTCGAGCGCGTACTCGACCGCGGAGTTCGCCGTGGCGTGGCCGAGGTTGTCGCCGGTGTTCACCACGAAGTCGGGCTCGACGAGGCTGAGGTCGCGCAGCCACTGCTGCTTGTCCGCCTGCCACGGCGCCATGTGGAGGTCGGACAGGTGCAGCACCACGATGTCGCGGGAGCCCGGCGCGAGCACGGGGACGGTCTCCCATCGGATGCCGAACCGGCGCCGCTCGACGAGCGACCCCCACGCCGCAGCGGCACCGCCGACGGCCGCGCCCGCTGCGAGGATCCCGAGCGCGGCGCGGCCGCGCGTCACTTGCAGTCCTTCGGCGCTTTGCCGTCCTTCGTGCCGTACAGCTTCACGGTCACGCCGGAGGCCTTGCCCACGACCGAGTCGGCGGCGGGGTCGGTCGAGGCGACCCTGCACTCCTTGGAGCCGCCGCCCTTCTCGTACTGGTCCGAGATCGAGACGTTGCTCAGACCGGCCGACTCGAGCTGCGAACGGGCGCTGCCGACGTCCTTGCCGGCGACGTTCGGCACCGCGGCCTGCGAGCCGTCGCTCGTGTAGACCGTCACGCTCGCGCCCCGGGAGAGGAACGAACCCGCGGCCGGCGACGTCTTGGCCACCTGGCCGGCGTCACCGGTGCCGGGCTGCGTGCCGCCGTCGACGTAGGTGAACCCTGCGGATGCCAGCGTCGACCGGGCTTCGTCAGCGCTCTTGCCGGCGAGGTCCGGGAGCTGGATGCTGTTGCCGCGGATCGACGTCGACGACGGGTTCGTGAAGGTCCCGCCGGGGTAGGCCGCGTTCACCGGGGTCTGCGCCTGCCGCCAGACGTCGGCACGGACGCCGGCGTAGGTGCCGTTCACGCCGTTGCTGTAGTGCCGGAGGTTGAGCTTCTTGCCGTCGGTGTTGCCCTGCCAGTAGGCCGTCGCCACCTTGGTGGAGGCACCGACGAGCCAGATCTGCTCAGCCTCGTCGGTCGTACCGGTCTTGGCGAACATCTGCGTGCCGTCGTACGTCTGGGCGCCGCGGGCGGTACCGCTCGTGATCGTCTGCTTCATGGCGTAGATCGCGGTCTGCGCGACGACGGGGTCGACCGCCTGCGAGCAGTTCTTCGCCTGGCCGCCGAGCTTCTTGCCCTCGGCGTTCGTGATCTGGTCGATCGCGACCGGCGCACAGAACGTGCCGTTGTTCGCGATGCCGGCGTAGGCGGCCGCCATGGTGAGCGGAGCGACCTCGTTCGTCCCGAGGATGAAGGACGGGTTCTTGCGGAGCTCGGTGCCGTCGGCGCGGTGGACGCCGAAGTTCTCGGCCATGGTCTTGATGTCGCAGAGGTCGAGCTTCTGCGCCATGGACGCGAACGCGCCGTTGATCGAGCCGGCGGTCGCGCCGATCACGCTGTAGTTGCCGTTCTCGCCGGGGGAGTCGTTCGACACGTCGAACTGCGTGTAGTCCTGCTGACCGCAGATCGTCCAGGGGGAGACGACGCGAGCGGTGCCGTTGACGGTCTCGTTGAGACCGTGCCCGGCCTTGATCCAGTCGAGCAGCGTGAACGCCTTGAACGTCGAACCGGTCTGGAAGCCCTTCGAGCTGCCGTACTTCTCGTCGACCGCGTAGTTCAGCGACGTCGACGTCGGCGCGGACTTCAGCGCCTCGTCGAAGTCCTTGTTCTGCGCCATCGTGAGGATGCGACCCGTACCGACCTCGACCGAGTCGAGTGTCGCGCCGAGCGCGATCTGCGTCTCGGCCTTGTTGTCGTACGTGTTGAGGATCTGCTTCTGCTGGGCGTTGAGGCCGATGTCCAGCGTCGTCTGGATCGTGTATCCGCCGTTGCGCCAGGCGGTGTCGCGCTCCTTCTGCGTGCCGCCGAGCTGGGACATCTCCTTGACGACCTTGACGGCGTAGTCGCAGAAGAACTGCGAGCCGTCGCCGACCGAGGCGCGGCAGCCCTGCGTGGGCTGGGTGAGCCGGACGTAGTCCTTCGGGTTCGACGCGATCGCCTTGTCGAAGGTCGCCTTGTCGATGTGCTTCTGCGCGTACATCGACTTGAGGATGACGTCGCGACGGGCCTTGTTCGCCTCGTAGTTCTTCGGCGTCGAGAGGTTGCGCGTGTTCGGCGACTGCACGATCGCGAGGATCGACGCGGCTTCGGCCGGGGTGAGGTCGGTCGCCGACTTGTTGAAGTAGTGCTGCGCGGCGGCCTGCACGCCGTACGTCTGGTCGCCGAAGTAGGCGATGTTGAGGTACCCGGTGAGGATCTCCTTCTTGGAGTACTTCTTCGCCAGGCCGATCGCGAGCTTCATCTCCTCGAGCTTGCGGGGGATGGTCGTCTCGGTGGCCTCGTTGTAGGCCTTGAGGCGCTCCTTCTCGGTGGGGAGCTCGAGCGCCTGCTGCATCTTGATGTTGCGGACCAGCTGCATGGTCAGCGTCGACCCACCGCCGGACTCGCCGAGCCCGCCCGCGAGGCTGCCCACGCCCGCGCGGACGAGCGAGGTCATGTCGACGCCGCCGTGCTCGAAGAAGCGCTTGTCCTCACCGTCGATGGCAGCGTTCTTGAGGTTGTCGCTGATCTGGTCGTACTTGAGCTCCTGACGGTTCTGGTCGTACACCGTCGCGAAGTGGACGCTCTTGCCGCCCTGGTACGCGTAGAGCTCGTTGCGCTGCGGGAGGTCACCGATCTCGATGTACTCCGGGAGCGACTCGAAGACGCCGATCGTCGAGGTCGTGGTCACACCGGCCACCGCGATGGCCGGGGTCACACCGATCGTCACGAGGAGACCGGCGAGCACGCTGAAGCCGACGAATCCGACGAAGGCACCGACTGCGGAGACTGGTTTGGTCCGCGAGGCAGACGTCTTCTGGGCAGACATAGGATGCAGCCTAAACGACACCGCCGACTGAAAGGCTGGCAAGGAACCGCATGAGCCGCTGGGAATACCTCACGACGCCGTTGATCATCCACAACACCACGGCGATCCTCAACAACTTCGGCGACGAGGGCTGGGAGCTCGTCCAGGTCGTCACCGGTCCGGAGGGTGGACTCGTCGCGTACCTGAAGCGCCCGAAGGCCGACGCATGAGCGTCGCGGAGCGTCTCGCCGAGCTCGGCCTGACCGTCCCGGCGGTCGCCGCGCCGGTCGCCGCGTACGTCCCCGCGGTCGTCACGGGCCGGTACGTGTACACGGCCGGTCAGCTGCCGTTCGTCGACGGCGCGCTGCCGGTCACGGGCAAGGTCGGCGCCGGCGTGGACCCCGAGACCGCCACCGCCGAGGCCCGCACCGCGGCCCTCAACGCCCTCGCCGCCGTCCAGTCCGTCGCCGGGTCGCTCGACCGTGTCGCGCGGGTCGTGAAGGTGACCGTCTTCGTCGCGTCCGACCCGTCGTTCACCGGGCAACCGGCCGTCGCGAACGGCGCCTCCACGCTGGTGGGCGAGCTCTTCGGTGACGCCGGCGTCCACGCGCGCAGCGCGGTGGGCGTCGCGGTCCTCCCGCTGGACGCACCCGTCGAGGTCGAGTTGGTCGTGGAGCTGACCGACTGACGGACCGCCAGCGGCGCGCCACACGTGAGCAGGGCCTCCAGTCCGACCGGACGGGAGGCCCTGCTCACGTGTGCGGGACTACATGAGTTCCGCGATCGTCGCCATGATCGTCGGGTCGGCCAGCGTCGTCGTGTCACCGATGCGGCGGCCCTCGGCCGCGTCGCGGAGGAGACGCCGCATGATCTTGCCGGACCGCGTCTTCGGCAGCTCCGGGACGATGACGACCTGCCGGGGCTTGGCGATCGCGCCGATGCGCTTGCCCACCCAGTCGCGGAGCTCCTTCGCCGTGGCGTCGCGGTCGACGCCGTCGGCGGCCTCGGCGGTGAGGATCACGAACGCCACGACCGCCTGACCGGTCGTCTCGTCCGCCGCGCCGACGACCGCGGCCTCGGCGACGCCCTCGTGGCCGACGAGAGCCGACTCGATCTCGGCCGTCGACAGGCGGTGACCGGAGACGTTCATGACGTCGTCGACGCGCCCCTGCACCCAGATGTCGCCCTGCCCGTCGAGCCGTGCGCCGTCACCGGCGAAGTAGCGGCCAGGGAAGCGCGACCAGTAGGTCTCGACGAAGCGGTCCGGGTCGTTCCAGATGCCGCGCGCCATCGACGGCCACGGATCGGCGATGGTGAGGTAGCCGCCCTCGCCCGGCTCGACGCGGCGGCCGTCCTCGTCGACGATCTCGGCGGTGATCCCGGGCAGGGGTGTCTGCGCGGCACCGGGCTTGAGCTTCGTGACGCCGGGGAGCGCGGAGATCATGATCGCGCCGGTCTCGGTCTGCCACCACGTGTCGACGATGGGGGTGCGGTCGTGGCCGATGACCTGGCGGTACCACTGCCAGGCCTCGGGGTTGATCGGCTCGCCGACGCTGCCGAGGAGGCGCAGGGTCTCGAGGCTGCGTGCCTCCGGGATCTGCCGCCCGGCCTTCATCGCGGCGCGGACCGCCGTCGGCGCCGTGTAGAGCACGGTGACGCCGTAGGAGTCGACGAGGTCCCACCAGCGCCCGGGCTCCGGCTCGTCCGGGGTGCCCTCGTAGAGGACCTGGGTGACGCCGTTCGACAGGGGGCCGTAGACGACGTAGGAGTGCCCGGTGATCCAGCCGATGTCGGCCGTGCACCAGTAGACGTCCTTCTCCGGGTGCATGTCGAAGACGTTGCGGTGCGTGTACGTCGCCTGCGTGAGGTACCCGCCGGAGGTGTGCACGATGCCCTTGGGCTTCCCGGTCGTGCCCGACGTGTACAGGATGAACAGCGGTGTCTCGGCGGGGAACGCCTGCGCCTCGTGCTCGGGGGCGGCCTTCGCGAACTCGTCGTGCCACCAGAGGTCCCGGTCGTTCCAGGCGATCTCGTTGCCGCCGCGCTTGACGACCAGGACGTGCTCGACGCTGTCCGTGCCCTCGCCCTCGAGCGCCTCGTCGACCGCCGGCTTCAGCGCGGAGACCGCACCACGGCGCCATCCGCCGTCGGCCGTCACGACGAGCTTCGCCTCGGCGTCCTCGATGCGCGCGCGCAGGCTCTCCGCGCTGAAGCCGCCGAAGACGACCGAGTGGATCGCACCGATCCGGGCCACGGCGAGCATCGTCACCACGGCCTCGGGGATGAGCGGGAGGTAGACCACGACGCGGTCGCCCTGGCCGACGCCGAGGTCGGTGAGCATGTTCGCGGCCCGCTGCACGTCGGCGGTCAGCTCCGCGTACGTGATGCGGCGGGTGTCACCGGGGGCTCCCTCGAAGTGGATCGCGACCCGGTCGCCGTTGCCCGCGCGGACGTGCCGGTCGAGGCAGTTCTCCGCGACGTTGAGCTCCCCGTCGGCGAACCACTTCGCGAACGGGGCGCCGGACCAGTCGAGCGTCTGCGTGAACGGCGTCCGCCAGTCGAGGAGCGTCCGTGCCTGTTCGGCCCAGAAGCCCTCGCGGTCGGCGGTGGCGGCCTCGTGCAGGTCCTCGTGGGCGACGGCGTCGGCGACGAACTCCGGCGACGGCGGGAACGTGGGGCCGTCCTCGTGGCGGGGTGAGGCGTCGGTCGGGGTCGGGGACATCGGTGTCCTTTCACGTCGGCATCGGAGCAGCACCCGTGGCGCTGCCGGCAGCACCCGGAGACTACCCCTGCGCCGTCGCTCACGGATTCCGTGTCGGGGTTGCCGCGGAGGGGTGTTCGTGGGGTACAGTGTTCATCGCCGGACTCGTTTCCGGTGGCGTCGGCCGTGATTCCCCCCAATCCGCCGATGTCCAGGCGGCACCCGTTCCCCCCAACAGGTGCCGCCTCTTCTGTTTCCCGGGCTCCTCGGGCTCCTGCCGCTCCACGCGGACACATGTGTCACGCATGGATCCGCGTGGGGACGCGGAACGGTGGACAGATCGGTCCGTGCCGACGCATGGAGCTCGACGGCGGTCGTGACGGCTGTCCGGTCGACGATCGGCGCGGTCGTGGACCGGATCGGCTCGTCTCGCGCCTCCGCGTGCTCGCTGCACCGACTGGGGTACGGCTTTCTGCAACGGGGGACAAAGATGCCCGTTGCTGGGGACACCGCGGCGTTGTGCACCGCAGAGCGGCACTGCCGTGCCGCGTGTCGTGGTCCGCCTACCGTCGCCCGACATGCACCGACACCGAGCCGTCCCGTCCCCGCCGTTCCTCCCCGGGGTCGCCCCGCCCCGCGCGGAGCGGACCGTGCGCGCGGCCGAGTTCGAGGAGCTCGCCGGCCTCGTCCGGGACGCCGCGGTCACCGACGTCCTCGCCGTCGGCGGGCGCGGGACGTGGATCGACCGCGGCGCCGGGCTCGAACCGGTCGACCTCGTCCTCGACGAACGACGCGCCCGCGAACTCGGCGCCGCCCTCGTCGCCCGCGGTGGCCGGCACGTCGACGAGAGCACGCCGATGGCCGACGTCCGCCACGAGGACGGGATCCGCGTGCACGTCGTGCTCGCGCCGGTCGCGGTCACCGGCACGGCGCTCTCGATCCGGCTCCCTCGGCCGGGGCGGCCGACCCTCGCCGGGCTCGAACGGAGCGGGACCTTCGAGCGGGTCCCGCGCCGCGTGGTCGAACGGGCGATCGCCGAACGACGGAACGTCCTCGTCAGTGGTGCCACCGGCAGCGGGAAGACGACCCTCCTCGCCGCCATGCTCGCCACCGTCCCGCACGACGAGCGCATCGTCACGGTCGAGGACGTCGCCGAGCTCCGCATCGACCACCCCCACGTCGTCGCACTCGAGGCTCGACAGGCCAACGCCGAGGGCAGCGGCGCGATCGACCTCGCGCGGCTGCTGCGCGAGTCGCTCCGGATGCGCCCGGACCGGGTCGTCGTGGGGGAGTGTCGCGGGGCCGAGGTGCGCGAGCTCGTGTCCGCGCTCAACACCGGGCACGAGGGCGGTGCCGGGACCGTGCACGCCAACGGCCTCCCGGACGTGCCGGCCCGGCTCGAGGCGCTCGGTGCGCTCGCCGGGATGGACCCGGCGTCGTTGGCCCGCCAGGCGGTGAGCGCCTTCGACCTCGTGCTGCACGTCGAGCGTCGTCGCGGGGTGCGACGGCTCGCCGGGGTGGGGACGCCGGTGCTCGGTGCGGACGGGAGGCTCGGCATGCGCCCGGTGGACGGGTGGCGGTGACGAGGCCGTGGCGTCGCGGTCGCGTCGTCGCGTCCGACAGGAGGGCAGCGGGGGAAGGGACACAGCCGCCCGGTGCGGCAGTGGGGCCGAGGGCGCGGCCGCGTCGGCCGGCGTCGGAGCACGCCGCCGTGGCGGCCGCCGCCGCGAGGACACTCGACCGGGTGGCGACGCTCGTCTCGGCCGGCGTGCCGCCGCCGAGGGCCTGGCACCTCGTGGGTGGTCTCCCCACCGCGGAGACACCCGCGTGGCACGACGTCCGCG
>NZ_JBPUGH010000073.1:0-16169 GCF_051548005.1 Curtobacterium flaccumfaciens | reverse complement strand
CCTCCCGGCCGTCCTGCGCGCACCGCGCGCACCGCGGGCCGTGCCCGCAGTACACTGCTGGCACACACACGGGAGTCCGGTCACCGGGCTGAGAGGGAGCGAACGGCGCTCCGACCGTCGAACCTGATCCGGATCATGCCGGCGCAGGGAGGAGTCACCACCATGCCTTCGCGCATCCAGTCAACCGTTCCGTCCACCGGCTCGACGGCACCGGCCCCGAAGCGCTCGCTGCGCTGGCGGGTCGTCGACATCGTCGTCGCCAGCGTCCTCGCCGTCGCACTCGGCGTCGTGTTCAAGGTCTGGGAGTTCCCCTACGAGCCGCTCAGCGCGGCGATGACGCTCGTGCTCCCCGGCACCCAGGCGCTGTTCGGCGGCGTGTGGCTGCTGGCCGGACCCGTCGTCGCCATCGTCGTCCGGAAGCCCGGCGCCGCGCTCTACGGCGAGATCGTCGCGGCGTCCGTGGAGGCACTCTTCGGCACCCAGTGGGGCTGGGGGACGCTCGAGGCGGGACTCGTGCAGGGGCTCGGCGCCGAGCTCGTGCTCGCGCTCTTCCTCTACCGGGTGTACCGCCTGCCGGTCGTCGCGCTCGCCGGCGCCGCAGCCGGCCTCGCCCTCGGCATCAACGACTCGATCCTCTGGTACCCCGGCTACGCGCTCGGGTTCAAGGTCGTCTACATCGTCTGTGCCGTCATCTCCGGCGCGGTGATCGCCGGTCTCGGCTCGTGGTTCCTGGTCCGGGCGCTCGCCCGCACCGGTGTGCTGTCGGCGTTCGCCGCCGGTCGCGAGCACAGCCGGCGCTCCGGCCGGTGACCGCCGCCGCCCGGATCGCGTTCGAGGACTGGGGCTGGCGCTACCCGGAACGCGAGCAGTGGGCCGTCCGAGGTGTCGACCTCGTCGTCGAGCCCGGTGAACGGGTGGCGGTCGTCGGCCCGTCCGGCGCCGGGAAGTCCACGTTGCTCCGGGCCGTGGCCGCCGTGCTCCCGGACGAACCCGACGCGATCGACGACACCGCCGCCGAGGTCGAGGGGACCCTGCTCGTCGACGGTACCGACCCCCGGGACGCCCGCGGCCGGGTCGGCCTCGTCATGCAGGACCCCGAGGCGCACACCGTCATGGCACGCATCGGCGACGACGTGGCGTTCGGCTGCGAGAACCTCGGCGTCCCGCGCGAGGAGACCTGGGACCGTGTCGCGACCGCCTTGGAGGTCGTCGGCCTCGACCTGCCGCTCGACCGCAGCACTGCGCAGCTCTCCGGCGGGCAGCGGCAGCGACTCGCGCTGGCCGGGGTCCTCGCCATGCAACCAGGGGCCCTCGTCCTCGACGAACCCTGCGCGAACCTCGACCCGTCGGGCGTCGCGCAGGTCCACGACGCCGTCCGCGTGCTGCTCGACGCGACCGGCGCCACCCTGCTCGTCGTCGAGCACCGCATCGGCACGTGGCTCGACCTCGTCGACCGGCTGGTGCTGCTCGAACCGGGTGGTGGCGTCGTCGCGGACGGGACTCCCGAGACGGTGCTCGCGTTGCACGGTGTCGCGCTGACGGCTGCCGGCGTGTGGGTCCCCGGTGCCGAGCCCGGCCGGGGGAGCGCCCGGCACGACCGTCACGGAACCCCGAGGGAACTCCTGCGCGCCGCACGCCTCGGGACCGCGCGCGGCCGGCGACAGCCCGTCGGGAGGGGCATCGACCTCGCGGTGCGGTCCGGGCACGTCGTCGCCGTCACGGGGCCGAACGGCATCGGCAAGTCGACGCTCGGCCTGACGCTCGCCGGACTCCTCCGTCCCACGGACGGCACGCTGACGGCCGCGACCGAGCTCGCCGGGGACGCCGGGATCGGTACCGCCCCGCACGCGTGGTCGAGCCGAGCCCTCGCGGCGCGGATCGGCACGGTGTTCCAGGACCCCGAGCACCAGTTCGTCGCGCGGACCGTCCGCGAGGAACTCGCCGCCGGCCCACGAGCCCTCGACCAGGACGGCGTCGACGAACGGGTCGCCGAGCTGCTCGACGAGTTCGGCCTCGCCCACCTCGCGGACGCGAACCCGTTCACCCTGTCCGGCGGAGAACAGCGGCGGCTCGCGATCGCCGCGGTCGTCGCGAGCCGTCCCCCGGTCGTCGTCCTCGACGAGCCGACGTCAGGTCAGGACCGCGCCACGTGGGAGTCCGTCGTGCAGCACCTCGGTGCCCTCGCCGACGCGGGCACCGCGATCGTCGCGGTGACGCACGACCGCGACCTCGTCCGGGCGCTCGACGCCGACGAGGTGGTGCTCGCCGCCGACGGCGTGACCCGAGTCTCGGCCGCGCGGTCCGACGACGCGACGGCACCGACGGCACCGACGGCACCGACGGCACCGACCGCACCTACGGCACCGACCGCACCGACCGCACCGACGGCACCGACGGCCCAGGGGGTGCCGCGGTGACCGCCCAGTCGACCGCGCCCGCACGCCGGACACCACCCGTGCCTCCCGGCCGGCCCCTGCCACCAGCCGCCGTCCGCGGGATCAGCGGCGTCCAGCCCGTCGCCTCGCTCCTCGGGGTCCTCGGCCTCGGGGTGTTCCTCGTCCTGAGCCTCGACGTCGTCTCCGCCGCCGTCGCCCTCGGGCTCGAGCTCGCGCTCCTGCCGCTCCTCCGCATCCCCCCGCGCACGCTGCTGCTCCGGACCTCGCCCGTGCTCCTCGCGGTGCCGCTCACGGCGCTGAGCATCGCGTTGTACGGTCGGCCCTCCGGACGGGAGTGGTTCGACCTCGGCTTCGCGCACGTCACCGACGGCTCCCTGACGCTCGCGCTCGCGACCGCGCTCCGGGTGCTCGCGATCGGCATCCCGGGGGTCGTGCTGTTCATCCGCGCCGACCCGACCGACCTCGCGGACGGGCTCGCCCAGGTGCTCCGCCTCCCCGCCCGGTTCGTGCTCGGGGCGCTCGCGGCGGTGCGGATGGTCACCCTCCTCGGTGACGACTGGCGACAGCTGGCGATGGCCCGCCGAGCCCGCGGACTCGCGGACACCGGCCGGATCCGCCGCGCGGCGTCGATGGCCTTCGCGCTGCTCGTGCTCGCGCTCCGGCGGGGGACCACCCTCGCGGTCGCGATGGAGTCGCGGGGGTTCGGGGCGCCCGGACGACGGACCTGGGCGCGACCGGCGCGCTTCGCGGGCCCGGAGTGGGCGATGGTCGCGATGCTCGTCGGGATCGGGGCGGTCGCCACCGCGGTCGCGATCGCGGCGGGGACCTGGCGTGCCTGACGGCGACGGCCGGGAGGCGCGGGTCGCCCCGGCAGTGTCGGCTGGCGCGCTGGAGTCGGTCGGCGGGCTGGGGTCGGCTGGCGGGCTGGGGTCGGCTGGCGCGCTGGAATCGGTCGGCGGGCTGGCCGCGTCGCTCGCAGCGCACGCGCGCGCTGCGAGCCCGGTGGGCGTTCGCATCGTAGTGCTGCTCGACGGGCGGTCGGGGACGGGCAAGACCACGCTCGCCGACGCGCTCGCCGAACGACTCGACGCCCAGGTCGTCCACCTCGACGACGTCTACCCGGGGTGGGACGGGCTCCGTGCTGCAGCGGACGCGGTCACGACCGACGTCCTCGGCCCGCCGTCGGGCTACCGACGATGGGACTGGACGACCTCCGCACCGGCCGGATGGACAGCGGTCGACCCGACGCTGCCGGTCGTCGTCGAAGGGTGCGGCGCGCTGTCCCGGACATCCGCACCGATGGCTGACCTGCGGGTGTGGCTGGAGGCGGACGACGACGAACGACGGCACCGGGCGATCCGTCGCGACGGCGAGGTCTTCGCCCGCGAGTGGGACCGGTGGGCGGCGCAGGAGCGGGCGTTCATCACGGCCGAGGATCCGGCGTCCCTTGCCGACGTGGTCATCCGGACCTGAGCCCGCCGCGCGCGCCGCTCCTCCCTGCGCCGCTCCTCCCTGCGCCGCTCGTGCCTGCGTCGCGGGTCAGGCCCAGCCGAGCTCGTGCAGCCGCTCGTCGTCGATTCCGTAGTAGTGCCCGATCTCGTGCACGAGGGTCGTGTGCACCTCGTCGCGGAGATCGTCCTCGGTGTCGCACTCGGCAAGATGCGCTGCTCGGAAGACCACGATGCGGTCGGGGAGTTCGCCGAACCCGTACTGGCCTCGTTCGGTCGCCGCCACCCCGTCGTACACGCCGAACAGGTCGGAACCGTCCTCCGGGGCGTCCTCGACGACGAAGGCGACGTTGTCGAGGCCCTCGAGCATGTCGTCCGGCAGCCGGTCGAGCTCGTCGGACACCAGCTGCTCGAAGTCGTCGGCGGACATGTCCATCACGGGGTCATCCTCCCACCGGTGCGTCCTCGAACACTGACCGCGACTGCAGCAGCTCGCCCAAGGCGGGCGCGCTCTTCTCGGCGTAGGCACTCGTCAGGTGGACGAAGTCCTTCTTCACGATCGTCCGCTCGACGAACGCCGGGCAGGTGTCGGCGACACAGAAGAGCGGCCGCGTGTCGAGCACGACCTCGCCCTCGGTCGCTGCTGCGCTCAGTGCCGCGAGCCTGGCCTTCCACGCCGACGACGTCTCGGTGGTGCACGCGGACGGGGTGCCGCCGACGCCGTAGCAGTTCTGGATGCTCTTGCCCGCGGGCGGCGGCGCGACCTGCACGACCTTCCCGACCGATCCTCTCGTGGCGGCGACGTACCGGTGGGTCGCCTCGGACCACTGCGAGTCGGACAGCTGCTCCCCGCCGCCACGGGCCTCGGATGCGGCGAACGTGTTCGTGATGACGAGGACGTCGGGCCGCACGTCGGCGACCTGGTCGAGCGTCGCGCGCCGGAACGCGGCGCAGTCGTCGGCGTCCGGTCCTCCGATGGACTCGTCGATGAACGGGCAGCCGAACGCGGTCCGCGTGACGATGCGCCACCCGGCGAGCGGTCCGCCGTCCTGCAACCGCACGTACCCGTCGATCCAGTGCACGGCGGTCGAGTCGCCGACGAGCATGAGTGTGCGCTCCGCAGTCGGAGCACCGAACGTGCAGACGTCCGGAGCCGGAGCGGGGGAGAGCCGCCCACACTCCGGATGCGTCGTCCCGACCAGGTCGGAGACCGGTCCGCCTTCCAGTTCGGGCCACGAGGTCGCCGACAGCGCCTCGAGCACGCTGCCGCGGAGCGCTTCGAGGTGCGGCTGGTCATCCTGCCCGGGGGCCGTGGGTGCCGTCGATCCGGGCGCGGCGAGCGGCACCGTCGGCACGTCGATCGGTCGGACACGTTCCGTCGCGACCAACGTGAGGACGACGGTGGCGACGAGGGCCGCGCCGATCGCGTTCGCCCGGAGCGATCGCCGCTCTGCCAGGAGCGCGGCTCGGAACCTGCTGCGTTCGCGGCGGTCCCAGAGCGCGAGCGGCGCGAGGGCACTCGGTCGCTCGACCAGGTGGTGGGTGACGGACGCGAGCGCGATGCTGAGCGGGAAGGTCCACCAGACAGCACTCGGGTCGACCGCGCCGATCACGACCAGCACGGGGAAGTGCCACAGGTACAGGGGGTAGCTGATGTTGCCGAGCCACACGAACGGACGAGCGCGGAGCACGGCGACCTCGCTCGAGGTCCCACGAGCGCCGCCCACGAGGATCATCGCCGTCGCGACCACGGGCACGGCGGCCAACGGGCCCGGGAAGTCCTCCTGCCCCGTGATGACGAACGCCGACACCACCACTCCGGTCAGTCCGGCCCAGGAGAGGATCCGTCCGACCCACATCGGCAGGCGGCGCCACGAGGCCGTCCCGAACGCGAGCAGACTCCCCGTGCCGAGTTCCCACGCACGGGCCGTCGTCGAGAAGTACGCACTCGTGGGATCGGTACCGGTCTCGGCCAGGGCCATGACGGCAGAAGCGATGACCGCGGTGGACAGGACGACCATCGCCAGGGCGCGCGGAGCCTTCGTCGTCCGGATGGCGAGCGTGGCCACCAGGACGACCGGGACGACGAGGTAGAACTGCTCCTCGACCGAGAGCGACCAGAAGTGCTGGAAGGGCGACTCCGGGCCGTCGGCGGCGAAGTAGTCGGTCTGCTGGTCGGCGAAGTGCCAGTTCGCCAGGAACGCCAGGCTCCACGTGGCGTCGGCGAACGACTGGGCCGCGCGCTGCGGTACGAGCAGCACGACGCTCGCCAGGGTGGCGGCGATCACGACCACGGCGGCGGGCATGAGCCGGCGGATCCGGCGGCGGTAGAACGCCACCAACGAGATCCGGCCGCGCCGGTCGTGCTCGGCGAGCAGGAGCGACGTGATCAGGAAGCCGGAGATGACGAAGAACACGTCGACGCCGATGAACCCGCCGATCGGGTTCCCCGTGACGTGCTCGAGCACGACGAGGCCCACCGCGACGGCACGCAGCCCCTGGATGTCGAGCCGTTTCGTCGTCGCCGAGCTGCTGGAGGACACCATGGCCCGACGATACTGAAGTATCAGATGGCAGCACAAGCCGAGCCGGGAACGCGAAGAGCCCCGGTCATTGGACCGGGGCTCTTCGTCGTGGGGTGAATAACGGGTCTCGAACCCGCGACCTCCTAGACCACAACCAGGCGCTCTACCAACTGAGCTATATCCACCATGTTCGGACCGGGTGACCGGCGCGACCACTCAATAGTAGTACATGCCGCGGGCCCGTCCGACCACTACTGCGCCAGGCGCGGCTCCCACTTCGCGACGACCTCGGCCTGGACGGCTCGGACGTCCTCGGTGGACGGGCCCGGCTCGGGGACGAAGCCCGCGCGGCGGTAGTACTCGAGCTCGCGGATCGACTCGAGGATGTCGGCCAGGGCACGGTGGCCGCCGTGCTTCTCCGGCGCGTTGAAGTACACGCGCGGGAACCAGCGTCGGCACAGCTCCTTGATGCTCGACACGTCGACGCTCCGGTAGTGCAGGTGGTTGTCCACCCGGGGCATGTACTTGGTGAGGAACGCCCGGTCGGTACCGATGGTGTTGCCGGCCAGGGGAGCGGAGCCCTCGGCCGGGACGTGCGTGAGGATGTACTCGAGCACCTGGTACTCGGCGTCGGCCAGGCTCACGCCGTCCGGGATCTCCTCGATGAGACCCGAGGTCGTGTGCATGTTCGTGACGAACTCGTTCATGTTGTCGAGTGCGGACTGGTCCGGCTTGATCACGATGTCGAAGCCGGGGTGCACGGGCACGAGGTCGAAGTCGGTGATGACGACGGCCACCTCGACGAGTTCGTCGACCGCGAGGTCGAGGCCCGTCATCTCGCAGTCGATCCAGACGAGGCGGTCGTTCGCAGTTGCCATGTCCTCGATCCTAGTCCCGTGCACGGACGGCCCCGCCACGGGTGGTGGCGGAGCCGTCCCGGCGTCCTCACGGTGCGGTCGAGCGTCAGACCATCTCGCCGGCGGTGACCGCCTCGGCCTCGACCCGCTCCGACTCGGGACCGTCGTCCACACGGCGCAGGACGCGGGTCGTGGCGGCGACGACCACGAAAGCGACCGCGACCGATGCCCCGGCGAACACGTAGGCGGCGCTCGGCGCGATGGCGTCGGCCAGCAGGGTCGCCACGGGCGGTGCGATCGCGCCGCCGATGAACCGCACGGCGGAGTACGCGCTGGAGGCCACGGAGCGGGGGAGGTCCGTCGCCTCCATGACGCACTCGGTCAGGACGGTGTTGAGCACGCCGAGCACGAGGCCGCCGATGATGACGCAGATGATCAAGCCGACCTGCGACGACACGACCACGGCCGCGGCGAACAGATCGAGCGCGAGCAGCGGGAGTGCGATCTTCAGCACGGTCGTCCGCCGGAGGCGTGCGGTGAGCATCGGCGCCACCCAGACCGACGTGATCGCGAGTCCGACACCCCAGCCGAAGAACGTGAACCCGATCCCGATTGCGCCGAACCCGAGCGGGAAGGGCGTGTACGCCAGCAGGACGAAGAAGCCGATGTTGTAGAACAGCGCGGTCACGGCGAGGGCCGCGAGGGCCGGCCGGCCGAGGGCGCGGAACGGGGCGGACAGCTTCGTCGGCGTCGGCTTCTCGATGCCGGACGTCTTCAGCAGCGTCACGATGGCGATGAACGCGATGGCCATGAGCGTCGTGACGCCGAAGAACGGTCCGCGCCAGCTGACGTTGCCGAGCAGGCCGCCGACGAGCGGTCCGATCGCGATGCCGAGGCCGAGCGCCGCCTCGTACAGGATGATCGCCGATGCGGTGCCACCGGACGCCGCCCCGACGATGGTCGCGAGGGCGGTCGAGATGAAGAGCGCGTTGCCGAGGCCCCAGCCGGCGCGGAAGTCGATGATGCTCCACACGCTGTTCGACGTGGCGGCGAGCACCGAGAACACCACGATCAGCGCGAGGCCGATGAGCAGGGTGTTCTTCGGCCCGATCCGGCTCGACACCCAGCTGGTGAAGAACATCGCGACGCCCGTGACGGCGAGGTAGCTCGTGAAGAGCAGCTCGGTCTGCGCCGCCGTGGCCTTGAGGGACGAGGCGATCGCGGGGAGGATGGGGTCGACGAGGCCGATGCCCATGAAGGCGACGACGCAGGCGAAGGCGATGGCCCAGACCGCGGAGGACTGCTTCAGGATGCTGCCGGAGGCGGCGGGTGCGTGGGCGTTCACGCGGTGATCTCCGTTCGTGTGGTGGTGGCGCTGCGGGCGGCGATGACGGCGGCTGCTTCGTGCAGCGCGTCCCACTCGTCGTCGGTGAGGTCGGCGAAGAGCGGCCCGACCGTCCGCGTGAGGGTGGCGCGCCAGGCGACGAGGCGGTCGCGCCCGGCGTCCGTGATCGTGATGAGCTGGCCCCGCGAGTCGTCGGGGTCCACGGTGCGTGAGACCAGGCCGTCGTCGAGCATGCCGGCGACGAGGCGGGTCATCGTGGGTTGTGCGACCCGGGACGCCTCGGCGAGCTCGCCGAGGCGGAGCGGCTGGTCGGTCTCGAGGATGCCGAGCGTGCGCCAGACCGCGGGGGAGGTCGTGTTGCCGGTGGACCGGACGGCGGTGCGGATCAACCGGTTCACGGAGACGAGGAGCGTCTCGACCGTCTGCTCGCGGGATGTTTCCATAGCTGAACTATATAGCCATGCTATGGATCAGTCAACAGGTGTGCCCTGGTACAAGGGATGCATGAGTGACATCACGATCTCCGAGGGTGACGAGTACACCGCGATCTTCCACGGCGGCCCCTTCGACGGCACGACCGACACCCGCACCGCCACGGGTGATTCGCTGGACGACGAGATCACCGTCTACGCCGACGTCGAGGGCCTCCAGACCGCCTTCGCCTACCGCCTCACCAAGTCGCGCCAGGTGCTCGACCAGACCTCCGGCGAGTACACCTACGACCCGTCCGACTCCGACCCGGTGGACGACCTCCAGGACCGCGGCGACCGTTCCGGCGAGTTCGACCGGGAGTAGACGGACGACGCGCGGCGTTGGCTCCGTCGTGCGACTCGACCTCTGGACTTCCGCCTTCTGCGCGCCGTGCGCCGCTGCGCGTCGCGTCGCCGCCGAGGCGACGGCGCTCGTCCCGGTCCTGACGGTCGTCGAGCGGGACGTCGCGTCCCGTCCGGACGATGCGGAGCGCCTCGGCATCCGTTCGACGCCCACGATCATCGTGCGGCGTGAGGACGGTACCGAGGTGTTCCGCTCAACCGGCGTCCCGACGCGCGACCAGTTGCTGGTCGCGGTCGCGAAGGCGCTCTAGTCCGTCGGACCGGCCCGGCCTGGAGGCACGGATCACCTTCCTGGCGAGCTGTTTCGTCCCGCGGACGGGTGTCCCGATCACCAGCGCCACGACGCCCAGCGCCGAGCGGTCGTCCCGCCCGAGCGCGGTCTTCCGTTCCCAGGCCCGACGGAGCGCGCCACCCCGGCTGCGCCGGGCTGCCGGACGGTCCTGCAGGGCACCGGCATCCCGTCGCCGCATGAGCTCCTCGGCCTGCGCCGCCCAGTCGTCGTCCGACGCGGGGTGGAAGTGGTTGTCCCGCATCCACTCGGGGCGGACGGTCCGGAACCGGCCCGCCACCAGGTCCGACGCGTCACCCGGGAGTCCGCTGCCCACGAAGACCTCGTTGATGAGGTGCGGGGCGACGCCGAAGTCCGTGAGGGTGAGGGCGGGCACGCCGGCGCTGACGGCCTCGAGGACGGCGGTCGAGCTCACCGTGACGAGGGCGACCGCGCGTTCGAGGTGCTCGGCCATCGGGCCCGTCTCGACCACGAGGTTCGCCGGGGCGTCCTGCGGGATGAGGTCGGCGTAGGGGTACTGCTCGCGGTGGGTCTGCTGCTCGCCCGCGGTCGCGCGGACCTTGATCACGACCCGCCACTCCGGGTGGGTCGCAGCGGTCGCGGCGAGCCACTGCACGATGCGCCGTCGGTCGACCGGGTCGGCCGGGACGCTCGGTTGGGCCGCGAACACGACCGAGTCACGGGCGGTCGTCGTGCCCTCGGTCCGCGCGCTGCGCTCGGCCGTCGGTCGCGCGAACGGGAGGGTGGCGAGGGCGAACGCGGGCACGAGGCCGCCGCCCACGGCGAGCTCCTCGTACGCCCGGACCTCGCGGTGGCTGTGCAGGACGAAGAGGTCGGCCCGGGCACGGAAGAACAGCCCCTTCCACTTCGCCGGGAAGGAGATGCCCGGGAGGCCGGTGAGGAGTACGGGCCGGTCCGGCACCCGCCGGTGCACCTGGTCGATCACGAGCTCCGCGACCGGTCCGATCAGGGACACGAGCACCGCGTCCGGCGGGTCCGTTCGCAGGCGGTCGATGATCGCGTCGACGTCCGTCGGTGCCGGCGGACGCGAGGCCAGCGCGGCCAGGCGCCGGTCGAGCCCCCGGAACGCGGCGCCGAGTTGCGCCGTACTCGCCGTCCGCGGGGTCCGCACGACCACCAGCTCGAGGTCCCAGTGCTCGGGTGCGGCCGCGAGCAGGTGCGCGCCCCACTTGGCGAAGGAGTCCGTGTCGACCAGGCCGACCACGCGCCGGAGGCGGGTCGTCGTCGCGGAGGTGTGCCGTGCCTCCAGGCCGATCGTCGGGGAACCCGAGGTCTGCGTCACGCGACCACCCGGCGGAGCTTGGCGAGGGGCGCCTCCTCGCCGGGGAACACGCGCTTCACGCCGTCGCCGAGCGCGGTCTCGATGATCCGCACGTCGCGCGCGAGCGTCGCGAGCCCGTGCGGCTCGAGGGATGCCGCGTGGTCGGAGCCCCACATGGTCCGGTCGAGCGTGATGTGGCGTTCGAGGGCGGTCGCGCCGAGGGCGACGGCCGCGATCGAGATCTGCAGGCCGGGCTCGTGCCCCGAGTAGCCGACCGGGACGCCCGCGTACCGGAGGGCGAGGGTGTCGATCATGCGGAGGTTCGCCTCCTCGGGCGGGAGCGGGTACGTCGACGTGGCGTGCATGAGGACGAGCCGGTCGGTGCCGAGCGTCGCGACGGCGCGGTCGATCTGCTCGAGCGTGGACATGCCGGTGGACAGGATCACCGGCTTGTCGGTCGCGGCCACGGCGGTGAGGAGCTCGAGGTCGGTGACCGACGCCGAGGCGATCTTGTACGCGACGACGTTCAGGTCCTCGAGGAACGCGACCGAGGGGACGTCCCACGGGGAGGCGAACCAGTCGAGGCCGCGGAGGGTGGCGTGGTCGCCGATCGCGATGTACTGCTCTCGGTCGAACTCGACGCGGTACCGGTACTCGAGGTAGGTCATCTCGCCCCACGGCGTCGAACGCGGCGTCTGCTTCATGTGCTCCGGCGTGGAGATCTCCGGCGTCCGCTTCTGGAACTTCACCGCCTGCAGGCCGGCGTCGGCGGCGACGTCGATGAGCCGCTTGGCGATGTCGACGTCGCCGTTGTGGTTGAGGCCGATCTCGCCGATGAGGTACGCGGGGTGGCCCGCGCCGATCGTGGACGTGCCGATGGTGACGGTCATGGTGCTCCTGGTGCTTCGGTGGATGCGGGGACGGGGACGGGGAGGTGTGCGGAGCCGTCTGCGTCCGGTCGCGTCGTCGCGATCGCCTCGGCCGTGCCGAGGTCGGCCTCGTCGTCGATGTCGACGGCGGTCGCCGCGTCGACGACCGCCAGCTCCACCCGTCCGAAGAAGCGGTGCCGGTGCCGGCGGAACCCGTCGACGTGGAGGACGTAGAAGGCGCCCGTCTCCCGGAACTCGGGATCGCGGTCCTGACGCCGCGGCCGGACCGACGCGTCGTGGTTCACCGCGACGGCGCGACCGTCCGCCTCGACCCGCCAGAGGAAGGCGTGCGAGGGCGCTCCGGCGAACACCACGTCCGCGCCGCCCTCGAGCACGCGTCGGACCGCGGACTCAAGGTCTGCCGGGTCGGTGAACGGCGACGTCGCCTGCAGGAACACGAGGACCTCGGGCACCTCGTCGTGCATCCGCTCGAGGACGTCGAGCACGTGCAGCAGCGCGGACTCGCTCGACGCGGTGTCGCCGGCGAGGTCGGCCGGGCGGTGCAGCACGCGGGCGCCGGCGGCGCGGGCCTCGTCGGCGATGTCCGGACCGTCGGTGGACACCACGACCGTGTCCACGGACGGCGTCGCCAGTGCGGCGTCGACCGCTCGCGCGACCAGGCTGCGGCCGCCCACCCGGCGGAGGTTCTTCCCCGGGATGCCCTTCGAACCGGCGCGTGCCGGGACGACGGCGAGGACACGACCCACGGAGTGCATGCGTCGGACGCTAGGGACGGCGGGTGTCGCCCAGGCGAACGCGAGGGGGTCACCAGTGGGAACACTCAGGAACCAGCGGGGGTGGCGCGCCGTCCGCTACCGTCGTGCGGTGCTCTCCGCCGCCGACGTCCTCGACCCAGCCCCGCGTCGTGTCCTGGTCGCCGGGGTGTCGGGCGTCGGGAAGACGACCACCGCCCGCCGCATCGCCTCGGCCTCGGGCCTGCCGCACACCGAGATCGACGCGCTCTTCCACGGTCCGGACTGGGAGCCGCGGCCCACCTTCGTCCAGGACGTCGAGCGGTTCTCGAGCGGGCCGGCGTGGGTGACCGAGTGGATGTACGGCCCGGTGCGCGAGCTGCTCGTCGAGCGAGCCGACACCCTCGTGTGGGTGGACCTGCCGACCCGGGTCGCGCTCTGGCGGCTGTTCCGTCGGACCCTCCGCCGACGCCTCCGCCGGGTCGAGCTCTGGAACGGCAACGTCGAGCCGCCGCTCTGGACGTTCTTCACCGATCGGGAGCACATCCTCCGCTGGGGCATCTCGACCAGGAACGCGACCCGGCAGCGCGTGCCGCCCCTCGAGCGGTCGGCGCCCCACCTGCGCATCGTGCACCTCCGCTCACAGCGCGAGGTCGACGTGTTCGTCCAGCGGCTGGAGCGGCCCTCGGTCTAGAATCGTCGCCGTCCGCCTCCGTAGCTCAGTGGATAGAGCAGGTGGTTTCTACCCACCGTGCCGCGGGTTCGATTCCTGCCGGGGGCACCGACGACGAAGGCCGCCACCCCGTCGGGTGGCGGCCTCCACGCGGTGCTCCTGCGCCTCAGTCGTCGTCGTCCGAGGACCGGCGTCGGATCTCGTTGGCGCTGATCGGCTGCGTGTACGGTGCCTCGTCGGTCTCGTGTGCGTCCGCCGGTTCGGCCGGCGCACCCTCGACGCGGGTCGGCACGGACCTGGTGCTCGGGGACGTCACGGTCGATGCCGGACGGTTCACGTGCGCGTCGGCAGCGGTCGGACGGGCCACCGGCGGCGGGACCTCGCGGTCGCGCTGGCCCGGACGCGCGGCATCGGTCTCGTCCACCACGCCGGTCTCGTCGTCGCCGCGTGTCTCCTCGATGACGCGAGTCTCGGCGGCGCGTGCGTCGGCGGTCCGTGCGTCGGTGGTGGGTGTGTCGGCGTCGGCCGGGCCGCGCGTGACCGTCGCCGGTGCCGACACCGGACGGGACGCAGGCGAGCCGAGCGTCGGGCGCACCGGCGGCTGCTGCGGCGAACCGGTCACGTCGCCGTACGGGCGCGTCACTCCGTCGCCGAGCGGGGTCGTCGCCGCGGTGGCGACCAGGCCGGCGGAGGTGGCCTGGCCGGCGGGGGACGGGGTGTTCGCCGACGGGGTGGACGGCCGGAGGGACGTGGTGGTCGGGGTGGCGGCGGGTGCGTCGATCGGTCGCGCCGAGACCTGGTCGGCGTTCCAGTCCTGCTGGCGCTTCACGAGCTCGGCGTCGGGGTCCGGGCTCTCGAACTTCCACCGCTCGAGGTCGCTCTTGAACAGCTTGCGGGCGCGGTTCGGGCGTGCCTGCCACTCGAGCAGCCGGTCGCGGAACTCGGCGAGCGACTGCTCCGCCTGGAAGGAGAACGTCGACGAGTTCTTCTTGATGTCGGCGATCTCGTGCTGGGCCCAGTTGGCGGCCGTGGGGGCACCGCTGACCGGTAGGAGCCGGAGCCGCACGTCGGCGTCCTCGGCCAGGTGGTCGGCGTAGGCGCGCTCGTCGTGCCCGAGGGAACCCCAGACCGCTGCCTTGCGCGCTGCGGAGATGATGGCCGCGACGGCGCTGTTCCGCGCCTCGCGTTCCTGCAGGGAGACCACACGCTTGGTCGCGCCGCGGCCGATGAGCGCGGCGACGACACCGGCCACCACGATGGCGACGAAGGGGCTGACGGCGCCCGACAGCACTCGCCACCCCGCGTCCGACGCGGTCCAGTCGATCAGGTCGTTCCACCAGTTCATGCGCGAACCGTACCGACCGAGTGCGGCGCCGACGGGGAGGCCGTGCGGCGATCCGCGCATCCGCGCGTCACGCGGCGCTGCGACGTCGTCCGCGCCGCTGTCGTCCATGCCGCTGTCGTCCGCGCCGCTGTCGTGCTCGCGGTGTCGAGCACGGTGCGGTCGGCGCGCAGTCGGGTGCGCGCTCCGGCGCCCACGGCGTTCAGCCCCAGCGGAGGCAGTCGACCGCGTCGTCGGCCGACCAGACGTCGGGGAACGCGACGAAGCGCCGCTCGGTCGCGACGTAGCGGCGGGCGCGGTAGGCCGTGCCACCGGCGACGTCCACCCGGTCGACGTAGCCGACGATCTCGCCGTTGGCCCGGGTGACGCGGCTGAGGTCGTCACGGACGTCGAGGATGCGGAGGTCGCCCCGGCTGCGGGCCACGGAGGCCGTGCGGAGCCGGAAGGTCGGTTCGGTCGTGGTGTGCACGGGGTGTCCTCCTGCGGGTGCGTTGTCGTGGTTCGTGGTGACGACGCTACGGACGACCACCGACACGCCGCGCCTCGCGGCGACGTCGGTGGAGCCCGCTCCCGGCTCGGGGGCCCGTGGAGGAACCGCTCGTCCACGGAGCACCGCTCGGGCCCGCCGATCCTGGGGTCGCGGACCGGTCGCGCGGTACGGTGGGGTCATGACGACGTTCGTGCTCGCCGGCGGTTGCTTCTGGTGCCTCGACGCGGTGTACCGCACCCTCCAGGGCGTGCAGGACGTCGTGTCCGGCTACGTCGGCGGGACGACGGACGACCCGACCTACGAGCTCGTCTGCACCGGCACGACCGGTCACGCCGAGGCCGTCGCGGTGACCTTCGACGAGACGGTGCTCCCGGCGGACGTCGTCCTCGACGTCTTCTTCACCCTGCACGACCCGCGTCAGCTGAACCGGCAGGGCGCCGACGTCGGGACCCAGTACCGGTCCGCGATGTTCCCGGCGGACGACGAGCAACGTGCCCGCTTCGAGCGCGCGATCCAGCGTGCGTCGGACATGTGGGACGGCGGTGTCGTGACGACGATCGAGCCGCTCTCGACGTTCCACCGCGCGGAGGAGTACCACCAGGACTTCTTCGCGAAGAACCCCGGCCAGGGCTACTGCCTCGCGGTGGCGCTGCCGAAGGTGAACAAGGTCCGCAAGGCCTACAGTCAGTACATCCTGGCGTCCTAGCCACGGGCGTCGGGGCCACGAGGAGGTGGTCGATCGATGACGAACAACACGATGACAGCTGGTTCCACGACCTGGGTGGCGGTGGGACCCGCCGGCGCGGTCGGGAGCATCCACCGCGAGCCGGACGGCTTCCACGTCGAGCTCTACGGCCGACGAGGGACCGGCTCGGTGTTCCCGTCGCTCGACTCGGCCAAGAGCGCGGTCCACGCCGCGATGGGTCCGCTCGCGGACCGGCCTGAGTTCCGCGCGCACTGACGGGCGCTCCGAGTGGGTGGTGAGCCGTTCCGGCCTGGAGGCACGGGGCACGTCTCCTGCACAGGTCGCCTCGTGCTCGCAGTGATCCACAGAACGGGGCCCGGGCC
>NZ_JBPUGH010000072.1:0-16730 GCF_051548005.1 Curtobacterium flaccumfaciens | reverse complement strand
GCCACGGCCCACGCGGGCGCGGGCTGCGGGTCGGTCCCGACGAGCTTCGCCGTGCGCAGGAGCACCCCGCCGCCGAGACGGGGGAGCAGGACCGGCGCGACGTACCGGGCGACGACCTCGATCGCCGCACCCCAGAGCAGGAACACGACAGGCGTCCACGGCGTGACCCCGACCGAGCCGGAGCCGCCGACGGTGCTCGCGCCGCTGACGCGGTAGGAGACGACGAGCGTGCCGAGGACGAGGAGCACGAGGCCGCCGAGCGCCCAGACGACCGGCGTCACGACCCAGTCGAGCGTGCTGCGGGCGCGGTCGTTCCGGCGGACGGCGAGCACCAGACCGGCGGCGAACGCCGTGACGAGCACGAGCAGCACGACGAGCCAGCTCCACCCGCCGGCACCGCCGAACACGGTCGCGGTGCTGTTCACCGGGCCGAGGCCGCCGCTGCCGATGCCCCCGAGGAACCCGAGCGCGGTCAGGACGACGCCGGCGTTGCCGACGAGCAGCGGGAGCGCCGCGCCCCACGACGGCTGGGCGACGAGCGCGACGACCACGACGACGACCGACACGAACACGACGAGGACGACGAGCTGCGAGGTGGCGACGCGCACGGTGCCGAGGACCCGGCCGACCAGGACGTTGCCGCGGACGAGGAGCGCCGGCCGGGCGAGCAGCGCGGTGAGGGCACCGATCAGGAAGGATCCGAGCACGCTGCCGAGACCGACACCGTGCACGGGCTCGATCGTCGCACCGTCCACCTCCGGGAAGCGGATCGCCAGGACGAGGCCGGTCAGGGTCGTGAGCGCGACGAGCACGAGGCCGCTGACGACGCTCGTGAGCAGCAGCTGCGGGAGGGGGAGCACGCGCGAGCGGATGCGCCGCGTCAGCACGACGGCGAGCACGACCTGCGCGGCGAGCACGACCGCCGGGACGACGCCGAGCGAACCCGAGCCGGAGCCGAGCAGACCGATCGACCCGGAGCCGTGGAGCCGCCCGAGGTCGGCGAGCACGACGAGCTGCGCGGGAGCGCCGAGGATGACGCTCACACCGGAGAGGAGCGACTGCACGTCGGGCACGCCCGATCCGGAGCCGCTGAACCCGCTCGACGAGCCGAGGTCGGACGAACCATCGCCGGACCCGCCCGCGGCGGCGACGGCGACGGTGAGCAGGAGCGAGACCACGGCGACCACGTAGGCGGCGACCCAGCCCCCGACCGCGCCGAGCACGGCGGCGAGCCAGTCCCGCCCGGGCACCGTGCGGAGGAGGCGGTCGAAGCCGTCGGACGGTGCCGGCGCCGGGGTCGGCGCCGATGCGGCAGCGGGCTGCTGCGGCGGCTGCGGGGGAATGGGTGGGTGCTCGCTCACGAGAGGTGGTGTCCTTTCCGACCGGGAGGCCGGCGCCACCCCTGTGGGCACCTCGTGTCCCCCCGACACGAGGGAGCATCATATCCAGACTGCCGAGGTCCCGTGAATCCGCTGGTGTCCCGCTGGTAGCTTCGGAACGTCCGCCTGCACCGCCCCCGCGTGCGGCGGCCAAGACGAACGGAGACACCACCACCCCATGGCTGCTGACGACACCGACCCCTCCCGCTACGCCTTCGTCGTCGCGTCGAACCGCCTCCCGGTGGACCGCGTCGTCGACGAGGACGGCAACGAGGGCTGGCGGCACTCGCCGGGTGGCCTCGTGACCGCGCTCGAGCCGGTCATGCGCGCCAACGACGGCGCCTGGGTCGGCTGGGTCGGGCAGCCCGACGTCGAGGTCGCACCCTTCGACAACGACGGAATACACATCGTCCCGGTGCCGCTCAGCACCGAGGACGTCGAGGAGTACTACGAGGGCTTCAGCAACGACACGCTCTGGCCGCTCTACCACGACGTCATCGAGCACCCGAGCTACCACCGCGACTGGTGGAACGCGTACAAGCGCGTGAACGAGCGCTTCGCCGAGCAGATCGCCCAGATCGTCGAGCAGGACGGCGTCGTCTGGGTGCAGGACTACCAGCTGCAGCTCGTGCCGGCGCTGCTCCGTGCCATGCGTCCCGACCTGACGATCGGCTTCTTCAACCACATCCCGTTCCCGCCGGTGGGCATCTACGCCCAGCTGCCGTGGCGCGCGCAGATCCTCGACGGCCTGCTCGGGGCTGACGTCATCGGGTTCCAGCGGCACGACGACGCGAGCGACTTCCTCCGCGCGGTCCGGCACATCAAGGGTTACACGACGAAGGGCTCGACGATCGACGTCCCCGTCGACGACCCGGCCGCACCGCGCAGCCGCAAGGGCATCACCGTGCGCCACGTCGAGGCCCGGCACTTCCCGATCTCGATCGACGCCGCCGGGTTCGAGGAGATCGCCCACCGTCCCGAGGTGCAGGAGCGTGCCCGCGAGATCCGCGAGAGCCTCGGCAACCCGAAGACCGTGCTGCTCGGGGTCGACCGCCTCGACTACACGAAGGGCATCCGGCACCGCATCAAGGCGTTCGGCGAGCTCGTCGAGGACGGCCGCATCGCCGTGGAGGACGCCACCCTCATCCAGGTCGCCAGCCCGAGCCGCGAGCGCGTCGACACGTACGCGACGCTCCGGGACGAGATCGAGCTCACGGTCGGTCGCATCAACGGCGACCTCGGCGTGATCGGCCACCAGCCGATCGCGTACCTCCACCACGGCTACCCGCGCGAGGAGATGGTGGCGCTCTACCTCGCCGCCGACGTGATGCTCGTCACCGCGCTCCGCGACGGCATGAACCTCGTCGCCAAGGAGTACATCGCCACACGCTTCGACAACGACGGCGTCCTCATCCTCTCCGAGTTCACCGGCGCCGCCGACGAGCTCAAGCAGGCCGTCATCGTGAACCCGCACGACATCGGTGCGCTCAAGGACTCGATCCAACGCGCGATCGAGATGCCGCGTCGCGAGCGTTCCACGCGCATGCGCGCGCTCCGCAAGCGGGTCCGCGAGAACGACGTGGCGCGCTGGTCACGCTCCTTCCTCGAAGCCCTCGACCGGCACGCGCCGCGGAGTTCGCGGATCGACCCGTCGGCGGTGGACGGCGGTGAGCGACACCGCGAGGCCGAGGACGACCGGATGTCGATCTTCGACCAGGACGCCCAGACCGCGCGTGCGGCCGAGGACACCCGGGAGGCCCGTGGTGCCTGAGCAGACCACCGATCCGTCCGCCCTGTCGTCGGCCCTCGAGACGCTCGCGGCTGCGCCGCGCCTCATCGTCGCCCTCGACTTCGACGGCACGCTCGCGCCCTTCGCGGACGACCCGGCGCAGGTCGGCGCCCTGCCCGGCTCCTGGGCGGCCGTGCTCACCCTCCAACGCGCACGCGACACCGAGGTGGTCCTCGTGTCGGGACGGTCGCTCGACGGACTCGCCCGCGTGACGCACGCCCCTGACGGCATGGCGCTCGTCGGCTCGCACGGCGTCGAGTGGCGCGTCGACGGCCACGACGAGGACGCCCTCACCGACGACGAGTCCGCGCGCGTGCAACGGCTCGGCGCCGCGATCGACGAGGTGGCGACCCGCTACCCGGGCGTCCGGATCGAGCACAAGCCCGCCGGGGTCGGCGTCCACACCCGCTCGGTCGACGCCGAGACGGCAGCGGCCGCCGACGCCGAGGCCAGCCGGGTCGCCCACGAGGTCGACGACGCGGTGCTCGAGCGCGGCGGCAAGGACATCCTCGAGTTCGCCGTCCGCCACGTGACGAAGGGCGACGCGATCGACCGGCTCCGCGAGCTGCGGGGCGCGGACGCCGTGTTCTTCGCAGGTGACGACGTCACCGACGAGGACGGCTTCCGGGTCCTGCGCGACGGTGACGTCGGCGTGAAGGTGGGGGAGGGTGACACCCTCGCCCGCTACCGGGTCGCCGACCCGGCCGCCCTGACCGACGTCCTGAAGCAGCTGGCGAGGGCGCGGGCGACGCGACCGGCCTGACCGACCTGGCGGGCGCCGGTGGCGCGACCCGTCCCGTCGGCGCGACCGGCCCGGCGGGCGCGCACCGTGCCTCCCGGCCGGCTGTTCCGCGCAGCGGACACCATGCGGATGCATGTTGTTGCTCGGCTGGTATCCCAACTGCGCCTAGACTCACCCCATGCCTGACATCGACGTGAAGCCGCGCAGCCGGGTCGTCACCGACGGGATCGAAGCCACCACCTCGCGTGGGATGCTCCGGGCCGTCGGCATGGGCGACGAGGACTGGGAGAAGCCGCAGATCGGGATCGCGTCCTCCTGGAACGAGATCACCCCCTGCAACCTGTCCCTCGACCGCCTCGCGCAGGGCGCCAAGGAAGGCGTCCACTCCGGCGGCGGGTACCCGCTCCAGTTCGGCACCGTCTCCGTCTCCGACGGCATCTCGATGGGCCACGAGGGCATGCACTTCTCCCTCGTCTCGCGCGAGGTCATCGCCGACAGTGTCGAGACCGTCGTGATGGCCGAGCGGCTGGACGGCACCGTCCTGCTCGCCGGCTGCGACAAGTCGCTCCCGGGCATGCTCATGGCCGCCGCGCGGCTCGACCTCGCGAGTGTCTTCCTCTACGCCGGTTCGGTCATGCCGGGCTACGTGAAGCAGGCGGACGGCTCCTTCAAGGAGGTCACGATCATCGACTCCTTCGAGGGCGTCGGTGCCTGCAAGGCCGGCAAGATCACCGAGGCCGAGCTCAAGGAGATCGAGTGCGCCATCGTCCCGGGCGAGGGCGCCTGCGGTGGCATGTACACGGCCAACACGATGGCGTCCGTCGCCGAGGCGCTCGGCATGTCCCTCCCGGGCTCCGCCGCCCCGCCCTCGGCCGACCGTCGCCGTGACTACTACGCGCACCGCTCGGGTGAGGCCGTCGTGAACATGCTCCGCAAGGGCATCACGGCGCGTCAGATCCTGACGAAGGAGGCCTTCGAGAACGCGATCGCCGTCGCGATGGCCCTCGGCGGCTCGACCAACGTCGTGCTGCACCTCCTCGCGATCGCGCACGAGGCCGAGGTCGAGCTCACCCTCGACGACTTCAACCGCATCGGCTCGAAGGTCCCGCACATCGCGGACATGAAGCCCTTCGGCCAGTACGTGATGAACGACGTCGACAAGAACGGCGGCATCCCCGTCGTCATGAAGGCGCTCCTCGACGCCGGGCTGCTGCACGGCGACGTCATGACCGTCACGGGCAAGACCATGGCCGAGAACCTCGCGGAGATCGACCCGCCGGCGCTCGACGGCAAGGTGTTCCGCCCGCTCGACCAGCCGATCCACGCCACCGGTGGCCTGACGATCCTGCAGGGCTCGTTCGCCCCCGAGGGTGCGGTCGTCAAGACCGCGGGCTTCGACGCGGCCGTCTTCGAGGGCCCCGCCCGGGTCTTCGACCGCGAGCGTGCGGCGATGGACGCCCTCACCGAGGGACAGATCCAGAAGGGCGACGTCGTCGTCATCCGGTACGAGGGTCCGAAGGGCGGTCCGGGGATGCGCGAGATGCTCGCCATCACCGCGGCGATCAAGGGCGCTGGCCTCGGCAAGGATGTACTACTGTTGACGGACGGACGATTCTCAGGCGGCACAACCGGCCTGTGCATCGGCCACATCGCACCGGAAGCGGTGGACGCAGGTCCAGTCGCATTCGTGCGCGATGGCGACCGCATCCGTGTCGACATCGCGGCTCGCTCGCTCGACCTACTGGTCGACGACGCCGAGCTGGAGGCCCGCCGCGAAGGCTGGGCCCCGCTGCCCCCGCGTTACACCCGCGGAGTCCTCGCGAAGTTCGCGAAGCTCGTCCAGTCCGCCGCCAAGGGCGCGGTCACGGGCTAGCGTCGACACCCGCACCATCGCCATCCCTCCAGGCAAGGAACACCTCATGCCCACGGAAGCAACTCCGCTGTCCGCGGCCTCCGGTGCACGCCGGACGCCGGAGGTCCTGACCGGCTCGGGAGCCGTCCTCCGGACGCTCGAGCACCTCGGGATCACCGACGTCTTCGGCCTGCCCGGTGGCGCCATCATCCCCTTCTACGACGAGCTCATGGCGTCCACGACGATCCGCCACGTCCTCGTCCGCCACGAGCAGGGCGCCGGGCACGCCGCCGAGGGCTACGCCTCGGCGTCCGGCAGGGTCGGCGTCGCGATCGCGACGTCCGGCCCCGGCGCGACGAACCTCGTCACCGCCATCGCCGACGCCTACATGGACTCGGTGCCGTTCATCGCCATCACCGGGCAGGTGTTCTCGACCCTGATGGGGACGGACGCCTTCCAGGAGGCGGACATCGTCGGCATCACCATGCCGATCACGAAGCACTCGTTCCTCGTGACCGACCCCGCCGACATCCCGGCGACCCTGGCTGCGGCGTACCAGATCGCCACGACCGGTCGTCCCGGGCCGGTGCTCGTCGACATCACGAAGGACGCACAGCAGAAGTCGGCGCCCTACGTGTGGCCGCCGAAGATCGACCTGCCGGGCTACCGTCCCGTGACGAAGGCGCACGGCAAGCAGATCGCGGCCGCCGCGCAGCTGCTCGCCGAGTCCGAGCGCCCCGTGCTCTACGTCGGTGGCGGCGTCGTCCGCTCCGGTGCCACCGCCGAGCTGCGGGCGTTCGCCGAGGCGACCGGTGCGCCGGTCGTCACGACGCTCATGGCCCGGGGCGCGTTCCCGGACTCGCACCCGCAGCACCTCGGCATGCCCGGCATGCACGGCACGGTCCCGGCGGTGCTCGGTCTGCAGGACAGCGACCTCATCATCGCGCTCGGTGCCCGGTTCGACGACCGCGTGACGGGCAAGGCCGACGAGTTCGCGCCGCACGCCAAGGTCGTGCACGTCGACATCGACCCCGCCGAGATCTCGAAGATCCGCTTCGCGGACGTCCCGATCGTGGGCGACGCGAAGGAGGTGCTGGCCGACCTGCTCGACGCCTGGGGCGGCATCCAGCCCGACGACCGCGCGGACACGTCCGCCTGGTGGTCGAAGCTCACGCAGCTGCGGAAGGACTTCCCGCTCGGGTACGCCGAGCCGACGGACGGGCTCCTCGCGCCGCAGGCGATCATCAAGCGGCTCGGCGAGCTCACCGGCCCCGAGGCGATCTACGCCTCCGGCGTCGGCCAGCACCAGATGTGGTCGGCGCAGTTCATCCAGTACGAGCGACCGAACGCGTGGCTCAACTCGGGCGGCGCCGGCACGATGGGGTACTCCGTCCCGGCGGCGATGGGTGCCAAGGTCGCCCAGCCGGACCGCGTCGTGTGGGCGATCGACGGCGACGGCTGCTTCCAGATGACGAACCAGGAGCTCGCGACCTGCGTCATCAACGACATCCCGATCAAGGTCGCGGTGATCAACAACTCGTCGCTCGGCATGGTGCGGCAGTGGCAGACGCTGTTCTACGACGGCCGGCACTCCTTCACCGACCTCGAGACCGGCCACCAGAGCCGCCGCGTGCCCGACTTCGTGAAGCTCGCCGACGCCTACGGCGCCCTCGGCATCCGCGTCGAACGCGCCGACCAGGTCGACGACGCCATCCGACTCGCACTCGAGACGAACGACCGTCCCGTGGTGATCGACTTCGTCGTCAGCCGCGACTCGATGGTCTGGCCGATGGTCCCGCAGGGCGTCGGCAACTCCTCGATCGAGTACGCCCGCGACCACGCGCCCAGCTGGGACGTCGAGGACGCCGACATGACCGGAGACCCCGCATGAGCCACGTCCTCTCCCTGCTCGTCGAGGACAAGCCGGGTCTGCTGACGCGCGTCGCCGGCCTGTTCGCCCGCCGCGGCTTCAACATCGAGTCGCTCGCGGTGGGGAACACCGAGGTCGAGGGACTGTCCCGCATCACGGTCGTGGTGGACGTCGAGGACCTGCCGCTCGAGCAGGTCACGAAGCAGCTCAACAAGCTCGTCAACGTCATCAAGATCGTCGAACTCGACTTCTCGCAGTCGGTCCAGCGCGAGCACATGCTCGTCAAGGTCCGCGTCGACAACCAGACGCGCTCGGCCGTGTTGGAGGCCGTGACCCTCTTCCGTGCCCAGGTCGTCGACGTGGCGACCGACTCGCTCGTCGTCGAGGTCACGGGTGACCCCGGCAAGATCCAGGCCATCCTCCGCGTGCTCGAGCCGTACGGCATCAAGGAGCTCGCCCGCGCGGGCCTCCTCGGCATGGGCCGCGGACCGAAGAGCATCACCGACCGGGTGCGCTGACCCCGTCGGCCCCCACAGACCACCAGAACCAAGGAGACACACCCTCGTGACTGACATCGTGTACGACGCCGACGCCGACCTGACGCTCATCCAGGGCAAGAAGGTCGCTGTCATCGGGTACGGCTCGCAGGGCCACGCCCACGCCCTCAACCTCCGCGACAGCGGCGTCGAGGTGAAGATCGGCCTCAAGGAGGGCTCGAAGAGCCGCCAGAAGGCCGAAGAGGCGGGCTTCGAGGTCCTCACCCCGGCCGACGCCACCGCCTGGGCCGACGTCGTCGTCATCCTCGCGCCCGACCAGGTGCAGCGCATCGTCTACAAGGACGACATCGAGCCGAACCTCAAGGACGGCGCGACGCTCGTCTTCGGCCACGGCTTCAACATCCGCTACGGCTACATCCAGGCGCCGGAGGGCGTCGACGTGTCGCTCGTCGCGCCGAAGGGCCCCGGACACACCGTCCGCCGCGAGTACGAGGCCGGCCGCGGCGTCCCCGTGATCGTCGCCGTCGAGGTCGACGCGTCCGGTTCGGCGTGGGACCTCGCGTGGAGCTACTCGAAGGCCATCGGTGGCCTGCGCTCCGGTGGCATCAAGACGACCTTCACCGAGGAGACCGAGACCGACCTGTTCGGCGAGCAGGCCGTCCTCTGCGGTGGCACCTCGCAGCTCATCCAGTACGGCTTCGAGACCCTCACCGAGGCGGGCTACCAGCCGCAGATCGCCTACTTCGAGGTCCTGCACGAGCTCAAGCTCATCGTCGACCTCATCTGGGAGGGCGGCCTCACGAAGCAGCGCTGGTCGATCTCCGACACCGCCGAGTTCGGTGACTACGTCTCCGGCCCCCGCGTGATCTCGCCCGAGGTCAAGGAGAACATGAAGGCCGTCCTCAAGGACATCCAGGACGGCACCTTCGCGAAGCGCTTCATCGAGGACCAGGACGCCGGCGCGCCCGAGTTCAAGGAGCTGCGTGCGAAGGGCGAGGGCCACCCCATCGAGGCCACCGGTCGCGAGCTCCGTGCGCTCTTCGCGTGGAAGTCGAACGACGCCGACTACGTGGACGGCTCGGCCGCGCGGTAGTCTCGCAACACCACTCGACGACGAGGCGGCGGTGCACCGTGCACCGCCGCCTCTCGATGTGACCCGAACGTTATGCAGCAGCTCTTCACCACCCCCGGCGCCGGAGATCGGCGTGTCCGCGGGGTCTCCGCGCCCCGCCCGGGGCGGTCGTCGGCCGTTCGCCGACGCTCGTCGTCGACCGCGTCCGGCGCTGGTCAGGACCGGACCGATCGGCATGGGATGATCGTCCGATGGCGGTGACGAGACGAGCGGTCCACATCGGCGCCGGCAAGATCGGGCGCGGCTTCGTGGGCCAGTTCCTCGTGGCGAGCGGCTACGAGCTCACCTTCGTCGACGTCGACGAACGCGTCGTCTCCGCCCTCAACGAAGCCGGGCGCTTCGTGGTGCACGAGGTCGGCGAGATGCCGGTCGAGCACCTCGTCTACGGATTCCGGGCCCTGAACAGCAAGTCAGACCGCGAACGCGTCGTGCAGGCCATCGCCGAGGCCGACGTCGTCACGACCGCCGTCGGCGCCCGCACCCTCCCGCTCGTCGCCCCCGTCATCGCCGAGGGCCTCGCGGCCCGCAGCGCCGACCGCGGTGACGTCACCGTCGTCGCGTGCGAGAACGCCTTCAACGCCACGGACTCCCTCCACGCGAGCATCCGCCGAGCCCCCGTGCTCGAGGACCGCGACGTCGCCGCCGTCTTCGCGAACTGCGCGATCGACCGCATCGTCCCCGACCAGTCCGGCGTCCTCGGGCAGTCCGGCGGCCTCGACGTCGTCCTCGAGCCCTTCTACGAGTGGGTCATCGAGCGGACCCCGTTCGACGCGTCCGACAGCGAACCGCCCGTGATCGACGGGGTGACCTGGGTCGACGACCTCCAGCCGTTCGTGGAGCGCAAGCTCTACACGGTGAACACCGCGCACGCGACCGCCGCCTACCACGGCTACACGCGCGGCATCCGGCTCATCCGGGAAGCCCTCGAGGACCGCGAGGTCCGCGCCGAGGTCGACGGCGTGCTCGCCGAGACCACCGCGCTGCTCATCGCGAAGCACGGGTTCGACCCGGGGGAGCACGCGCGGTACGTCGCGGCGAACCTGTCCCGGATCGCCAACCCGCACCTGCCCGACACCACGGTCCGCGTGGGGCGCAACCCGCTGCGCAAGCTCGGGCGGCGTGAGCGCTTCGTCGGACCGGCTGCCCAGCTCGCCGAGCGTGGGCTGCCCGTCGACCACCTGCTCGGCGCGATCCGCGCGGCACTGGCGTTCGACGACCAGGACGACCCGGAGTCGATCGAGCTCCACGCGCTGCTGCGCTCGGGCGCCACCGCGCACGCGCTCACCGAGATCCTCACGGGCCTCATGGAGAGCCACCCGCTCTTCCCCGCGGTGCGCGAGGTCGTCGCGGCCGTGCTCGAGACCGAGTCGGCCGACGCCTGAGGCCGCGTGCGTCCGTGGACCGCGGCGCCCACGCACACGCCCGGTCCGGGCGCGACCGTCCCTCGACGCCTCGTAGAATCGACGGCATGACCACGGCAGCATCACCTCCGGACGGGTCCGTCGACCACGAGGACGACGACGCGCTGAGCTGGGGTGACGCGGACGACGCGACGCACGTCGACGCCGCCCACAACCCCGTCGCCGTCAAGGAGCGGAGCTCCCACGAAGACGGGCCGCTCGGCTCCGGACCGCTCATCGGGTTCGGCGTCCTCGGCGGGCTCTACCTGCTCTACACGGTCGCGTGGCTCATCAGCGCGAGCGTGCTGGTCGTCGCCGACCCCGTGTCCGAGGTGATGCGCGCCCTCGCCATCGTCGCCCCCGCCCTGTGGTTCGTCGCGACGCTCTGGCTCGGCCAGTCCGCCCGCAACCGCACCAAGTTCGTCTGGCTGCTGATCGGCGCGGTCGTGCTCGTCCCGTGGCCCTTCATCCTGACGAGGAGCTTCGGGTGACCGCCGACACCGCCCCGTCGCCCGTGCGGGTGCTCGCACCGTGGCGCATCGCGATCTGGGTCGTCGCCGCGCTCCTGCTCGCGTACGTCACGTGGCAGGCCGTCGGCAACTTCGTCGGCGTCTCGACGCCGATCCTGCGCAACAACGAGTTCCTCGCGAAGAACGGCGCGACGGCGCTCCAGAGTTCGGTCCCGTGGGCGGCCCTCGTGCTCGACGTCGCCATCGCCCCCGTCGGGTTCGTGGTCGCCCTCGTCGTGTCGCGACGCATGCCGCCCCTCCGGACAGTGGTCGTGTTCCTCACCGCGCTCTGCGCGGTGAGCGCACTCTGGTTCACCCTCCTGCAGTACGTGACGAGCACGACGGTCATCGGGTCCTGACGGACCGGCCCCACCACCGGACGGGAGGCCCGGCTCGCGACGCGCGCCGTGCCTCCCGTCCGTCGTCCGGTCACCACCAGGGCCGACCCACGGTCGTAACCATCCGCTCGCGTCGATAGCATGGTGGGATACCGCCCGTCTCGTGTGAGGAAACAGCAGTCGTGCCGAAGCCGGTCGTCCTGATCGCCGAAGAACTCTCGCCCGCCACCGTCGACGCCCTCGGGCCCGACTTCGAGATCCGGAACGTGGACGGTACCGACCGCCCAGCGCTCCTGTCCGCCCTCGCCGACGCGAACGCGATCCTGGTGCGGTCCGCCACCAAGGTCGACGCCGAGGCGATCGCCGCTGCACCGAACCTGCAGGTCGTCGCCCGCGCCGGCGTCGGCCTCGACAACGTCGACATCAAGGCGGCCACCACCGCCGGTGTGATGGTCGTCAACGCGCCGACCTCGAACATCATCTCGGCCGCCGAGCTCACCGTCGGGCACATCCTGTCGCTCGCGCGCCACATCCCGGCCGCCCATGCGTCGCTCGCCGGCGGCGCCTGGAAGCGCTCCGCCTACACCGGCGTCGAGCTCTACGAGAAGACCGTCGGCATCATCGGCCTCGGCCGCATCGGTGCGCTCATCACGCAGCGCCTGCAGGCGTTCGGTGTCTCGGTGATCGCCCACGACCCGTACGTCACCACCGCCCGCGCGCAGCAGCTCGGGGTCGAGCTCGTCTCCCTCGAGGACCTCCTCCGTCGCGCGGACTTCACCACGATCCACATGCCGAAGACGCCCGAGACCCTCGGCATGATCTCCGACGAGCAGTTCGCGCTCATGAAGCCGACCGCGTTCGTCGTGAACGTGGCCCGCGGCGGGCTGATCGACGAGGACGCGCTCCGCCGTGCCCTGACCTCCGGCACCATCGCCGGCGCCGGACTCGACGTCTTCGTCTCGGAGCCGCCGCAGGACGACGCGCTGACGTCGCTCCCGAACGTGGTCGTGACGCCGCACCTGGGCGCGTCGACGGACGAAGCGCAGGAGAAAGCGGGCGTCTCGGTGGCCAAGTCCGTGCGCCTCGCGCTCGGGGGCGAACTGGTCCCGGACGCCGTGAACGTCGCCGGCGGCGTCATCGACCCGTACGTGCGCCCGGGCATCCCGCTCGTGGAGAAGCTCGGCCAGGTCTTCACCGCGCTCGCGACCTCCCCGGTGACGAGCATCGACGTCGAGGTCCACGGCGAGCTCGCCGGGTACGACGTCAGCGTCCTCAAGCTCGCGGCGCTCAAGGGCGTGTTCACCGACGTCGTCAGCGACCAGGTGTCGTACGTGAACGCCCCGCTCATCGCGGAGCAGCGCGGTGTCTCGGTCCGCCTGATCACCGACGCCGACAGCCCGGAGTACCGGAACGTGCTCACGATCCGTGGTGCCCAGTCCGACGGCCCGGCGATCAGCGTCTCGGGCACCCTCACCGGCCCGAAGCAGGTCGAGAAGCTCGTCGAGATCAACGGTCACGACGTCGAGGTCCCGCTCGACCGGCACCACGTCGTCATGGAGTACGTCGACCGTCCCGGCATCGTCGCGGTCTACGGCAAGGAGTTCGGTGACGCGGGGATCAACATCGCCGCGATGCAGATCTCGCGCGAGGCCGCCGGTGGCCAGGCGCTCAGCGTCCTGACGGTCGACTCGCCGGTCCCCGCCGAGATCCTCGAGCACGTCCGCTCCACCATCGACGCGACCTCGCTCCGCGAGATCGACATCACGCTGTAGGGGGAGTCGGGGAGATGACGCAGACCGTGAAGCTCGCCGTCGTCCGGGGCGACGGCATCGGACCCGAGGTCGTCGCCGAGGCGCTGAAGGTCCTGCACGCCGTGCTGCCGGACGACCTCGTGGTCGAGGAGACCGCGTTCTCGCTCGGCGCCGAGCGGTTCCTCGCGACCGGCGACGTCCTGACCGACGACGACATGGCGGAGATCGCGACGCACGACGCGATCCTGCTCGGCGCCGTCGGGGGCGACCCGCGCGACCCGCGACTCGCCGGCGGCATCATCGAGCGCGGTCTGCTGCTGAAGCTCCGCTTCGCGTTCGACCACTACGTGAACCTCCGGCCCACCGTCGTCTACCCGAGTGTGAGGACGCCGCTGGCGTCGCCCGGGGACGTCGACTTCGTGGTGGTGCGCGAGGGGACCGAGGGGCCGTACGTCGGGAACGGCGGCGCCATCCGCGTCGACACCCCGCACGAGATCGCCACCGAGGTGTCGCTGAACACGGCGCACGGCGTCGAACGGGTCGTCCGGTACGCGTTCGACCTCGCCGACCGCCGCGCGCGCAAGCACCTGACGCTCGTGCACAAGAGCAACGTGCTCGTCCACGCAGGGTCGCTCTGGCAGCGCACGGTCGCGGCGGTCGGGGCGGAGTACCCGTCCGTCACCGTGGACTACCAGCACGTCGACGCCGTCACCATCCACATGGTGCAGGACCCCGCGCGGTTCGACGTCATCGTCACCGACAACCTCTTCGGCGACATCATCACCGACCTGGCCGGCGCGATCAGCGGCGGCATCGGTCTGGCGGCCTCGGGCAACATCAACCCGGACGGCACCTTCCCCAGCATGTTCGAGCCGGTCCACGGTTCCGCGCCGGACATCGCAGGTCAGCAGAAGGCCGATCCCACGGCCGCCATCCTCTCCGTCGCCCTCCTGCTCGACCACCTCGGTCGCAGCGACCTGGCGTCGGTGGTGACCCAGGCGGTCGAATCGGACCTCGCTGACCGGGGCACCACGCAGCGTCGCACGGCCGAGATCGGCGACGCCGTCGCCGCCGCGGTCACGGCACGCACCACCACCGCCTGACAGGAGTCACCCATGACGACCGACACCGCCTTCGGGCTCGAGTTCTCCACCACACCGTCACCCGAGCGCCGAGCCGCCGCCGAGCGTGAGGCGATCCTGGCGGACCCGGGCTTCGGCAAGCACTTCACCGACCACATGGCCACCGTCAGCTGGACCGTCGAGGACGGCTGGCACGACGCGTCGATCCACCCGTACGGACCGCTGACCCTCGACCCGAGCGCGAGTGTCCTGCACTACGCGCAGGAGATCTTCGAGGGACTCAAGGCCTACCGTCACGCGGACGGCTCCGTGTGGACCTTCCGACCGGACGCGAACGCCCGTCGGTTCCAGCGCTCGGCCGTGCGCCTGGCGCTCCCGGAGCTCCCGGTCGACGCGTTCGTCGAGTCGATCCGCCAGCTCGTGCAGACCGACGTCGACTGGGTGCCGTCGGCGCCGGAGACGAGCCTGTACCTGCGGCCGTTCATGATCGCGACCGAGTCCTTCCTCGGCGTCCGCGCCGCGCAGGCGGTGGACTACCACTGCATCGCGAGCCCGGCCGGCGCGTACTTCACGTCGGGGCCGAAGCCCGTGTCGATCTGGTTGTCGACCACCTACGCCCGTGCGGGCAAGGGCGGCACCGGTGCTGCGAAGACCGGCGGTAACTACGCGTCGTCGCTGCTGCCCCAGCAGGAGGCCTACGAGCACGGCTGCCAGCAGGTGATGTTCCTCGACTCGCAGGAGGGCAAGTACCTCGAGGAGCTCGGCGGGATGAACGTCGTGCTCGTCAAGGCGGACGGCGCGCTCGTCACGCCGGACTCCGACTCCATCCTCGAGGGCATCACGCGGGACTCGATCCTGCAGCTCGCCGAGGACCGCGGCCTCCGCGTCGAGCGCCGCCGGGTCACGCTCGACGAGTGGCGCGACGGTGTGGCGGACGGCTCGATCACCGAGGCCTTCGCGTGCGGCACGGCCGCCGTGGTGACGCCGATCGCCGAGCTCCGCGGCGACGGTTTCACGATCGGTTCGCCGACCGAGGGTGCCGGCGAGCTGACGATGTCGCTCCGCGAGGAACTCACGGACATCCAGTACGGCCGTCGTCCGGACCCGCACGGGTGGATGACCAAGCTGACCGACGCGTCCTGATCGCGGCGCGGGCGTGGGTAGGGTCGAGCGGTGAAGATCGCACGGTTCAGCAGCAAGGGTGAAGACCCCCGCTACGGCATCCTCGACGAGCGCGACCTCGTCGTGCTCGCGGGGGACCCGATGTACCAGGGGTTCGAGACGACGGGGGAGCGGGTGCCCCTGACGGAGGCGAAGCTGCTCGCTCCGGTGATCCCGCGTTCGAAGGTGATCGGCGTCGGGCTCAACTACGCCGAGCACGCGTCCGAGATGGACGAGCGCTCGAGCGACGACCCCGTGGTGTTCCTCAAGCCGAACACGACCGTCATCGGACCCGACGACCCGATCAGACTGCCCGCAGGCGTCGGCCGCGTCGACCACGAGGGCGAGCTCGCGATCGTGATCGGCTCGCTCGCGAAGAACGTCCGTCGTGAGGACTTCGCGAGTGTCATCCTCGGCTACACGATCGCGAACGACGTGACCGCCCGTGACCTCCAGGCCCGGGACGGGCAGTGGACGCGCGCGAAGGGCTTCGACACGTTCTGCCCGCTCGGCCCGGCGATCGAGACGGAGATCGATCCGTCGGACATCCGCCTCGAGACCCGCGTGGACGGCGAGCTGCGCCAGGCGGCCTCGACGAGCGAGATGATCCACGACATCCCCACCCTCATCGAGTTCGTCTCGTCGATCTGGACGCTCCTGCCCGGTGACGTCATCCTCACCGGCACACCGGCCGGCGTCGGCGAGATCCGCGACGGCGAGGTCGTCGAGGTGACGATCTCCGGCCTGGGTTCCCTGAAGAACCCGGTCATCGCGAAGCACTGACCAGCACCACCGAACGGCCCGTTCCCCGCACAGGGGGCGGGCCGTTCGCCGTTCCCGTGCCGATCGGGGCGCCCCGGCCGCAGACGGACCGGAGCGCGACACGCCCGGGATGGACAACGGTTGGCGGGCCCCCCGGGGCGTGTGTAGAGTAATCACTCGTTGCCGCTGAGGCGGAGAACGGAACGGCCGAGACGGTCACCGGGTCGAAGACCTGGAGATGCAGCCCGGACGGGGTCCCGCTCGCAGCAACGTCACCCCGATGAAGCGTCACCCCAAGGTGGAGTGTTCGGTGTGGAAGGAACTGCCTCTCTGGCGAAGCCTCGTGTTCGGGGTCGAGTGGGGAGTGCGTCTGGTCCTTGAGAACTCAACAGCGTGCACATTGTCAATGCCAATTTATTGACCCCGTGGCCGAGCTTGCTCGGTCCGGAGACAATTCCTTTTGGAT
>NZ_JBPUGH010000071.1:0-16873 GCF_051548005.1 Curtobacterium flaccumfaciens | reverse complement strand
CGGCGGAGGCGAGCCGCGCCTCCAGGCCGACCGCCCGGACCACGCGACGGACGACACGATGGCGGACCCGGCGTCGTCGGGCGGGGCACGCACCGACCGTTAGGATCGCCGGGTGCGTCTCGTCATCGCCCGCTGCTCCGTGGACTACGCGGGGCGACTCTCGGCCCACCTCCCCCTCGCCACGCGCCTGCTCATGCTGAAGGCGGACGGCTCGCTGCTCGTGCACTCCGACGGCGGCAGCTACAAACCGCTGAACTGGATGAGCCCGCCCTGCTCGATCGAGATGGGCGAGCCGACCGAGGAGCAGGCCGAGGCCGGCATCACGCAGGTCTGGACGGTGACGCAGAAGAAGACGCAGGACAAGCTCGTCGTCAGCCTGTACGAGGTCGTCGCGGACGAGACCCACGACCTCGGCGTCGACCCCGGCCTCGTGAAGGACGGCGTCGAGGCCCACCTGCAGCAGCTCCTCGCCGAGCAGATCGAGCTCCTGGGCGACGGGCACACCCTCGTCCGCCGCGAGTACATGACGGCGATCGGGCCGGTCGACATCCTCGCGCGGGACGACGCGGGGGCGAGCGTCGCGGTCGAGATGAAGCGGAACGCGAACATCGACGCGGTCGAGCAGCTCACGCGGTACCTCGAGCTCATGAACCGCGACCCGCTGCTGCGTCCGGTGCAGGGCGTCCTCGCGGCGCAGACGGTGGCGCCGCAGGCACGGACCCTGGCCGAGGACCGCGGCATCCGCGTCCTCGTGCTCGACTACGACGCGATGCGCGGCATCGAGGGCGGGCACACCCGCTTGTTCTGACGCGCGGGGCGGGCGGCGTCGCGGAACCAGGTTCCGGACACAGCACCGTAACGTTCCGCGGTTCCGTGTCCGGAACCTGGTTCCCGCGGGGACGGCACGGCCGGGAGGCACGGTGCGGGTCCGCCCCGCCGGCCCGGTCCCAGGACGGGCGGGTCCACCGCCCCGGCTAGGCTGGGCGGGACATGACGCGCCCGTTCACCGCCATCCTCTTCGACCTCGACGGCACCATCAGCGACTCCGCTCCGGGCATCCTCGAGAGCATGACGCACACCTTCACCACCGTGGGCGTCCCCGTGCCCGACCACGCGACGCTCATGTCGTTCGTCGGCCCGCCGATCCTCGACACGTTCCGCGACGCGATGGGCATGGACGCCGAGCGGGCCGAGCACACCCTCGCCGTGTACCGCGAGCACTACCTCTCGCACGGTGCCCTCGACTCGACGATGTTCCCGGGCATCGACGTCGTGCTGCACACCCTGCACGAGGCCGGGCTGCCGATCTCGACCGCGACGAGCAAGCCGGAGACCCCGGCGACGTACATCCTCGAGCACTACGGCCTGACCGCAGACATCGACATCATCACCGGCGCGAGCGACGACGAGGTCCGCAGCTCCAAGGCCGACGTGGTCGAGGAGGCGTTGCGCCGGCTCGACGCCCGCGGGTTCGACGTCAGCCGTCCGGTGCTCGTCGGAGACCGCAAGCACGACGTCGAAGGCGCGGCGGTCCACGGCGTGCCGACGATCTTCGCGGAGTGGGGCTACGGCTCGCCGGACGAGGCCGAGGGCACCGTCGCCCGGGCCGCGACCCCGCTCGACCTCCTGCCGATCCTGCTCCCGTGACGAACTCCGTCCGCACCGGACTCCGCGGCGCCGCGTGGCTGCTCCCCGCCGCCGTCGTCCTCATCGCCCTGAACCTCCGCGGGCCGATCGTCGCGACCGCTCCGGTCATCGGCGACGTGCGGGCCGACCTCGGGCTGACCGCGAGCATCGCCGGTCTCCTGACCACCATCCCCGTCCTCTGCTTCGCCCTCGCGACGCCGTTCGCGAGCTGGGTCATCGCGAAGGCCGACCCCGAGCGCGCCGTGTCGCTCTCGCTCGTGGTCGTCCTCGCGGGCACCGTCGTCCGGTCGCTGCCCTCGTCGGTGGCCCTGCTCGTCGGGACCGCCGTCATCGGCATCGGCATCACGATCGGCAACGTGGTGATCCCGGTGGTCATCCGGCGCGACACCTCCCCGGAGCGCGTCGGACTCGTCACGGGCGTCTACACGTCGGCGCTCAACGTCGGGTCGATGATCACCTCGCTCGGCACCGCCCCGATCGCCGCGGTGTGGGGGTGGCCGGTCGCGATCGCGATCTGGGGCGTGCTCGCGGTCCTCGCCGGCATCGGGTGGACGTACACCGTCGGGGCGCGGGCAGCATGGCGGCGTCCGGTCGCGGTCGAGCCCGTCGTGGAGACCGGCCCGATCGACCAGGTGCTCGGCACGGGCTCGATCCGCACCGTCGCCGGCGACGCGGGAGCGCCCCCCGTCCGCCCCGCCCGACGGCTCATCACCTGGGGGCTCACGCTGGCGTTCGGCGGACAGGCGTTCTCGTACTACGCCCTCACCGCCTGGATCCCGACGCTGCTGCACGACGAGATCGGCTTCTCGAAGGAGTCCTCCGGCGCGAGCTCGTCGGTGTTCCAGATCCTCGCCGTCGTCGGGGCGCTCGGAGTGCCCCTGCTCGCGACGAGGTGGCGGCCCCGGGCGATCATCGCGCTCGTGGCCTTCTTCTGGCTGGCGATGCCGCTCGGGCTGCTGTTCGCACCGCAGCTCTGGTTGCTCTGGTCGGTCCTCGGCGGTGCCGCGCAGGGTGGTGGCATCACCGTCATCTTCATCGTGATCGTCCGGATCGTGTCGAGCGACGCCGACGCTCGCCGGATGTCCGCGTTCGTGCAGGGCGGCGGGTACCTGATCGGCTCCGCGGGACCACTCGTCGCGGGGAGCCTGCACGGGGCGACCGGGGACTGGACGGCGCCGTTGCTCGTCGTGCTCGTGGCGGTGCTGACGCTCGGGGTCGTGGGGACGATCGCGGCGCGACGGGTCGTCTGAGGCTCCCCACCCGGGAGGCACGGAGCGCGTCGTGACGAGCTCTCGGTGCCGTCACACTCCTCCCCGTGCGCGATCTTGCGCCCCACCTGAACGCCGCAGACGCCGCCCGCACATCACCACAGCACGATGCTCCCGTCCGCAGCCGCTCGGCAGCGAGATCGCGGCACATGGTCATCCGCGTCCGCCAAGGTCCACGGGTGGACACGCAACGACCCGCACGGTGGCGGGACCAGCACGTCAGCGCGCGGCTCGCGCTCCTCACCGTCCTGGCCGGCATGACGGTGCTCACCGGGTGGAACGCGGCTCGCGGTGGTGCGTCGAGCTTCTACGCCGCCAGCGCACGCTCGATGTCCGAGTCGTGGCCGGCCCTGCTCTCCGGGTCGTTCGACCCCTCCGCCACCGTGACCCTCGACAAGCTCAGCGGGTTCGCGGTGCCGCAGGCCGCGAGCGTCGCGGCGTTCGGCATGTCGACCGAGGCGCTCGTGCTGCCCGAGGTCGTCGCGGGACTGGTCACGGTGTGGGCGTGCGCGACCGTCGGGCTTCGCTGGGCGGGCGTCGGCACGGGGCTCGTCGCCGCCCTCGCCGCCGCGACGACCCCGGTCTTCGTCTCGATGTTCGGGCACCCGATGGAGGACGGCATGGTCACCGCGTCCCTCGCCGTGGCGCTCGTGTGCTGGCAGCGTGCGGCGATCACCGGTCGGTGGTGGCCGCTCGCCGCCGCAGGGATCGCGGTGGGTGTCGGCTTCCAGGCGAAGATGCTCCAGGCCTGGTTCGTGCTCCCCGCGCTGGTGCTCGGCACGGTGCTCGCCTCCGCCGCTCCGGACGGTGGCGTCCTGTCCCGCACACGGCGCCTCGCCCGCGCGGTCGTGCTCGGTGCGGTCTCGCTCGCGGTGTCCCTCGCGTGGGTGGTCGGGCTGACCCTGACACCGTCGGGTTCGCGCCCGTGGATCGACGGCTCGACGCAGGACAGCCCGTTCGCGATGGTGTTCGGCTACGACGGTGTCGACCGGTTCCTGCCAGGACTGGTGCCGGGAGCCGTGGTGGCGGGCACGGAACCCGGCCAGCGACACGAGCGGTTCGGCGGCCCCGGCGGGGTCACGAAGCTGCTCGACGCGCACCTGGCCTCGCAGGTCGCGTGGCTCCTGCCCGCTGCCGTCTTCGCGATCGTCGTCGGGCTCGTCGTCGTGGTGCTCCGGCGCCGCTCGTGGGCGTTCGGTGGTGCCCTCGACGCGCCGGCCGGGTCAGCGACGCTCGTGGTCCTCGTGGTCTGGCTCGTCACCGCGGCCGGGGTGCTGTCGGTCGCCAAGATCCCCCACACGGCGTACGTCGCGGCGATCGGTGTGCAGCTCGCGGTCCTCGCGGCGTTCGGCTGGCGCGGCGCGGTGGGGTTCCTCCGGTCGCACTCCCCGTGGCTCCGGGTGCTCCCGGTGCTGCTCGCCGCCGGTCAGGCGGTCTGGTGGGGTGTCCTCGCGCGCGGGACGTCGATGCCGACCGAACTCGCGCGGCCGGCGCTCGACGTCGCGACCGGCGCGCTCCTCGCGACGCTCGTCGCGGTCTCCTGGCGGCCCCGCGCGGAGCTGCGCCGCGGGGCGGACCCGCACCGTGCCTCCAGGCCGGTCGTCGCGCGCACCGCGATCGTACTGACCGCCGGACTCGCGCTCGTCGCCGGTCCTGCAGCGTTCTCGCTGCAGGCGCTCGACGCGTCGCGCGACGGCAGTGGGTCGGACGCCTCCGTCGGTGGCTGGCAGCGCGGCACCGACCGGGCGTTCCACGTCTCGCCGGCCGACTGGCAGGGCGGCACCCCGACCCCGTTCGGCCCGCAGGACCGCGCCCTCGTCGCCACGGTCCGACGGCTCGACGGCTACCGCGACGACCTGCCCCTGTTCCTCACCGACACCTGGCGGATCTCGGCCCCCGTCATCGACGCGACCGGGCTGCCGGTCCTCACCGACGGCGGGTTCAGCGAGACCGTACCGGTGTTCACCCCGACGCAGATCCGTGGGCGGATCGCGCACGGACTCCGGGTGCTCGTCGTCGAGGCAGGGGCGCCGCGCACCGATCCCGTGCTCCGCGCAGCACTCGCCGGTGGCTGCCGCGCGGTGTCAGACGTCGACCCGACCGCGGTGCCGCCGGCGCAGCCGTGGATGGTGACCCGGATCGGATGGACGGTGTGGCGGTGCGGGCTGCCCGGGCACTCGGTGGACCGCCTGCACGGGATCGTGACGCACCCGCTGCGCACGCCGGTGCACGCGCGTGCGGGCAGGACGGTCCGCGTCAGCGCTGCTCGAGGACCTCGCGCAGCGACATCGGCCGTCGGCCGGTGACCCGTTCGACGTCGGCCGACACGTGCGCGAGGGCGCCCTCCGCGATGGCCGTGTACGTGCTCACCCACGCGTCGGCCTGCCAGGGCTCCGGGTTCCAGCGCGCGCGGGAGTCGTAGGCCTCGTCGATCGTCTCAGGGTGGTACGTCACGGGAGTACCGCGGACGTCGCTCACCGTCGCCGCGGCCTGGGCGAGCGTGATCGCCGCCGGGCCGGTGAGCTCGTACGTGCGGTCGACGTGCGAGCCCGGCGACCGCAGCACCGCGGTCGCGACGCGCGCGACGTCGGCCCGTGCGACCGCCGCCATCGCACCGTCTCCGGCGGGTCCACGGATCACGCCGTCCTCGCCGACGAGGTCCTCCACGAAGTCGAGGTAGAACGAGTCGCGGAGGAACGTGTGCACCATCGAGGTCGCCCGGATCGCCTCCTCCGTCGCCCAGTGGTCGCGGCCGAGCGTGAAGGTGGAGTCGGCTGCCGCGCCGACGAACGAGGTGTAGACGACGTGTCGCACGCCTGCGGTCGCCGCGGCGCCGACGAAGGACCGGTGCTGCGCCAGTCGGTCCTGCGCCTCGGCGGCGGACACCATCAGGAGGGTGTCGACGCCCTCGAGCGCACGGCGGCTCGCCTCGGCGTCGTCGTAGGTCGCGACCGCGACCTCGGTGCGGGGCAGCTGCGGCGCCCGGGAGGCGTCCCGCACCACCATGCGGAACGGCACCTCCGCATCCGCGAGCGCGCGGGCGACGGCGCCGCCGATGTTGCCGGTGGCTCCGGTGACTGCGATGGTCATGGTCGGTCCTCTCGTCCTGCGCTGGCCCGGTCGGCCCGCGTCCGTCCGTCGATCACGTCAGTACCGTCCTGGAGGCGCGGATCACCGTGGCAGCGACCCGTGCGGCGTTCACGCCGTCGACCTCCACCGCCCACGTTCGCGCCGCGTCGTGGTCGCGGCCGTGCCGCACGTGGCGTCCGACCAGACGGTCGACGCGGACCGCGTCGTCGACGACGCAGGCCCAGGTCTCGGTGAGCAGCCCGTCGAGCTCCGACCAGGGAGCCTCGGTGTCGAGCAGGTAGTTCCCCTCGGTCACCACGAGCCGCGCACTGCTCGGGACGGCGATGCTGCCGGCGACGGGCTCGTCGACCCGGCGGTCGAAGTCCGGCGCCCAGACCACCGGCTCGTCGGCGTGGACCAGGCGCCGGACGAGTGCGACGTAGCCGCCGGCGTCGAAGGTGTCGACGGCACCCTTGCGGTCGTGCCGACCGAGGGCGTCGAGCGCGGCGTTCGCGAGGTGGAACCCGTCCATCGGGACCTGCACGGCGGCTCCGGCGCCGTGGCGGTCCACCGCGGCGGCGACGACGCGGCGTGCGAGGGTCGACTTCCCTGCGCCGGGGGCACCCGCGATCCCCAGGACCACGCGACGCCCGGTACCCGCGAGGTCGACGGCGCGCTCGACGGCCTCGTCGACGGTCATCTGCTGCTGCACCACGCGGCCATCCTCGCAGGCGCGGTGGTTCACTTGCCGCATGGTCGATGCGACGAAGGCGTTCAGCGGGTTCTCGGTGCGCGACGTCCCGGAGGCCCGGGCGTTCTACGAGGGCGTGCTCGGGGTCCCGGTGACCGAGGAGCACGGCATGCTGTCCCTGCAGGTCGGCGGGACGCACGTGCTCGTCTACCCGAAGGGTCCCGCCCACGAGCCGGCGTCGTTCACGGTGCTGAACTTCCCGGTGTCCGACATCGACGCTGTCGTCGACGAGCTGCGCGCCGCCGGGGTCGCGTTCCTGCACTACGACGGGGTCACCGACGAGCGGGGTGTGAACCGGCAGGGCGGCCCGCTGATCGCGTGGTTCACGGATCCGTCGGGGAACGTGCTGAGCGTCATCGAGGAGTAGTCGGGATGTCGTACTCCGAGGATTGGCACGCGCCGACCTGACGCACCTACGGTCTTCCGCACACGGGCGAGAGGACGAGGTGCATGAAGGTCATCCGGTACACAGACGAGGAACTGCGAGGGAAGCGCTCCGCGATCTTGGAGCAGTTCCACCTCGACGAGCGCGGATTCGCGCCGGTGCTCGCGTGGCGCGAACTCGACTGGGACGAGTACCTCGCCAACAACGAGCTGGAGAGCATCGCCTTCCTCCTGGGAGAGCAGCGGTGAGCGATCGAGAGCTCGCGCTGCACGCGGCCGCGGACCGGATGCAGGCGCTGCTCGACGGGTCACTGCCCGCACACGGCGCGCAGGCCGTCACGATCGAGGTCGGCGGCACTGCCGTGGACCGTGTCGCTGCCCTGGACGAGACCGGGTCGGTCAGCGGGTGAGCGCACCGGCCCAGGCGAGGGCGATCGGGACGAGGAGCCCGTGGCGGTGGTGGGGCAGTTCGGCGATCGGGATCCACCGGGACTCGTCCGTCGAGCCGTCGAGCTCGTCGCGGAGCGTCCCGCCCGTGACGGTGGCCCGGAACACGACCTGCACGGCCTTCATCGGACGGCCCCGGGCACCGGCGTGCATGCGTCGCTCCGCCGGGACGACGTGGTGCCGGATGCCGAGCAGCGCTCCGACGGTGGCGTCGAGCCCGGTCTCCTCCTGCACCTCGCGCACCACGGCCTGCTCGACGGTCTCGTCGAACTCGACCCCGCCGCCGGGCAGCGTCCACGTCCCCGCCTCGGGGAACCGCAGCTTCGCGAGGAGCACCCGGTCGCCCTCGGTGATCACGGCGTAGGCCGCGAGCCGGGTGTCGTAGTCCGTGTACTCCATCACCCGACCATGCCAGGAACGCGAGCCGGACTCGTTCAGCCGCGCCGTGCCTCCCGGCCGGTGTCCCGGGGGGTCAGACCCGCGCGACCGTTCTCCACCCGACCCGCAACCGGGCGACCGCCCGGTCGAACGCGTCGAGCACCTCGGTGTCGTCGCGGAGCACGGCCTGCAACTGCAGGCCCTCGTAGAGCGCCACGAGCTGCTCGGCCGCGTGACGCGCCGTCGTCCCGCGCGGCTCTCGTCCGGCGACGACGTCGCGCGCGAGGCCGAGCGTGACGTCGTCGAACGAGTGCGCGTACTGCGCGCGGAACCAGCCCTCGGCGGGGTGGCCCGGCGTCGATGCCGCGCTGAGGAGCGCGATCCGCAACCGGACGAGCGACGGCTCGTCGAGGCCCGCCTGCAGCCGAGCACGGAGGTAGGCGACCACCCCGTCCTGCTCGGCGACCTGCCGCAGCTCCCGGCGACTCCCGTTGTTCCAGCGGTCCATCACCGCGACGATCAGGAGGTCCCAGAGCGGGTAGGCGCGTCGGACGTCCTCGACGTCGACCTCCGCGGCGCAGGCGATCTCCGCGTACCCGACCGTGTGGAAGTCACCGGACCGGTACGCCACGATGGCTCCGTCGACGACGCGGGACCGCAGCTCGGCTTCTGGTTCGGGCATGCCGTCGATCCTGTCCCGAGCCACCGGTGAGGAGCACCGCCCAGTCCGGGGGGTCAGTCCCGGTCGAAGGCGATCGTGTCGTCGTCGTCCGCGACGACGCGGCCGGTCCGCGCGAACTCCGCCCACACCGCCCGGATCCGGCGCCCCCGTTCCTCGACGACGGGCCAGTCCCGCTCGGGTACGAACGCCGCTCCGGCCCACCCGGACCGGCCGCCGAGCAGCATCGGGAGGTCGCTCATGTGGACGGCACCGGTCGGGCGCGCGGTCGCCCCGCGCAGCAGCCGGTACGAGGTGGCGTGTCCGCCGGCAGCCCGGTGCCGGTCGCGGAACCGGCGGACGTCGCGGCCGTAGATCACCTCGGACAACGGTCGGACGAGCAGCCACCGCACCAGGGCACGCAGGGGACGGCTCCGGGTGGCGGCGGCGAGCGCGGGGACCGCGCGGACGAACATCGCCGCCTCGTCGACGGCGGACCCGATGAGGACGTCCACCCGGGGCGCGACCGCGCGCCACGCGTCGGCAACCCGGGACTCGGCCGGCAGCGGGTCGTGGCCGTACTGGGTCCCGAAGGGCATGCCGCCGCGGAGGCCGAAGGGCGCACCCGCCTCCGTGCCGAGCCGCTGGCGCTCGAGCACGTCCTCCAGCGGTGTGGTCGCCTCGATGGTCCCGACGGCCCGCAGCACGGCGCGGCTCATCCGCGCACGGCGACGGGAGATGCCGAGGGGTGCGCTCTGGATGATCGCCCGGCGGAACAGCCCCTCGGTGCCGCTGCTGATCATGAGGTGCGCGATCGCGTCGCCGCCCGCCGACTGCCCGAACAGCGTGACGGTGTCCGGGTCCCCGCCGAAGGACCGGATGTTCGTCCGGACCCAGCGCAGGGCCTCGACCAGGTCGAACAGGCCGAGGTTCGCGGGGACCCGTTCGCCGTCTCCGAGGAACCCGAGCACACCGAGCCGGTACGTCACGGACACGACGACCACGCGCTGCTCGGCCACGAGGTCGTGCGCGTCGTGGATGGGCAGGTCGCCGCCGCCGATCACGTACGAGCCGCCGTGCACCCACACCATGACGGGGAGCCGTTCGTCCGGACGCACGTCGACGGGAACCGTGACGGTCAGCCGCTGGCAGTCCTCGTCGACGGCCAGGTGCTGCATCGGCGGCAACAGCTCGTCGACGAACGCGGCGGACGGTTGCGGCGGGACCGATGCGGGGATGACCGCGGCGAACGGAGCAGCGAAGGCCGGCGCCGGTCGCGGTCGGCGGAAGCGTTCGGCGACGGCGTACGGGATCCCCTGCGCTCGGACCACGTCGCCGTCGACGCGGGCCTCGACGGTGCCGACCGGGGTGTCGAACGTGCGCAGGTCGGTCATGTCGTCCACGCTACCGAGGACGGTCGACGTCCACCGACGTCACCGAGGACGGTCGACCTCGACCGGCACCGCGTCCTCGACGGCGACCGGGCGGAGGGACCCGGACGCCGCGAACGCCGCGACGAACAGCACGGCGACGAGCCAGAGCGCCGTCAGTGCTCCGACGTGCTCGGCGATCGTGCCGACGACGGGCGGCCCTGCGAAGTTCGCGAAGTAGCCGATCGACGCGACGACGCTGACCCGAGCCGCCGGGTCGGAGCCGCTCTGCGCCGCCGCGGACATGCCGAGCGGGAACCCCATCGACACCCCGACGGCCCAGAGCACGACGCCGGGCACCGTCACCCACGCTGACGGACCGAGGATGAACAGGACCGCTCCGAGGATCCCGAGGATCGTCGTGACCCGGATCGTCCGGACGCGTCCGAGCCGGTCGACGACGGGTCCGGCGAACACCCGGGTGATCGCTTCCGACACCGCGAACACGGTGAAGAACAGCGCGCCGACCGCGGCCGGTGCCCCGTGACCGTCGGTGGTCGCGAGGGCGAGCCAGTTGTTCGCGGACCCCTCTCCGAGTTCGACGCCGAGCATGACCACGCCGATGAGCAGGAGGCGGACGTCCGCCCACCCGCGCGCCCACCGCCGGAGCCGCTGACCGGGCGTCAACGTGGAGTCGGCGACCTCGGCGCGGCTGCCGTCCGGAACCGCACGCATGGCGAGCACGCCGACCACGAGGATGACGACCGCCTGGGCGATCAGCTGCTGGGACACGGTGACACCGAGCCAGGCGCAGAGGGCGGCGATCCCGGCCCCGAGCGCTGCTCCGCCGGACCACGCCGCGTGCATGAGCGGCAGCAGCGTCCGTCCGGCGCGGATCTCGATCGCGGTGCCCTCGACGTTGGCCATGACGTCGAGCGACCCGATCCCGGCGCCGGCGACCACGAAGCCGACGGCGGCCAGGGGTGCCGAGTGCGCCGCAGCGGCGACCCCGACGACGGCGACGGCGACCGGGACGACCACCGCCACCGCGGTCAGCGATCGTCGGCCTCCGAGACGCCGCAGGAGCGGGGCCGCGCCGAGGAGCCCGGCGACCGAGCCCACCGTGACCCCGGCGAGCATCGCACCGATCGTGCCGACGTCGACCCCGAGGTCCGCTCGCAGCTCCGGCAGGCGCGGTCCCCAGGACGTGAGGCTCACGCCCCCGATGGCGAACGCGACGATGACCGCGTTCCGCCAGCGGGCGAGGGCGAGGGCGGGAGCGTCGACGGCGACCGGGGGCACCCGTCCATCGAACCCGCTCGACCGGGACCACTGCAAGCGGACCGACCAGGTGCGCGCAACACGGCGACGAAAACTACCCAGCGGGTGGTTTTTCCGGTAGCGTCGTCCTCGATCTCGCCGTGGAGCATCGCTCCTCTGCGGGCTGCGACGACCAGGCCGCGACGACACCGTCGCGGCGACCAGCGCCGCGACACCAGTCAGGACCGAAGGAGCCTCTGCAATGCCCACCACCTCTGTGCAGCTCTACTCGCTGCGCGACGCCATCGCCGAAGACCTCGACAAGGCCATCGCCCGGGTCAGCGAGATCGGCTACGAGAACGTCGAGCCGTACGCGTTCGTCGAGCGTGTCGACGACCTCGAACGGGCACTGCAGGCCAACGGTCTCAAGGCGCCGTCCGGCCACGTCGCCGTGATCGACGCCGAGGACACCGCTCCGATCTGGGACGCCGCGAAGCGCCTCGGCATCGAGACCGTCATCGACCCGTTCATCCCGACCGACCGCTGGCAGACCGCCGACGACGTGAAGAAGATCGCGGACCGCGTCAACCAGCTCACAGTTGAGGCGGCCGGCCACGGGCTGAAGTTCGGCTACCACAACCACCAGTGGGAGTTCACGAACAAGGTCGACGGTCGCACCGTCTACGACCTGTTCGTCGAGCAGCTCGCACCGGAGACCGTGCTCGAGGTCGACACCTTCTGGGCGACCGTCGGCGGCGCAGACGCCCCCGCCGTGCTCCGGTCCCTCGGTGACCGCGTCGTCGCGATCCACGTGAAGGACGGCAAGGTCGACGGTGACATCCTCACCGCCCTGCCCTCCGCGGAGAGCGCCCTCATCGTCCCCGAGGCGCTCCAGCGTGCGTTCGAGAACCAGAAGCCGGCGGGCCAGGGCGACGTCGACGTCGCGGGCATCCTCGCCGCCGCGCCGCAGGCCATCCGCGTCGTCGAGTTCGACGCCTACGCCGGTGACGTCTTCGAGGGCATCACCGAGTCGCTGCAGTGGCTGCGCGAGCACGACACCGCCGGGAGCGCCGCGTGAGCCGCGTCGGCGTCGGCATCATCGGTGCCGGCAACATCTCCGACCAGTACCTGACGAACCTCACGCAGTTCGCCGACGTCGAGGTCCTGTTCGTCGCCGACCTCATCCAGGAGCGCGCGAAGTCCCAGGCCGAGAAGTACGGCGTCCCGTCGTACGGCACGGTCGAGGAGCTCCTCGCCCGGGACGACATCTCCATCGTGGTGAACATCACGATCCCGGCCGAGCACGCGAAGGTCGGCCAGCAGATCATCGCCGCCGGCAAGCACACCTGGAGCGAGAAGCCGGTCGCCACCACGGCCGAGGACGCGCAGGACCTGCTCGCCTCCGCCGAGGCGGCCGGAGTCCGCTACGCCACGGCGCCGGACACCGTGCTCGGTGCGGGCATCCAGACGGCGATCCGCGCCATCGCCCGCGGTGACATCGGCACCCCGCTCACCGCGACGACGATGTTCCACGTGCCCGGCCCGGACCAGTGGCACCCGGACCCCGAGTTCCTCTACGCCCAGGGCGCCGGCCCGCTGTTCGACATCGGCCCGTACTACGTCACGACCCTGCTCCACGCGTTCGGCTCCGCCTCGCGCGTGCAGGCCGTGTCGTCGAAGTCGCGTGAGACCCGCGTGATCGGTTCGGGTCCCCGTGCCGGCACCGAGTTCCCGGTCGAGGTGCCCACGCACCACGCCGCGCTCATCTCGTTCGCCGACGGGCAGTCCGCGCAGACGACGCTGTCGTTCCAGCACGCCCTGCCCCGCAACGGCTTCGTCGAGATCAACGGTTCCGAGGGCACGATCGTGCTGCCGGACCCGAACGTCTTCGACGGCGACAGCACGCTGTGGTTGCTCGGCAAGGACGAGCCGACCACGCTGGCGCACAAGGGCTCGACCTGGGGTCGTGGCACGGGCGTCGTCGAGATGGCCCGCGCGATCGCCGAGGGCCGCCCCGAGCGTGCCTCCGGCGCCGTCGCGTCGCACGCGCTCGACGTCATGCTCGGCATCCGCGACGCGGCCGAGTCCGGCCAGGCCGTCGAGATCGCCTCGCGCATCACGAAGCCGGAGCCGCTGCCCGAGGACTTCGACCCCGCCGCCGCGGTCCTCGCGGAGGGCGTGAACGCCTAGTCGCGCACACGAGGAGGGGCCGGTTCCGCCAGGGACCGGCCCCTCCGTCGTGTCCGCGGTCGGCATCGTCGGCCGGGAGGCGCGGCTCGCCTCCGCCGGGTCACCAGCGTCGGCAGCCAGGATGGTGGGACACCGCCGACCGGTGGACGAGCAGGAGGGCAGACCATGCCAGCACCCACGACCGACACGGAGGTCACCTACCCCGCCGGTGCCCTGACGAGCGAGGGGACCGTGGTGTCGGTCGAGCCCGCGGGCGACGACCGGTGGGCCGTGTTCCTCGACCGCACGGCCGCGCACCCCGTCGACACCGCCTGGCCGGACCAGCCCGCCGACCGCGTGACGCTCGCGACCGCCGAAGCCCGGTTCGACGTCGTCGAGGTGCGGGTCGCCGGCATCGAGGACGGCGTCGTCCACATCGGTGACGACCTGCACGTGCGGACCGGCACCGACGGGTGGGTCTTCGCGGTCGCGCACGTCGTCCAGGGAGACGCCCCGCAGGTCGGCGACCGGGTCACGGTGACCGTCGACCCGGATCTCCGTGCAGCGCTCAGCGTCGCCCACAGCGCCTGCCACCTCGCCGCCCTGGCACTCGACGCCGTCCTGGCCGACCACTGGTCGAAGCCGGTGTCGGAGGACGCCCTCGGCCATCCCGCGTTCGACTCGCTCGCGATCGTCCGGTCCTCCATCCACGAGTACCGCTCCGAGGACGAGTACCGGATCGGGAAGTCCCTCCGGAAGAAGGGTCTCGACCCGGCCGCGTTCGACGACGCCGACGCCATCGCCGCGCGCGTGACGGAGCAGCTCCGCGCCTGGACCGCCACCGGGGGCGCGATCCGGGTCGTCGCCGAGGGCGTCGGGCTGTCCGCCCGTCGGTACTGGACGTGCGAGCTCCCGGAGGGCGTCGCCGCGATCCCGTGCGGTGGGACCCATCCGGACGACCTCGCGGAGCTGGTCGACCCTGCGGTCGCGATCGTGGTCGAGGACGTCCCCGGTGCCCGGCTCATCACGATGAGGACGACCGTCACACCCCGCTGAGCGTTCAGCCGGAGCGCGGGACCAGTCGTTCGAGCATCCGGAGCACACGCTCGCCGTCGACGGCCTCCGGGTCGAGCAACCACTGCACCTGCAGGCCGTCCGACGCCGCGATGCTGAGGCTCGCGAGGTCGACCGCGTCGATGTCCTCGCGGATGCGCCCGGCGGCCTGGTCGGCCCGGATCCACTCGGCGAGCTCGGCGCGGAGGGACGCGAAGCGCTCTCGCATGAACTCCCGCGTGACCGGGTGGCCCTCGCCGACGGCGTCGGCCGAGAGGGTCGTGTAGAGCTGCACGAGCCCCGGGACCGCACGGTTGCGGACGGCACTGTCCCGCATGTCACCGATCGCGGACTTGTCGCGTCCGGGGTCGGCCTGCGAGCGGACCTCGTGCTCGTGGTAGACCGCGAGCAGCAGCTCGTCCCGGCTCGGGAAGTAGTGGCGGAGCGCGGCGTGCGTGATCCCGAGCGCCTCGGCGACCGACCGGAGCGACGACGCGTCGACCCCCTGCTCGGCGACCATGCGGATCATCTCGTCGAGGATCTGCGCCCGGCGTTCGGCACCCTTGCGGTACCCGCGTCGCTGCGGGACCGCGTCGTCCTCCAGCGGGGTGGTCACCCCGCCAACTTACCGCTGGAAGGTTTTCCACGCGACCACTCGACCGCTCGACCACTCGATCAAGCGACCGGGCGACCGCGGAACCGAGCGTGCGGCTGGTGGGCCGTGCGCTCGGCGACTCAGTGCGCGTCGGCCGGGACGGTGTACTCGTCCTCCGGGACCGGTGAACCGGCCGCGAGCGCGTCCACGATCGCCGAGAGCGACCGAGCAAGGACCTCGTTGTCGTGGTCGGACAGGCCGTCGAGCACGCCCACCACCGCTTCGTGGAACGAGGCGTAGGAGACGCCGATCTTCGCCGCTGCCTGCTCGGTCGGCTCGAGGACCTGCTGCCGACGGTCCGTCGGGTGCGCGGCCCGCACGAGGTCGCCCGACGCGACGAGTCCGTCGACGAGCTTGGTGACGGACGCGTTGGACACCGACAGCATCACCGCGAGGTCCTTCGGTCCCATCGGACGCTCGTCGCGGTGCGCCTGGAGCAGGTACCGGAGCGCGAGGGACTCGTTCTTCGTCAACCCGGTCTCGACGCGAGCGGCCTCGATCTGCTGCTCCTCGGCGTGCTGCAGTCGGAGCAGTGCGTCGACGGCGGTCTTGGCGGCGGCCGCGCGGGGCTGGCGGGCGTAGAGGTGGGCGTGCTCGCGGCGAACGACGGTCAACGGCATGCGGTCATGCGCTCCTGGTCAGACGAGGGGTGCCGAGAAGAAGTCGGCGTAGGACGGTTCGGTCTGCTCCGAGAGCAGTGACGGGTCCTCGATCCGCCGCTGGACGAAGGCGTCGATGACGGCCGGGTCGGTCAGGCCCACGCGGGGGTGGCTCCGGCCGCTGGCTGCGAGTCGCGGCATCCCCGTGTACGTGCTGCGCATCTCTGATACCGCCTTCCTGCTGTGGTCGAGGTGTCCGAGTGGACGCTCGAACTCTTTCACGGCGTGAACGGTTTGTGCAACGAACAGTTTCCGTTCTGGACGTTTCGCGCACTGAACCAGTCGGACGGTGCTCCCAGGAAGCTCCGAGCGCTTTTTTGGCACTCTCCGGGTCCGAGTGCTAGAACGGATGGCAGTTGAGTCGAGGGGACTCAACCAGAACCACCACGAAGGAGTTGACGACGATGACGATGAACTTCGACCCGTTCCGCGAGCTCGACCGCCTCGCCGGCTCCCTGCTCGGGAGCGCCGGCGGACCGCGTTCGATGCCGATGGACCTGTACCGCACCGGGGACCACTACGTCCTCGACGTCGACCTGCCGGGCATCGACCCGGGCAGCGTCGACGTCGACGTGGACGGCTCGGTCCTCACGATCCGTGCCGAGCGGACCCTCGGCGCCCCGGAGGGCTCGCAGTGGATCACGCGCGAACGGCAGCCCGGTACGTTCGTCCGGCAGCTGACCCTCGGTGACCACCTCGACGCCGGACGCATCACCGCGAACTACGACAACGGCGTGCTGAGCATCACGATCCCGGTCAAGGAGTCGGCGAAGCCGCGCAAGATCGAGGTCGCGGTGGGCAGCGGCTCGCAGCAGCTCGCCGTCGGCGGCCGGACTGCCGAGTAGGCCGGGGGCGCGATGGCAGGACTGTTCGACGCACTGCTCGCGATCGCGGCCGTGACCGCAGTGCTCACCACGACGAGTCTCGACCGGCGGATCGCCCTGGTGCTCGGAGCGGCCGGCAGCACGGTCGGATCGTTCCTGGCCTGGGTGGTCGCGCCGACCGCCTTCTCCGGGCTCGTGCCGTGGGTCGCCGCCGTCCTCGGGACGGCGGCGCTCACGGCCGGATGGAGCGTCGTCCGGCTCTAAGACGGCGTCTTCGCGCC
>NZ_JBPUGH010000070.1:0-17116 GCF_051548005.1 Curtobacterium flaccumfaciens | reverse complement strand
ACCCCGCGCACGCCGAGGTCAGCACGCAGCGACCCCGGAAGCGCCGCCGCCGAGGCGCGCTCGTCGGGATCGTCGCGGGCGCCGCCGCGCTCGTCCTCCTGGTGGTGGGCGGCGGCATCGGGTACGCGAACGGCATGAGCACGCACGCCGCCGACCGGCCCGTCCGCGCCTTCCTCGACGACCTCGTCGCCGGCAGGGCCGGAGCTGCGCTCGAGGCGGCCGGCATCGAGCACGACGAGGGCGACGTGCTCCTCACCGACGCCGCGTACGCGAAGGCCGAACGGAAGGTCACCGGGTACCGCGTGGCAGCGGTCCGCACGAGCGGCGACAGTGCCTCGGTCACGGCCTACCTCCGGCAGGGCGGGCAGGACGTCTCCGCGACGTTCGACCTGGCCCGAACGGGCACCGAGTGGGGCGTGTTCCCGATCTGGAAGCTCGATCCGCCGAGGCTCGGTTCCGTCGACGTGTCGGTCCGCGGGCCGTCCCGCACCCCGGTCGAGGTCGCCGGTCGGTCGGTCACGACGTCGAAGGACGGCACGGCGACGCTCAGCGCCCTGCCGGGCACGTACAGCGTCGCGGTCCGGGGCGGCAAGTGGGTGGAGTCCTCCGCGCAGACCGCGACCGTCAGCGGTTTCGGCGGCACGTCGTCGAGCCCGGTCACGATGACCGCCACCCTCACCCGTGCGGGCGAGGACGCCGCGACGAAGGCGGTGGACGCCTGGGTGGACGCGTGCATCGCGTCGCACGAGCCCGCTCCGTCCGGCTGCAGCTTCTACGCCTACGGCGAGGACCCCTCGTACACCTACACGAACGAGCGCTGGACGCTCGACACCCGGCCCGTGGTCTCGGTGGGCGACTGGTCGTCCGAGGGCTGGCTCGTCACCACGACCACGTACGGTCGGGCGACGTTCTCCGCGGACATCTCGGGGCCGGGCGGCGTCGGCACGGCCTCCGCCGGACCGATGAACGTCAACGCGAGCGGGTACATCACCGGGTTCGACGGCGACGGCGCGACGTTCCGGTCGGCGGTCGCACCGACGACGTCGGACTCCGGTACCTGACGCAGGCGTCTGGATGCGGGAGCCGGCCTGGAGGCACGGCTCGCCCCCGCCCCGCACCGCACCTCCGGCGCACGGCCGGTCCCGCCGCCGACGCGCACCGCCCCGAGGGTCGCGGCCCCGCCGCCGCACGCGCGCGGCCGCCGGACGGGTGTTCGCCCAGAGCGGTCCCCACGGGCCTCCAGGGCGACGCGCCCGGATTGATTTCGGGTGGTGCCGCGGGTAGTCTCTACCGGGTGTGCGCCCTCGGGCGCGCCCGAAAAGTCCGGACGGCCGACTGGCCGCGACCGGACGAATCCGTCCCCCACCGATCCCTCCGCCGTCAGGCGGTCCTCGGTGTGGGACGAGGAAGCCGGCGGTCCGCGCCGGCCGGAGAGCACGAGCGAAGAACCAGGAGAACAGTTGCCTACTATCCAGCAGCTGGTTCGCAAGGGTCGTACGCCGAAGGTCACCAAGACCAAGGCGCCCGCCCTGAAGGCGAACCCCCAGCAGCGTGGTGTGTGCACCCGCGTCTACACCACCACCCCCAAGAAGCCGAACTCGGCACTGCGCAAGGTCGCTCGTGTCAAGCTCTCGAACGGCACCGAGGTCACGGCCTACATCCCCGGTGAGGGCCACAACCTCCAGGAGCACTCGATGGTGCTCGTCCGCGGCGGTCGTGTGAAGGACCTGCCCGGTGTCCGCTACAAGATCATCCGCGGTGCGCTCGACACGCAGGCCGTGAAGAACCGTAAGCAGGCGCGTAGCCGCTACGGCGCGAAGAAGGGTTGAGTCAATGCCTCGTAAGGGTCCCGCTCCCAAGCGTCCCGTCGTCGCAGACCCGGTCTACGGCGCGCCGATCGTCTCGCAGCTCGTGAACAAGATCCTGCTGGACGGCAAGAAGGGCCTCGCCGAGCGCATCGTCTACGGTGCACTCGAGGGCGTTTCCGCCAAGAACCAGCAGGACGCCGTCGCGACGCTCAAGAAGGCGCTCGACAACGTCCGCCCGACCCTCGAGGTCCGCAGCCGCCGCGTCGGTGGCTCGACCTACCAGGTCCCGGTCGAGGTCAAGCCGCACCGCGCGAACACCCTCGCGCTCCGCTGGCTGACCTCGTACGCCAAGGCCCGTCGCGAGAAGACGATGACCGAGCGTCTCATGAACGAGATCCTCGACGCGTCGAACGGTCTCGGTGCCGCGGTCAAGCGCCGTGAGGACACGCACAAGATGGCCGAGTCGAACAAGGCCTTCGCCCACTACCGCTGGTAGTCCCGGCACCGTTCCGGGGCGTCGGCGGTCAAGAACCCCGGCGCCCCGGAACGGACGCCCATCTCTCCTACAACTCTTCCGGAGGAACCCTGTGGCACAGGACGTGCTCACCGACCTGAACAAGGTCCGCAACATCGGCATCATGGCGCACATCGATGCCGGCAAGACCACGACGACCGAGCGCATCCTGTTCTACACGGGCATCACGCACAAGATCGGTGAGGTCCACGACGGCGCTGCGACGATGGACTGGATGGCGCAGGAGCAGGAGCGCGGCATCACGATCACGTCGGCCGCGACGACCTGCTTCTGGGACAACAACCAGATCAACATCATCGACACCCCCGGTCACGTGGACTTCACGGTCGAGGTGGAGCGTTCGCTCCGCGTCCTCGACGGTGCGGTCGCCGTCTTCGACGGCAAGGAGGGCGTCGAGCCCCAGTCCGAGACCGTGTGGCGTCAGGCCGACAAGTACGACGTCCCGCGCATCTGCTTCGTCAACAAGATGGACAAGCTCGGCGCCGACTTCTACTTCACCGTCGACACGATCGTCAACCGCCTCGGTGCGGAGCCGCTCGTGCTCCAGCTCCCGATCGGTGCCGAGAACGACTTCGTCGGTGTCGTCGACCTCATCGAGATGCACGCCAAGGTCTGGCCGGGCGACGCCAAGGGTGATGTCACCATGGGCGCCCAGTACGAGGTCCAGGAGATCCCCGCGGACCTCCAGGCCCGTGCCGAGGAGTACCGCGCGAAGCTGATCGAGCGCGTCGCCGAGTCCGACGACGCCCTGCTCGAGAAGTTCTTCGACGGCCAGGAGCTCACGAAGGACGAGATCCGGGCCGGTATCCGCAAGCTCACGATCGCGTCCGAGGTCTACCCGGTCCTCTGTGGCTCGGCGTTCAAGAACCGCGGTGTCCAGCCGATGCTCGACGCCGTCATCGCGTACCTCCCGTCGCCGCTCGACGTCCCGCCGATGATCGGCCACGACGTCAAGGACGAGGAGAAGGAGATCATCCGCAAGCCCGACGCCTCCGAGCCGTTCTCGGCCCTGGCGTTCAAGGTCGCGGTGCACCCCTTCTTCGGTCGCCTCACCTACGTCCGCGTCTACTCGGGCTCGATCGAGTCGGGTGCCCAGGTCATCAACTCGACCAAGGGCAAGAAGGAGCGCATCGGGAAGATCTTCCAGATGCACTCCAACAAGGAGAACCCGGTCGACAACGTGACCGCCGGCCACATCTACGCGGTCATCGGTCTCAAGGACACCACCACGGGTGACACCCTCTGCGACCCGAGCAACCAGGTCGTCCTCGAGTCGATGACGTTCCCGGAGCCGGTCATCGAGGTCGCCATCGAGCCGAACACGAAGGCCGACCAGGAGAAGCTCTCCACGGCCATCCAGAAGCTCGCCGAAGAGGACCCGACGTTCCGCGTCGAGCTCAACGCCGAGACCGGTCAGACCACGATCAAGGGCATGGGCGAGCTCCACCTCGACATCCTGGTCGACCGCATGAAGCGCGAGTTCAAGGTCGAGGCGTCGGTCGGCAAGCCGCAGGTGGCCTACCGCGAGACCCTGACCAAGCCGGTCGAGCGCTACGACTACACCCACAAGAAGCAGACCGGTGGTTCCGGTCAGTTCGCGAAGGTGCAGATCGCGCTCGAGCCCATGGAGGTCACGGCCGAGAAGGTCTACGAGTTCGAGAACGCCGTCACCGGTGGCCGCGTCCCGCGCGAGTACATCCCGTCGGTCGACGCCGGTATCCAGGACGCCATGCAGGTCGGCATCCTCGCCGGGTACCCGACGGTCGGCGTGAAGGCCATCCTCAAGGACGGTCAGTCGCACGACGTCGACTCGTCCGAGATGGCGTTCAAGATCGCCGGTTCGATGGCCTACAAGGAAGCCGCCCGCAAGGCCGGCCCGGTCATCCTCGAGCCGATCATGGCCGTCGAGGTCCGCACGCCCGAGGAGTACATGGGCGACGTGATCGGTGACCTGAACTCCCGTCGTGGCCAGATCGCCTCGATGGAGGACGCTTCGGGCGTCAAGGTGGTCCGCGCGAGCGTGCCGCTGTCCGAGATGTTCGGCTACGTCGGCGACCTCCGGTCGAAGACCTCTGGTCGCGCCGTCTACTCGATGACCTTCGAGACCTACGCACAGGTCCCGGCCAAGGTCGCCGAGGAGATCGTCGCGAAGAGCAAGGGGGAGTAGCGCTCCAGCGCTGCTCCACAGGCGGGGGTGCCCGGCGACGGGCCCCTCGTCACCAAGTACAGTTAAGACACAAACCACGCAGGCCAACGGTCGGGAACGACCGGGGGCGTGCGATCCGAGTCCTGAGGAGGACCCACAGTGGCCAAGGCCAAGTTCGAGCGCACCAAGCCGCACGTCAACATCGGAACCATCGGTCACGTCGACCACGGCAAGACCACGCTCACGGCGGCGATCACCAAGGTTCTGCACGACCAGTACCCGGACCTCAACGAGGCTCGTGACTTCGCGCAGATCGACAACGCTCCCGAGGAGCGCCAGCGCGGCATCACGATCAACATCTCGCACGTCGAGTACCAGACCGAGAAGCGTCACTACGCGCACGTCGACGCCCCCGGTCACGCCGACTACGTGAAGAACATGATCACGGGTGCGGCGCAGATGGACGGCGCGATCCTCGTGGTCGCCGCCACCGACGGCCCGATGCCCCAGACGCGTGAGCACGTCCTGCTCGCCCGCCAGGTCGGCGTCCCCTACATCGTCGTCGCGCTGAACAAGTCCGACATGGTGGACGACGAGGAGATCCTGGAGCTCGTCGAGCTCGAGGTCCGCGAGCTCCTCGGCTCGCAGGAGTTCGACGAGGACGCCCCCGTCGTGCAGGTCTCCGCTGTCGGCGCCCTCAACGGCGAAGAGAAGTGGGTCAAGTCCGTCCAGGACCTGATGGCCGCTGTCGACGAGAACGTCCCGGACCCGGTGCGCGCCACCGACCAGCCGTTCCTCATGCCGATCGAGGACGTCTTCACGATCACCGGTCGTGGCACCGTCATCACCGGTCGTGTCGAGCGTGGTCAGCTGAACGTCAACGCTGAGGTCGAGATCGTCGGCATCCGCCCGACGCAGAAGACCACCGTCACGGGCATCGAGATGTTCCGCAAGCTGCTCGACTCGGCTGAGGCCGGCGACAACGCGGGTCTGCTCCTCCGTGGCCTCAAGCGCGAGGACGTGGAGCGCGGCCAGGTCGTCGTGAAGCCGGGTACGGTCACGCCGCACACGAACTTCGAGGCGAACGCGTACATCCTGACGAAGGACGAGGGTGGGCGTCACAACCCGTTCTACGCGAACTACCGCCCGCAGTTCTACTTCCGCACCACCGACGTCACGGGTGTCATCACCCTCGACGAGGGCACCGAGATGGTCATGCCCGGTGACACCGTGCACATGTCGGTCGAGCTGATCCAGCCGATCGCCATGGAGGAGGGCCTCCGCTTCGCCATCCGTGAGGGTGGTCGTACGGTCGGCGCCGGTACGGTCGAGAAGATCGTCAAGTAACTCTCGTTACCTGCTGCAGCGGGGTCGGGCCTTCGGGTCCGGCCCCGCTGTCGTCGTTCTGGCTGTCGTCGTTCCCGGGGTCCTGTTCAGTCGACGTTCTCCCGCGCAGCGCGGACAAGACGTGAGGTTTCGTGCAGCATGTACGGCAAACGGCCGGAGGGACCGGCCATCGATCGGTCGGCGCGAGCCGGCCGGGCAGGGAGGGCACCATGGCCGGCTTCGACGACATCCAGAGGAACGTCTCCGCCAAGGCGGAGGAGGTCACCGACAAGGCGAAGGCCTTCGTCGACGAGAACAGGGACAAGATCGAGGAAGCGCTGAAGAGCGACAAGGCCGAAGAGGTCTCCGACACGATCATCCACGGCCTCGCCGACGGGCTGAAGAAGGTCACCGGCGGCAGGTTCGACGAGCAGATCGACACGACCGCGCGGGACCTCGACGACAAGATCGGGAACGACGGCGGCAGCACGGGCGCGTAGCGCGCCAGCGCGACCACCCACCGGACGGGAGGCACGGCTCAGCAGGTGAGTCGTGCCTCCCGTCCGCCACGTGGTGCCGACGGGCACCGTGCGGGGCTTGTCCCCACAAGGCGGGACGCCGTGTACCCCGCTCGGGGTGTTGTTGCGGTTTGCCGCAACTCGATACCGTCGAGTCGCGGGACCGCTCCGGTCCCGCCTGGTGACCCGAACACCCGCTTTCCCTCCCCCTCCGCAGGACCCTGCCTGCGGCCGGGTGCTGCGCGTCGTTCGCCGGTCGCCGTTCGCCGACCCGAAGGCACCCGATGCGCCCCACCCTGCTGTCCGTCCGTCCGCGCGCGCTGGCGATGTTGGTGGTGACGGCCCTCCTCGCCGGCCTCCTCGCCGTCTTCGCGATCGCGCAGCCCGCGGCTGCGGACTCGGTCGTCAGCGTCACGGCGAAGGCACCGACATCGGTCCTCAGCGGTGCTCCCGCGACGGTGACGCTCACGGCGAAGAACAGCACACCGGCGTCGGGCGGGACGGGGCTGTACAACCTCGGGTACTCGTACACGCTGCCGCCCGGGGTGTCCTACGTCACGGGCTCCGCGACCACCGACGGGCAGACGCTGACCGACCCGGTGCAGAGCGCGCTGGCGAACAACGCGGGGACGCTGCTCGTCTTCTCGAACGTGTCGGACCTGGTCGCGGGTGACCAGAAGTCGATCGCGTTCCGGGTCATGCCGTCGACGACGACGTTCCCCGTCGGGACCTCGTTCACGGGGACCGCGCAGGTCGCCGGCAGCGGTGACGCACGGATGATCCCGACGTTCGACGGCACGGGCCGACCGGCGACGAACACCACGAACTCCGCGACGACGACGTCGAACGCGACGGCCGTGTCGGCGATCACCGTGACGAAGGCCGAGGCGAGCCCCGAGCACGAACTGGTCCGCGGTGTCCACGACCACCCGACCGTGTACACGCTCACGGTGCAGAACACCGCGACGGCGCCGAGCAACAACGTGACCGTCACGGACTACCTGCCGGCCGGGCTCGAGTTCCTGCAGTGCGGCGGCGTCGACAACACCACGACCGGCCCCGAGTACCCGGGCGCTCCCGACCTGACGGCGGCGACGTCCGCGAACGCCACCGGGACGCTCACAGCCGCGAACTGCGCCACCCCGGTCAGCGTCACGACCGTGAACACCGTCCCCGGTCAGGGGTCCGCCGTGTTCACCAAGGTCGTCTGGAACATCACGCAGCTGACGAACACCCCCGTGACGATCCAGTACCTCGCCGCCGTGCCGCTGCGCGCGAACACCATGACGTTCCGCACGGGCAGCGGGACCCCGCCGGCCCCGACCTCGGCCGCACTCGGGAGCACCGCGGACCTCGACAACAACACGGGTCCCTCCACGCGGCAGAACGGCGCCAGCACCACGTCGAACGGTCAGTCGCAGCAGAACCTCGTCACCGCCGCCGGTACCTACACCGGTGCGGTGGGCGGGACGGCCACCGCGGCGCAGAGCGCATCGGACTCCGTGACCGTCGAGGCGATGGACCTCGCGGTCGCGAAGTCGGTCGACACCGGCGTCAGCGGCAACGTCTTCGCGGCGGGCAAGCAGGCGACGTACTCGCTCCTCATCCGCACGAGCGAGTACGAGTCCTCGCAGGGCATCACGCTGACCGACACGATCCCGGACGGCCTCTGCCCCGCGTTCCCGGCCGGCACGAAGACCACCGGGACGTTCCCCGCCGACTGCGACCCGAACCGGGTGTCGTCGCTCGACCAGACCCCGACGGTGACGCCGTCGTCGTCCACCGTCACGATCACGTCCGTGGCGTACGACGCGACCGCCGGGACCTTCGCGATGACGTTCGACCTCTCGGACCAGCCGACCGACGGCTCGCTGACCGTGTCGTACAAGGCGCTCATGCGCAGCTCGTACTCGGTGACCGGTTCCGGCGGGCCGACCGCCGCCGGTGACCGCTTCACCAACACGGTGCAGATGCGGGGCACCTCCACCGGTGTCCACGGCGACACCGGGACGACCCCCGTGGCCGACGACTCCCAGGCGTCGATCGTGTCGAACAGCCCTTCGATCGAGAAGGCCGTGCTGCCCCGCAGCCAGAGCGCCGGCGTGACGAAGGCGTCCGACTGCACGGCATCGACCCGGACCGGGTACACCACGACGACACCGTCCGACGCCTTCGTGCTCGGCGACGTCGTGTGCTTCCGCCTCCGGGTGGACTTCCCGGCGGGCGTCCAGAGCCGCAACGCGACCGTCACCGACATGCTCCCCGTCGGCACGACCGCAGCGGGATCGACCTGGACCGAGGGCACCGACTGGACCTACGGCGCCGAGAGCACCGTGCCGCGGTCCGACGTGGCACTGACCTCGTCGTCGTCGACCACCGGCTCCTTCGCCCTCGGACACCAGGTCGGCGGTGCCTCCGGCACGTACGTCGACGGTGACGGTCAAGCCGTCAGCCTCGTGCTCTACGTCGCCGCGACGATCGGGGCGCAGGGCTCCTCGTCCGCGAAGCCGGACATCCTCGCGAACCTCATGAAGTTCGCGCAGCAGAACACCGCCGGCTCCGTCACGAGCCTCCGCGCCCAGGTCGGGTACCCGGTCGCGGGCACGCCGACGGCGACGCTCGCGAAGGACATCGTCGCGGCCGACGGCTCCACGGTCTCGAACCCGGCGAACACGACCGAGGGGCAGGTGCTCGGCTACCGGCTCACGGTCGGCAACACCCCGGCGTCGGGGACGTCGAGCGCCATCGCGGACGTGGTCGTGTGGGACGCGCTCCCGGCGAACGTGACCTGCGCGATGATCACGAACACCTCTGACGGCGGGTCCTGCGCCGCCGCGCCGACCGGCGCCGCGTCGAAGTACACGAAGAACGCGTACCTGACCTGGACCATCCCGTCGATCGCCGCGAGCGCGACGAAGACCCTGACCTACAGCTTCACGGTGCCGTCGCCCGGGTACGTCGGGACGGCCTTCGCGAACAGCAGCTCCGTGGTCTCGTTCACCACCGCGACCGACAGCGGGTCCACCACGACGTGGATCCCGAAGCGCGGCACGAACGCCACCGCGTCGTCGACCGCCGGCACGGGTCAGGGGACCGCACCGCAGGCCGACGCCGGTCGCAGCATCGCGATCCCCGGCGCGACCGTCGCGAAGACCGGCGCCGCGACGACCTCCTCGTCGACGAACCTGTCCGGGAACACCGCGGCTCCCGGACAGGCGCTGCAGTACACCTACTCGGCCACCGTGCCGGCGAAGAGCAGCGTCGCGAACGCCACGCTCGTCGATCCGCTGCCGTCCGGTGTGGCGACCACGTCGGCATCGAGCTGGACGCTGACCTTCCCCGACGGCACCACCACGATCACCGTCCCGGCCTCCGCGCAGGGCACGGACGTGACGGGCACGTGGAACGGGCAGACCTACACGCTGACCGGCACCAGCTCCCGAGCGGGTGACGTGGTGTTCCCGGCCCTGTTCGACAACACCACGGGCGCGCCGGTCACCTTCTCCGTCACGGTCACCGGCCTCCGCGCCACCGCGGGCGTCGGGACCTGGCCGACGAGCACCGGAGGCGGGTTCTCGAGCGCGTCCGTCACGAACACCGCGACCTTCACCTCGACCCCGAGCGGCGGCACGAAGAACACCGCCACGGCGTCCAAGGCCATCGCCGTGCAGGCGCCGCAGCTCGGCATCACGAAGACCGACGACCTCGGCGGCCGCACGGTCGCGGGCGGCGACCGCGTCACCTGGACCCTGACCGCGAAGAACACCGCCGCCACCGCGGACTCCCGATCGACGATCGTCGCCGACTGCTTCCCGGACACGCTCACCCTGACCTCGAGCTCGTCCGGCGAGACCACCCTCACCGCCGCACAGCAGACCGCGCTCGGCTCGTGCCCGTCGGGGACCTCGGTGCACGCCTGGGACGTCGGCACCCTCGCGGCCGGCGCGTCGACGACCATCACCGTCGTCGCGACGGTCAAGCAGGACGCCCCGGCCGGGCAGACCTACCGCAACACCGCTCGTGTGCTCGGATCGTCGCTGACCACCGACTACGCGACCGCGAACAGCTCGTACGTCCAGGTCGCCCAGGCCACGGACGACGTCACGGTGTCGGGTCCGTCGATCGTCAAGCGACTCACGACCCCCACGTGGGACCCCGCCACCGGGGCGTCCACCGGGACCACGACCACCGACCCGACCCGCACCGATGCCGCGTCCGTCCGTCCGGGCGACGCGGCGACCTACACGGTCACGACGACGATCCCGGCGAACGTCGCACTGTTCGACGCGCAGGTGACGGACCGGCTCCCCGCCGGCGTCACGAGCAGCGGTGACCCGACCGTCGCCGTGACCGGCGCAGGGGTGACCGCCACCGCGAAGGTCTCCGGCGGCGTCGTCACCGTCGGCCTGTCGGACATCCCGAGCGGCCTCGACCACGCGGTCACGATCACCACCACCGTGCCCGTCACGGTCGGGACCGACCAGGTCGCGGGCGCCACGAGCTCGAACACGGCGACCTTCGCGTGGGACCGTTCCTCGAAGGGGACGACCCCGAGCGATGCCTCGGTCACGTCGAACCCCGCGAACGCGAAGGTCGTCGCACCGTCGCTCGCGATCGCGAAGACCGCGACCGTCGGCGCGCAGACCGGGACGGACGCGAAGGCCGAGCCCGGCCAGACCATCACCTACACCGTGACCACCACGAACGCCGGCTCACCCGCGTACGGCACGGCCGTGACCGACTGCGTCCCGGCCGGCATCGTGGTGGACGACTCCTCGCTCAGCGCTGACGGTGCGCAGCGCACCACCGACGCCGGGTGCCCCGGCGGCCGCATCACCTGGCCCGCCGCCGTCATCGGCGCCGGCGGCACCGTGACGCACTCCTACACCGCGAAGCTCGCCGACGACGCGACGCTCACCGGTGCGGCGCTCGTGAACACCGTGTCGACCGGCACCTACCGGTCCCTGTCGTCGAACGGCGCGAGCTACGCAGCGGCCGCCGCGAGCGCCGAGGTCACCCCGGCGTTCCCGTCGGTCGCCGTGACGAAGTCGAACGACACCGTGGGCGGGCTGAGCTACGTCGGCGTCCCCTCGGACTTCTCGGTGACGTTCACGAACACCGGCAGCGCCGCGACCTCGGTGTCCGCGAAGGACGCGCTGCCGGACAACTGGACGTACCAGCGCGGGAGCGCCACGGTCGCCCGCGACGGCGGCGCGGGAACCGCGGTCGCCGACCCGGCCTCGAGCGGCTCGACCCTCACGTGGTCGGACCTCGGGGCGCTCGACGCGAACAGCGTCCTCGTGCTCCACTACCGCGCGGTGCCGGGCTCCGGCGCCACCACCGACCCGGGTGCCGGGACCGCCGTGGCGCACACCAACCACGTCACCGCGACCGTCACGAGCGCCTCGGGCGGCACGGGCTCCGCGAACGGTCCCTTCGTGTCCTACCCCGGCGGCGGGTCCGACGCGACCGCGGTGGCGCGCATCGGCGCGGCCGACCTCGCCGTGACGAAGACCGCCACGAAGCAGCAGGTCGTCGCAGGCGCCACCACGGCGAAGGCCTGGACGATCCGGGTCGCGAACACCGGTGACGACGACGCGCACGGCACCACCGTCGTCGACCGGACGCCCGCCCTGCCGGACGGGGCGACGCTGACGTTCTCGGGCTCCGGCTGGAGCTGCACGGCCGTCGACGGAGGCTGGTCCTGCGTCAACGGTGCCACCGTCGCCGCGGGCTCGTCCTTCCCGGAGCTCGACGTCGCCCTGACGCTGCCCGCCGGTGCCGCACTCGACCCGATCACGAACACGGCGACCATCGAGCAGGGCACCGGGCAGACCTTCGACCCGGACGCGACGAACGACCGCGACTCCGCCACCGTCACCCCGGTCGCGATCGCCGACCTCGCGCTGACGAAGACCGGACCCGCCTCGGTCCGGGCGGGCGGGACCGTGAGCTGGACGCTCAGCGTGCAGAACCTGCGCGACCCGTCCGAGCAGAGCACGTCCGACGCACGCGGCACCGTCACGGTCTCGGACACCCTGCCGGACACGGTCACCGCGGTCGACGCCTCCGGTGACGGATGGGACTGCACCGTGTCGGGCAACACCGTCACCTGCACCCGCGACGGCCTCGCGAGCGGGACCACCGCGCCCGTCGTCACCGTCGACGCCACGGTGCACGCCGACGTCACCCGCTCCCAGACGGTGGACAACACCGCGACGGTCGCCGTCGACCCCGAGCGGACGACCGACCCGGACGGTGCGAACGACACCGACGACGTCACGAGCACCGTCGACGACGGCACCGCGCTGACGATCGCCAAGGCCTTCGACGGCACCCTCGTCGCCGGCTCCACCGCGGACTGGACGATCACGGTGACGAACACCGGGACGGCCGACGCGCGGAAGGTGCAGGTCACCGACGCCCTCGAGTCCGGCACCGAGCTCGCCGGCAGCGGTGCGCAGACCGACGGCGCCTGGACCTGCGACGCTCCGAGCAGCGCGCGGGAGCGGGTGACGTGCGACCTCGACGGCACCCTCGCCGCAGGGGGGAGCACGACGTTCACGCTCACCGTGCGCACGCCCTCGTCGCTCGACGGACGCCTCGACAACACGGCGGTCGTGACGGCCGACAACGCCGTGACGCAGAGCGCCGTCGCGAACAGCGACGCCACGCAGACCGTGGGGCTGTCGGTGACGAAGACGGCCGACGTGCGCTCGGTCGACGCCGGCCGTGACGTCACCTACACGATCACGGTCGCCAACCCCGACGGACCGAGCGACCTCCCCGCCGGGGACGCCGGGACCCCGAGCGTCCGAGTGCAGGACACCCTGCCCGCCGGCGTGGAGTTCGTCGGACTCGACGCCGCGACGGCCCGGCACTGGACGCTCGAGTCGAACACGGGTCGCGTGCTCACGCTCGTGAGCACCGACGGCATCGCCGCGGGCGCGACCGACCCCGACACCATCGTGCTGACCGTGCACGTACCCGCCTCGGCGAGCGCGGGCGACGTCGTCAACACCGTGACGGCAGCGCCCGTCACCGCGACGGGCGCCACCGCCCACGCCGACGCGACCGTCACGGTCACGACCCACGCCGACCTCTCGATCGTCAAGGAGCGCACGAGCGCTGCCACGGCGGACGCCGGCACCGCGGTCGCGTACGACGTCACCGTCCACAACGACGGGCCGTCCGACGCGCAGCGCGCGAGCTGGACGGACACCGCGCCGAGCGGCATGACGATCACCCGGGTCACGACGGACGACGCCGGGTGGGAGCAGGGCGCCGACGTCACCACCTGGACGACCGACACGTTCCCGGCGGGCGCCACGACCGTGTTCCACGTCACGGCGACGATCGCCTCCGGCGCTCCCGCGGGAACGCTCCGCAACACCGCCACGGTGTCGAGCGCGACCGACGACCCGGTGGCCGGCAACGACAGCAGCTCCGCCGACGTCGAGGTGACGACCCACGCCGCACTCGGCCTGGTGAAGACCCCGGTCGCGAAGGTCGGTGACACGACGGCCGCGGGGACGGTCACGGCCGGGACCGACCAGGTCTGGCTCCTGCAGGTGCGCAACGCCGGCCCGTCCGACGCGCAGCCGGCGACGGTCGTCACCGACGACCTGCCCACCGGACTGACCTTCCGTGCGGCGTCCGGCAGCGGTTGGACCTGCGACGCCACGACCACGCCGGGCACGGTGGTGTGCGACCTCGCCACCACCGTGGTCGCCGGCGAGGACGCGCCCGCGCTCTGGCTCACCACCGCGGTGTCGTCCGGCTTCACCCCCGACACGCTCGTCAACACGGCCCGCGTGACGGGGTCGGGCACCCCCACCGCCCCCGGCACGAACGGCGGCGCGGCGAGCGCGATCACGGTCGACCAGGTCGCGAACGTCGCGATCGCCCTCGGCCACCGCGGCACCGCGGTCATCGGCACCGACCTGCCCGAGACGGTCCAGGTCCGGAACGCCGGGTCCTCCGACGCGCAGCACGTCACCGCGACGTACACGCTGCCCAGGGGGCTGACCTACGTGTCCACCGAGGCGGACCGGGCATGGACGGTCACGGACGTGACCCGGAACCGGGACGGTTCCACGACCGTGACGTTCGCACTGGCGGGGAGCCTGCCGGCCGGCACGCTCGCCCCGGTCATCACGGTGCACCAGGAGCCGACCGCTGCGGCGTACCCGGGCGTGGAACCGACGGCGACGGTCACGACGAGCACCACCGAGACCACCCTCGCCGACAACGACGCCTCGGACGACCTCGCGGTCGCCCCCGCCTCCGCCCTGTCGGTCACGAAGACCCACACCGGACAGCTCGTCCGGGGGCGGACCGTCGGCTACACCCTGACGGTCCGCAACGCGGGACACACCGAGGACCCGGGCCCCGTCGTCGTGACGGACCGGCTGCCCGCCGGCCTCGCGTTCGTGAGCGTCGACGACCGCGCCGGCACCTGCGTCACCGGGCAGACCGTGCGCTGCACGCTCAGCGAACCCCTGCCCGTCGGCGGCGAGGTCGCGTTCCAGCTCACCGTCCGCGTCGCCACCGACGCACCCGACCACATCACGAACACCGCGACGGTCGCGTCGGGGACGACGCAGGTGACGCCCGCGGGCGCGACCGCGTTGCCCGGTGACCCGATGCGCGCGAGCGACCCGGCTCCGGTGCGCCCGGCCCCGGAGGCGCGAGCGCTCGCCTTCACGGGTGCTGCCGGCCTCGGCATCGGCGCGCTCATCGCGATCCTTACGATGACGGCGGGCGGTGTCCTGCTGGTCCTGCGGCGACGCCGACGCGCGTAGCCGGCCACGACACGGACGGGAGGCACGGTGCCAGCGCGCACCGTGCCTCCCGTCCGTCACAGGGTCGGGTGGGCATGCTCGGAGAGGTGACCCGTCTCCGACGCTCCGCGACCGGCGGTCGCGGCTACCACCGCGTCCGCTCCGGCCGCGGCTTCTCCTACCGCGACCCGGACGGGAAGACCGTCACCGACCCGGCCGTCCGCCAGCGCCTCGAGGACCTCGTCATCCCGCCGGCCTGGGACGACGTCTGGATCTCGCCGTACGACAACGGGCACATCCTGGCGACGGGCATCGACGGCGCGGGACGCCGGCAGTACATGTACCACCCGGGGTGGCGCGAGCGCATGGACCGGATCAAGTACGACCGCGCGCTCGCCCTCGCCGAGTCGCTCCCGTCGGCCCGACGGATGGTCACGCAGGACCTCCGGCGTCCGGAGCCCGACCGGCAGCGGGCGCTCGCGGCGGCCTTCCGGATGCTCGACCAGGGCTCGCTCCGTGTCGGTTCCGAGCGGTACGCGACCGAGCACGGCAGCCGCGGCCTCTCGACGCTGCTCTGCGCCCACGCCCACGTCTCCGGCGACGACATCGAGCTCGACTTCCCGGGCAAGAGCGGACAGGAGTGGTCGTCGTCGATCCACGACCCCGACCTCGCGACGGTGATCGCCGGCATGAAGCGCCGCGGCCCGAACGCGCGACTGCTCTCGTTCCGGGAGCGCCGCGGGGCCGAGTGGGAGCCGCTCTCCGCCGAGGACATCAACGCCTACGTCAAGGAGCGGGCGGGCGAGGAGTTCACCGCGAAGGACTTCCGCACGCTGCACGGCACCGTCGCCGCCGCGGTGGACCTGGCGAAGACCGGGCCGGAGTCGAGCCAGGCGAAGCGGAAGAAGGCCGTGTCGCACGCGGTGAAGGCCGCGAGCGAGGAACTCGGGAACACCCCGACCGTCTGTCGTCAGAGCTACATCGACCCCCGCCTGCTCGACGCCTACGAGCACGGCGAGACGATCGATCCCGCACGTCTGCACGCCGCCGAGTCCGAGGTGCGTGCGCTGCTCTACCGGCAGTGACCGCTGACGCCGTCCGATGACGTACCGTTGACCACCGTGCCGCCCACCCCACACCCGGCACGGAAGGACCCCCGACAGTCGTGACCGACGAGTGCATCCACGGTTTCCCCACCGAGCTCTGCGACATCTGCGCCCCCCGCCAGCGGGAGACCCCCGCCGAACCCACCGCCCCGGCGCCCCGCCGGACCCGCATCACCACCGACCTCCGCTCCACGCCCGCTCCCTCGCGGGTGCCCGGCGGCCCGCTCCGCTCGGCCGTCCCCGACCTCCCGGAGCCCCGGGTCTTCGCCTCGCTGCGTGCACACCACGCGACGCACATCGACAACCTGCCCGGCATCGTGTCCGACGGTGCGATCGTGGCCGCCGCCGAGGCCAACCCGGCCGTGGACGTCAGCTCGACGGCCACCCGGACGGCCCGGTCCGAGGCGTCCGCTCCGGACGGGTCGCCCGTCGCCGGTCACGTCGCCTTCGCCCTGTCGCCCGACGCGACCCGCTGGGACGAGCTCCGCCGCGGCGCCGAGGGGGAGCGGTGGTCCGACGCCGCCCGCCGGACCCGTGCGACCGACTACGTCGTGCTCGTCGTCCCGGTGTCCGCGTTCGGCGCCTCGGTGATCGTGGCCGACCAGGACGCCGAGGCCGAGGACGTCCGGTTCGCGGTCGGTCCCGAGGCCGCGACGAACCTCATCCGCCGCACCGACTTCACCGATCCGGAGATGCACGGCCTCGAGCTGCTCGCCGGGCCGAGCGTGCCGTTCTCGTCCGTCGCCGTGATCGGCGTGCCGAACGACCGCGCACGCCAGCAGGTGAAGGCGATCCTCGCCGAGCACGGCGGCCACGCGCCCCGGGTCGCCGTCTTCCCGCCGTGGTTCGTGCCCCCCGTGACCGCCGAGTAGTCCTCGTCGTTCCCGAGAGGCC